>JAEYYB010000075.1 GCA_023430975.1 Bacillota bacterium | reverse complement strand
ATTCTTATTACAATCATATTATCGAACTCACGTTATATTAAAAGTGATAAATCTATTACATTTGTCTGTCGCAAATCCCGTTGAACCGTTCGTTATTTGCTCCGCCAAATGTAAGATTATTAACACTTTTAATATAGAAAGCTGATTGTGGAAGAATAAAAACAGGAGGAGCTATTTTACAATTTGCTGCAACAATAATAAAACGAGTTGACTTGTTGAGAGGAGAATGCATGAATGAAAAATGACTTAAGAAAAAATGACTTACATAGAAAAAAACTCGATTTAATCGAGTTTAATCCAAGTAGTCTTTTAACTTTTTGCTCCTGCTAGGATGCCTTAGTTTTCTTAACGCCTTTGCTTCGATCTGACGAATTCTTTCCCTGGTAACGTTAAATTCCTTACCAACTTCTTCAAGAGTGCGGGCTCTTCCGTCATCCAAGCCGAAACGCAGCCTTAATACCTTTTCTTCCCTTGCTGTAAGAGTATCAAGCACATCTATCAGCTGCTCCTTTAACAAAGTAAATGCAGCCGCTTCAGCAGGTGCCGGAGCATCATCATCGGGAATAAAATCTCCTAAATGGCTGTCTTCTTCTTCACCTATAGGTGTTTCCAACGAAACAGGCTCCTGGGATATCTTCATAATCTCCCTGACCTTGTCAACAGACATTCCCATTTCCTTAGCAATTTCTTCAGGTGCAGGCTCTCTTCCAAGCTCTTGTAAAAGCTGTCTTGATACCCTTATAAGCTTGTTTATGGTTTCAACCATATGAACAGGTATCCTTATTGTACGTGCCTGATCTGCTATTGCTCTGGTTATAGCTTGTCTTATCCACCATGTTGCATAGGTACTGAATTTATAACCCTTTGTATAATCAAACTTTTCAACTGCTTTAATAAGTCCCAGATTACCTTCCTGGATCAAGTCCAGAAATAGCATCCCTCTTCCTACATATCTCTTGGCTATGCTGACAACAAGCCTCAAGTTGGCTTCAGCCAAGCGGCGTTTTGCTTCCGCATCACCCTTTTCCATTCTTCTTGCCAAGTCAATTTCTTCATCAGCTGATAATAAAGGTACCTTTCCTATTTCCTTCAAATACATTCTCACGGGGTCATCTATGCTGATGCCCTCTGGAATGGAAATATCAAGATCCTCTTCAGTCAATTGAATGTCTTCTATCTCAGCATCTATATCTCCAACTACATCTATACCTACATTCTCTAATGTTTCATATATTTTCTCTATCTGATCAGGCTCAAGATCAATTTCTTCAAATGCATCCATAATTTCTTTATATGTCAGCATTCCCTTAGCCTTACCCCTGTCGACCAACTCTTTTAAAACTACTTTCCTGCTCTCATTGTTTGGTTTCAACAGTTACCCTCCCTTCAGCACAACTCATAATTAAAGGCTTTTTTGCTTCTGTACTAACAGCTTTAGTTCCTCTTTTAATTTTACAACATCTCCTTCTACTAAATCATTTTTACCGCTTAGCAGTTCTAAAATTTCTTTTTGTCTTTTCTCTAGTTTGATAATATCAATCTTTCTTAATATATCTAAAACAGCCTTTTTATTGTCTTCGAAATTGCATTCGTCTTGAATTATCCTAGAATACTCATTTGCTGCCTCTGTCCCTATTACGCTGAATAGTTCTGCAGCTACAATGCCCTTATTATTCTCAAGCTTATCCAATACAATTGAAGCAATTTGCCTGTTTTCTTCAATAAAATAATCTCTGCTAATCCTGTCTTTAATAAGTTTGTAAACACCGTTGTCAATTGAAAAGAGCATTATAAGCATTCTTTCCAAGTGTATTAACTTTTCCAAATCTCTATTTTCACTATTATTAACGATTTTTTTATCTTTAAAACCTTTCGTATCAATAACAGATTTTTTTATTTCACCTTTAGGCTTGGTTCTTTTCATTACCTCGGCATATATAGATTCCTCCGATATACCATAATCCTTTGAAAGCTTTTTAATATTTATTTCTCGTTCCAGCCTATTATCAACTTTCGTAAGAACATCTGCCGTCTTGTTTAAAAATTTTAACTTTCCTTCTGTTGTCTCAACATCTATCTGGTTCTTTAGAAACTTTATCTTGTACTCAATAAGGGACAGCGAGCCTTCAATAAGCTTTCTAAAGGCAGCTTGGCCATTTTTTTTGATGAACTCATCCGGATCTTTTCCATCCGGAACTGTCAGTACTTTCACACTGCATCCTATATCGTTCAACAGGTCAAGTCCTCGCATCGCTGCCGATTGACCGGCCATATCTGCATCATAACAGATAATTATCTCTTCAGCATATTTCTTTAAAATTCTTCCCTGACTTTCCGTCAGTGCTGTACCAAGAGAAGCTACAGTATTTATTATTCCATTCTGGTGTAAAGATATTACATCCATATATCCCTCAACTATAAGGAGGGTATTATCACCTGAGTTTTTAGCATAATTTAATGCGTACAGATTTCTTCCTTTATTATAAACCATGGTTTCAGGAGAATTCATGTACTTGGGCTCCTTATAGCCCGTATTATCGGTTTTTGCGTCCTCAATAATCCTACCGCCAAATCCGATTACATTTCCTCTTAAATCAAATATCGGAAAAATAACTCTTCCTCTAAACCTGTCGAAGTAACCGCCGTTTTTATTGGGAATCAATAGGCCGCTTTCTTTCAAAGCCTCATTAGAAAACCCCAATGAGCTTAAATGCTTATGGAGTATGTCCCAATCATCCAAGGAATAACCTATCCCAAACTTTCTTATTGTACTTTCACTTATTTTACGGTTATTTAAATACTTTAATGCTTTCTCACCTTTTGGCGAATTCAACTGCTTATGAAAAAAACGTGCAGTTTCGACATTAATCTTTAAAACTTCCTGTTTTAACTTAGCAATTTTTTTCTCTTCTTCACTATCACCTTCCGGCAACTGTATTCTAGCCCTATCGGCTAGTAGTCTGACTGCTTCTATAAAATCAAGGTTTTCAGCGTTCATTATAAAATGAAATACATTTCCGCCTTTGCCGCATCCAAAGCATCTGAACATCTGCCTTGATGGGGTTACACAAAAAGAAGGCGATTTTTCCTTATGGAAAGGACACAATCCAAAAAGGTATTGTCCCTTTCGCTCCAATCTTACATATTCACCTACAACATCAACTATATCATTATTTACTCTTATTTCTTCAATCTGCTCATCACTTAAACGCATTTAACAACCTCAACAACCATATATACCATATATAAAAAACATTAATTTTTCAAGTCCTAATTTCCTATTTGTTAATAAAAGTCTTAATTATTAGTATTTCTTCGACATATTTATAATTATTCCTTCTTTTTTTCATTATTTTATATATTTTAATATAATTATTTATAGTTTCACAAGTATTTATTAATAATAAATAAAAGAATTTTATTAAAACGTTGCTATTACACTTAGAAAGCAATTCATCTATCAATATACAACGTAATTTAATTATATTTTTTCTTTATTTTTACAATCATATACCTTTCATCCAAATTTATTTAAAAAATATCATGAGAATCCCCTAATATTTATTTTTCAATAGATATTAGGGGATTCTACTTTCAATATACAAATGATCGTATTCAGTTAAAATCTCCATGACTCAGGAATAAATATATCATGGAATTTTTTTACTGCATACCTATCTGTCATTCCCGCCACATAATCGCATACCACTCTGTCAATCCCATAGCTGTCAAGCCATTTTGCTGTTTCTTTAGGTATAAGCTCAGGTGTTTTTACAAGATGTTGATACAACTCAGCCACTATATTCTGTGCTTTAATCTCATCCTTTTTAACTATGGATCCAACGTAGACATTTTCAAACATATATTGTCTCAACTCATCCTTGGCCTTTTGAAACTCTTCACTCATTGAAATCCTTTCTTTATTGGTGCTGTTTTCAATGATATTTATAATCATATTGTTTATTCTTTTACTTGAGCTTTTGCCCAACACATTTACGCATTCCTTAGGCAGCATGTCTTCCGTAAGGACTTTTCCGCGTATTGCATCTTCTATATCGTGATTTATATATGCAATTCTGTCTGCAAATTTTACCAGCTGCCCTTCCAATGTGGAAGCTATATTTTTTCCTGTATGATTCCTTATACCGTCCCTAACCTCCCATGTAAGATTGAGACCTTCTTCTCTTTCCAAGATATCAACCACACGTAGGCTTTGCTCATTATGCTTAAACCCATGGGGACAAACCCTGTCCAAAACCATTTCCCCTGAGTGTCCAAATGGTGTGTGCCCTAAATCATGTCCTAGTGCTATAGCCTCTGTAAGATCTTCATTTAATCTTAAACTTCTGGCTAATGTACGGGCAATCTGTGAAACCTCAAGTGTATGGGTTAATCTTGTCCTGTAATGATCCCCTTCAGGAGATATAAAAACTTGTGTCTTATGCTTGAGTCGTCTAAACGCCTTACTATATACTATCCTATCCCTGTCTCTCTGAAAGTCGGTCCTTACTGTACATTTCACTTCTTCCTTTTCCCGACCTTTAGATTGATTGCTCTTTGTAGCAAACTCAGACAAAAATTTTTCTTCATAGGATTCGTAATTTTCCCGGATTGTCATAAAGAACACATCTCCTTTACAAGGCTAAAGCGTAATATTACGATAAAATTATTATATACTATATCATTAACAGATTAAATATTCAAGTTTTTTGGGATTTTACAGCAATATTACAGCAATTTGAGAAACTTTTTATATAAATTTTAGGGATGAAATAAAAAACGGCCCCTAATTTTAAGGCCGATTTCTTTTTGTTAAAGCATGTTTTATAAATTACTTCCGGGTCATGCTAAAGCGATTATTTATTTAATATATATGTTACTCCATGGATGTCATACGCCGATCAAATCATCCAGGACAAATGGCATACCAACAGGTGTTACTGAGTTTTTCACCAATTTATCCAGAATGCTGCTTACACTGTCAACGCTTGTTGATAGATTCTTGACGAATTCTGATTCAATATCCTCTTCTTCTGTTTTTTTAATAATTTCTATACCGTATACCTTTTGCCCATATGCTGCGTCAGAACCATAACTGTCACTTTCTAGCAAATAATATTCTATCTCCATTTTTTCATTTCTTTCATCATTTGTATTATCAGCGTCAATATTAATTTTTCTCTGCAAATATTTTTTAATCATTTGTGTTCCTCCTTTGTAAAATGTGTAAAATTAATACAGTAATTATTAAAACTTCTGAATAAATTATATATTATTTTTAATATATTTTAAACAAAAACATTTCGTTCAAAAGCCACTTATTTCAACACTTTACGCAACTTTTACGTTCAGAATTCGACAAAAGATATGGTACTCAAAAGGATTGTGTTACCATTATTAATAATAACTCCCACTAATAATATAAATATCTATGATGATCAATCTAATAAATTTGAATTGGAAATTCATAAAACATAGGGAAAATATTAATCATTGAAGGTTATTGTGATATTATGTTAACATAAAGTAGATATCTTATATGGGGGTTAGTCCAATGTACTTTAATTTGACAAAAAATCTAGAAAAAATAAGATCTGAATTTAATAATTTAGGAAGAAAAAATAAAATCATTATCAAAACGGGTTCCATAATATCCTTTATATTACTTATTTTAGGTGCTTTACTTATTGTCTGCAACCACTTTTTTCTAAATAAGGATTTATTCTATGAACTCGTGGCCAGAACCTTAGTAAAAAACAGCTTCACAATACTGGCGGAAGCTGTGATTGGAAGTCTGGTTTTGGATTATTTATTCAAAAAGAATTCATAAATTGTGATGTGAGTAAACTATAATTTCTTAGACATTTATTAAGGAATGCCTTAGAAATAACTTCATATTCTCAAGGACAAAATCCCAACGATTTAACGGGGTTTTGGACGATGGAATTGGATGTTATTTCTAAGCCATTCCTAAGGCATATTTACCAATCTCTATGATTGGTAAATATGCCCATGTTTTTCTTCTCCCTTAATCTCTTTTACACTATTATTGTCATCCACAAAAATTATTTTAGGAGTAAATTCCAAAGCCTCTTTCCTTTCAAACATACCATATGAAATGATTATTATAGTATCACCTGGATGTACAAGCCTTGCTGCAGCACCGTTTAAACAAATCATCCCACTTCCACGGCTGCCTGGAATAACGTACGTTTCAAATCTTTGACCATTGTTATTATTTACAATTTGTACCTTCTCATTTTTCATTAAATCAGCCGCATCCATAAGGTCTTCATCTATAGTTATACTGCCTACATAGTCAAGATTAGCCTCAGTTACCTTTACCCGGTGTATTTTCGATTTCATCAAAGTTAAAAACATATTTTACACCTCCACTATTACATTATCTATAAGCCTTGTTTTACCAAACCTTACAGCTAACGCAATTAATACTTTTCCATTTATAGTATCAACTTTTTCCAGATTAATTATGTCTGTAACCTCAACATAATCAATATCTGCAAAGCTTATTTCTGATATTTTTTCGCTTATATACCCTATTATATGGGCAACATCTCTTTCTCCATCTTTTATCAGCTGTTCCGCTTTAAAGAGCGATTTAGAGAGAACCAATGCCCCACTGCGTTGTTCCGGAGAAAGATAAGTGTTTCTTGAGCTCATGGCAAGCCCGTCGCTTTCCCTTACTATAGGGCATGTTACTATCTCCAGGTTCATATTTAAGTCTCGTACCATCTTTTTTAAAACAATCACCTGCTGACCATCTTTTTGACCAAAATAGGCCTTGTCCGGTTCAACTATATTAAAAAGCTTTGTCACAACCGTTGTTACTCCTTTAAAATGACCGGGACGTGATTTACCGCATAATACATTGGTAATATCCACAACATCAACATAGGTTTTATATCCATCAGGATACATTTCATCCTTTAAAGGTGCAAATATTACATCAACGCCAGCTGCCTCAGCCAGCTTTGTATCTCTTGCCATATCTCTAGGATACTTGTCAAAATCTTCATTGGGCCCAAACTGAGTAGGGTTAACAAAAATACTCATGATAGTAAAATCGTTTTCGTCTTTTGATGCTTTAACCAATGACAAATGACCCTGATGAAGAAAGCCCATTGTAGGAATAAAACCAATAGTCTTTCCTGAAGATTTTTGTGAACGTATAATGGCTTTTAAATCGCTTATTTTCTCTATAACTCTCATTTAAAATTCTCCCCTTAATATATCAATAACATCATCATCTATCTTGTAAGAATTGCATGCTTGTGGAAAATACTTATTAGTAACGTCATTAATATAGTCTTTTGCAGACTGCTCTATAATATCACCTACATTAGCGTACTTTTTAACGTGTTTTGGGCTAAAATCCCTGTATAACCCTACTGCATCATGTATTACAATTACCTGACCGTCACATTCCACCCCTGAGCCTATGCCAATTGTTGGAATACTAAGCTTCTCACTTATTAATGCCGCAAGCTTCATTGGAATACATTCAAGCACAATTGAAAATACTCCTGCTTCCTGAAGGGCTAGTGCATCCTTTATTAACTTTCTTGCTCCTTCTATGGTCTTACCTTGTACCTTGTGCCCGCCAAATATATTTATAGACTGTGGTGTATACCCCAAATGTCCCATTACCGGTATACCAGCCCTTATAATCGCCTTTATTTCATCCTTAAAATCTTCTCCGCCTTCAAGCTTAACTGCCTTGCAGCCTCCTTCAGATACCAGCCTTGCAGCATTTCTAACACTATCGTATACACCGGTGTGATATGAGGTAAATGGCAAATCAGTAATTACCATAGCATGTTTTGTTCCTCTGACAACGGCTTTTGTATGGTGTATCATATCCCCCACTGTGACTTTTGTAGTATCTTCGTAGCCAAGTACAACCATTCCAAGGGAATCTCCTACCAGTATACAGTCAATACCTGCCTGGTCAATTATCTTGGCAGTAGGATAATCATAAGCGGTAAGCATTGTTATTTTTCTTCCGTCCCTTTTAACTTGTACAAAATCCTTAGTAGTAAAATTATTGTTCATAGTGTGTCTCCATAGTATTTTTACAAACTATAAAAGCCATCCAAAAAAGAGAATGGCCAAATAAGCGTTGATTAAAATTTGACCTGTCTCCGTCCCTTAGGGCTCAAAGCAGTTTGTAAAAAATAATGTTTATTTATCCGTGCAGTTCGTTTTTTTTAAAAGTGACAAATGTAAGATTATTAACACTTTTCATATAGATAAATTACGAAAAATCTATTACATTACGTTTTCGCATGTATCCTTGAATCGTTGGCTACATGCTCGATGTAATGTAAGATTTTTATCGTAATTTATATAGATACCGCCGGATATAATAATTACAATAACACAAATATTCCATATTGGCAAGTTTATAATTAATCACCGACACAATTTCCCAGACATCAAAAAATGCCGATCATATGACCGGCATTTTATATTTAAAAATAATAATCATTAAGCTTTAGAAACTGTTGGCTGTTTAGCCTTATATTGCTTCCACATTACCCATAACGGACTTGATATGAATATAGATGAATAACATCCACTTGCGATACCTATTAAGAGAGGTAATGTAAATTCTTGTACTGATTCAATATGATAGTAAACTGCAAAACCGTAAACGGTAGCTATACTTATCAAAACAGTTAAAACTGTGTTGATTGATCTTCCAAGTGTTTGCAGTATACTCTTATTTACAAGCTCAGCTATAGGAACTTTTCTAAGGAGCTTTGTATTTTCTCTTACTCTGTCATAAATAATGATTGTATCACACATTGAATAACCAAGTATAGTCAATATACCAGCTATAAAGGATTCATTCATAGGTATATTGAATATTGTGTATACTGAAATCATAACAGCAGCATCATGCAATAGGCCTACAACACCCATAACCCCTGCCGACGGTCCCGACATGGTTCTGAACCTGAACCACAGGTATAATATTATAAGTATACAAACTATAACAGTTGCCACCATTGCATTTTTTAATAGTTCCTGTCCTATGAACGCCGATACGTTTCTTATTTCAGGCTGAGTATCCTTCTTAACCTTGAAATTACCTTTAACTGTATCGAGCACCTTTGAAACTTCTTCGCTTGATAAGCTCTGAGTCTTCTCAGCAACGTTCAATACCAGCATGTATATCCTGTCCTTACCGTTAGGATCAACCCTTTCAGACTTTTGAGCAGATACCTTTTTATTAATTGCTTTGGATACATCGTCTGCTGCTTTTGCAGCATCGAAATTATTATCTTCCATCTGTAAAGATACAATAGCTCCACCTTCGAATTGGATATCGAGGTTAAAACCGCCATGTACAAAATAACCAACTATACCTGCTATTACTATTAAAATGGATAATCCAAAAAAGTAAAATCTCTTACCATATAAATCAATCATTCTGTTCTTTCACTCCTTTCACGCCATACAGCCATCTGTGCTTTGCAATATTCAAGCCAGCTACGGACTTAAGCATAAGTCTTGAAGCAGTTACGGCTGTAAGGAAGTTCAGAATAACTCCAACGATCAGAGTAATTGCAAATGATTTTATCGGCCCTGTACCAAAGTTAAGAAGTACAACGGCTGAAATTAAAGTAGTTATATTACTGTCTAAAACTGCACTGAATGCTCTTTTAAAACCCAAATCTATTGCAGAACGTAAAGTCTTTCCATTTCTAAGCTCTTCCTTAATCCTCTCAAATATGATAACGTTGGCGTCAACGCCCATACCTATTGAAAGTATAAGACCTGCAATACCAGGAAGTGACATTGTAAGATTAAGCCAGGATATAGACAACAGCTGCATAACAGTATGTCCCAAAAGTGCTACACAAGCAAGTACTCCAGGCAATCTGTAGAACATAAGCATGAACAGACAAACAAGAATAAATGCTACAACACCGGATGTTACACCAACACTAAGTGCATTTGATCCAAGTATCGGGCTTATTGAGCTTGTGCTCTCAGCTGCAAGCTTGAACGGCATAGCACCTGATTGAATGTCCTGTGCAAGTCTTACTGCTTCTTCAAGAGAATCCTGTCCTTCGATAACACATTCACCATCGGTTATAGCAACTCTAACGCTTGGTGCTGATAAAAGCATATCATCCATAAATACGCCTATTCTTTTATTTATAAGCCTTGCAGTAGCTTCTGCAAACTTCTTTGTACCTTCGGCATCCAATTTAAGTGCAACATCATGGCTGCCATCCTGTGGATCCTGCTGATACTTAGCACTCTTAACGTTTTTACCTTCTAATATTGGATCACCACTTACAGGAGTAATCTGACCAGTTGCGGACTTGGTTTCATCTATTTCTCTAAATGTAAGCAATGCCATTTTTCCAAGATCATCTATTGTACTGCCCGGATCTTCAATGGTTGTACCTTTTTTCAAAGGAATCTGAACGGTAATTCTTTTTTTGGCTTGGTCAACTGTAACAACCCTGTCCATTACACCTTTTGCATCAAGCCTGTGCTCAATAACTGATTTAGCCTGATTTAGTTCTTCATTCTTTGCTGCATAAGCTTTTCCATCTTTATCCTTTGGAGCTAATACTGCATCAATACCACCTTTTAAATCCGCAGCCTGACGTATGTCATAAGCACTTGGTATGGTTCCTATTCCTGGAATCTCCGTACCACTAGGATTAAAAGCTAAAAAGGTCAAAATTGCTATTACAGCAATAACTGTAAAGAACTTGACCGCATCCTTACCTCTCATCTGTAAAATTCCCCCTTTTGAACTTGTCCGCATGACGATATTATATAATTTTAAAAGCATTCTCGTCAATACTTTTTGAGTTATTCGACCATGTAATTATAGGATTAACAAAAATTTCTAGGATATATCAACTGTAAATTTAAACAAAAAATGATTTATCCTTATACGTATACACCTTTAATCTAGTGCAATTACTAAATTAAAGTATCAATTCTTAAACCTGAGTCTTGATCCAAAGTGCACACTCAACCCTCTTCTTCTCAAGCTCACATCCGATCCTGTAAGGCAGATTGATATCGCCGTTAAACTGGTATGCATTAGCTGCACATCCGCCGCTGCAGTAAAATTTAGCCCAGCACTTTTTACAATCTTCCTTTGTATATACATTGGATTTCATAAACTTCTTCTGGGTATCTTTAAACGTGGATTCATCGTTTACATTACCCATCTTGAATTCTTCCATTCCGACAAACTGATGACAAGGGTAGATATCTCCCTCAGGAGTTATAGACATATACTCATGCCCAGAGCCGCATCCCCTTAATCTTTTGGCAATGCAAGGTCCCTGCTCCAAGTCTATCATGAAATGGAAAAAGTTAAACCAATTTCCTTCCTTGCTTCGTTTTACATATTCATAAGCTAGTTTTTCGTACTGGTCGTATAATGTGTTAAGATCTTCCTCACGTATATCATAACCGGTATCCTTTGCTGCTACTACCGGTTCAACCGATATCTGCTTAAAGCCCTCATCTGCAAGATGTAGTACATCATTGGAAAAATCAAGATTCTCTCTTGTAAAGGTACCCCTTACATAGTAATTTTCCTGGTTTCTCGAATCAGCCACATCCTTTATCTTGCCTATTATATCCTTGTATGAGCCGCTTCCGTCAACCTTGTATCTCATCCTGTCATTTGTTTCTTCCCTGCCGTCAATACTTAAAACTATGTTTTGAATATTATTATTGATAAATTCCTTATGTTCTTCCTTTAAAAGAAGAGCATTTGTAGTAAGTGTGAATTTGAAATTCTTGTTATGTTTGGAAGATATACTTTTAGCATACTCTACTATTTCCTTTACGGTATTGAAATTCATCATGGGCTCTCCTCCAAAGAAATCCAGTTCAAGATTTCTTCTGTTGCCCGACTCTCTAATTAGGAAGTCTATGGCCTTTTTACCTATTTCAGGAGTCATCATGGATCTCTTACCACCAAAATTCCCTGTGGAGGCAAAGCAATACTTGCATCTTAAATTGCAGTCATGCGAAATGTGAATGCATAATGCTTTAACTACAGGCTCCTTGTCCCATAGAGGTAGATATTCCTCGTATACATCAGGACAGAATAAAAGCTCCTTTTTACACAGTTCATCTATTTCTAAAATGGCTTCACCAATGGCTTCCTTTGGATATTTTGAAGACAGCTTGTCCACAATTTCTTCCTTTGAAAAATCCTTGTAATAATCAAGTACATCATAAGATATATCATCAAAAATATGAACAGATCCGCTGTTCACATCTGTGACAATATTTGTTCCAAACATTTTAAACCTGTGAATCATAAAAATAAATTCAACTCCCGCCTAAACTTCATTTTAACACATTGATACATGAACAAAATCACTTGCGATTTTGCGGCCTTAATTGTTGTCATAAGGAATTGTGTTGTAAAATACATCATAATTTCCTAGACATTCAAAAAGTGGAAAGTGAGATAATATATCACCTTCCACTTTAAACTGAACATACCGATGTGACACATCCTTAAATAATCGGCATGCTATGTACTTAGAAATACCTAAAATACCACTTCCGTTATGAAAGCCATATTTTACTTATTGCTTCTGGCAGCTTTGATTTGCTACTGTGCAAGATGTCTTGCATGCGGACTGGCATGATGTCTGACATTCTCCACAACCGCCATTTTTAACACTGTCTTTCAGATTAGAACCGTTAAGCGTCTTAATGTGTTTCATCAATATTCCTCCTATGACTTTTTTACTCTATAGTATTCTAACATATTTTAATTTTCTTGAGAAGTTTTTTTTATAAATCTTTATTAAATGTGTTAAATGCCTTAATTGCAAAAGTAAAATCCACCCCAATTTTTGTTCAAGTGGAATTTACTTTTGCAAATACAAGATAACGTTCAGAGTAGATTTCACCTTTGCAAACTCCTGTGGTAAAAGAATGTGGTTTTAT
>JAEYYB010000074.1 GCA_023430975.1 Bacillota bacterium | reverse complement strand
AAAGATTGTTTTAGGGGATTCCGCAGAATACTGGGATTCTCTTAAAAAAACTGGAGTCAAAGAAGCCCTGCTTGACTTTGCTGCCTAACAGGGCTGGAAAAAATCTAAATTTGTGCGAAAGCATAGTAATTTTAATATATTTTAAATATTAAATTTTTCAAATTAGCTTTTCAAATTGCCTTAGTGCCATTTGTATGGTATAGTGATTAGGTGATATTTCATAAATTGCATAATTTTATTACATAAAAACTATGATGAAAATGGTATAGACTATGATTTTAAAAGGATTTCAATTTGGGCTGATACTTCAATTTGCAATAGGCCCGGTGTGTATATACATATTTAACACCGCCACCAATGGGGGATTTCTTCCGGCTGAAGCTGCCGTGCTTGCTGCGACATTAATGGACGCTATATTCGTAACACTTGCCATTTTGGGAATTGGTTCCCTTCTGGAAAAAGATAGTGTTAAAAAAGCAATGAAATATTTTGGGACGGTAATTCTAATTTATTTTGGGTTAGGAACTATTCTCGGGACTTTCGGCATAAAAATAGTACCTACTATAGCTGGCAGCAGTAATCTTTATGATACATCGAATGCGTTTATAACCAGCTTCATTTTAACTGCCTCAAGTCCATTATCAATACTTTTCTGGTCAGGTGTATTTGCGACAAAATTATCAAGCGAAGGTTTTAGCAAAAAGGAAATGAGGTTTTTTGGTGTTGGGGCTGTAATGGCAACCCTTGTTTTCTTAAGCATATTTGCCATCATTGTCAGCTTGCTTCATCCAATGATTAATAAGACAGTGGTAGATGTGATGAATGTTCTGGTTGGAATTATAATCATAGGATTTGGCGTTAAGATGCTGCTTAAGAAAGTGTAGGAAGGGTAATAAGGATATTAAGGATAATAAAGATAATAAAGATAATAAAGATAATAAGAATAATAAGGATAGTAGAAATGCCATCTTGATTAAGAGCACCAGGATGGCATTTTATTTATATTAATATCCAGGAATTTTTGATGTATAAGAAATTATTTTGTATATCTGTGCTTTTTAATCCCCTCAACCAAGGCATCAATGTCTTCACGAGTATTATACAGTCCGATTGAAGCCCTTAAAGTGCTGCTTAAACCAAAATGCTTCAGTACAGGCTGAGCACAGTGGTGGCCTGCTCTTACGGCAATTCCTTCGCCATCTAAAAGTTCTGCCATTTTCTGTGGTGGCACACCTTCTAAAATGAAGGACAATACACTGGTTTTATTGTATGCATTACCAATAACATTTAAACCTTTAATGGCTGATAGTGCTTCCATAGCATACTTTGTAAGCTGCTGTTCATGACATTCTATATTGTGCATGCCTATTTCTTCAACGTAATCAACGGCAGCACCGAGTGCTACTGCATCAGCTATATTTCCGGTACCCGCTTCAAATATATATGGTGAGCCCATATATACGGTTTTATCGAAATCGACATTCTTTATCATTCCGCCGCCGCCTTGCCAGGGAGGCATGCTATCAAGAAGAGTTTTTTTGCCGTATAGGACACCGATGCCTGTTGGGCCATACATCTTATGTCCGGATAGTGTATAGAAGTCTGCATCCAGTTCACGGACATCAGTAGGTAAATGAGGTGCAGCTTGAGCACCATCCACAAGTACACTTACGTCGCGACTGTGTGCAATAGCCGCCATCTCTCTTATGGGATTTATAGTGCCTAAAACATTGGAAACCTGGGTTATAGCTACCATTTTGGTGCGTGGTGAAAACAGCTTTTCGTACTCTTCAAGAATTATTTCACCTTTATTATTGATTGGAATAGGCACAATTCTAGCACCCTTTTTTTGGCACAGCATCTGCCATGGAACAATATTTGAGTGATGCTCCATCTGTGTCACCAAAATTTCGTCTTGGCTATTGATTATCATATTGCCGTAGGTGTTTGCTACAAGGTTTATAGCTTCAGTCGTACCTCTAAGAAAAATTATTTCTTCAGGTGAGGAGGCACCGATGAACCTCTGAACCTTTTTCCTTGCAGATTCATATTCTTCTGTGGCCTCTTTTGCCAATGTATGTGCTCCGCGATGGACATTTGAATTATGCTCTTTATAATACCGATTTAATGATTCCATGACACATAAAGGTTTTTGTGTAGTAGCAGCGTTATCCAGCCAAACAAGGTTTTTGCCGTTTATTTTTCTGCTGAGTATGGGGAAATCTTTACGAATATTGTTGAGCCCAGCATTTTGTTCACTATTGGCAAAAAAATTTTTTTTAAGTGTGTTTTCACATTGCTGCTTTAAAAAATAGTAATCAGCTTCGTTAACGGAATTATGGTAATAATTATTCGTAATCATAATATTTACCCACCTCTACATTTTCCAACATGCCTATGGCATCTCTACTCAATACAGCAGTAGAGAAATAAAGGCTTAGAATGTATGATGATAAACCTATTTGGTCAATTCCTGCAAATTTCATTGAAAGGCTGGGTATGTTGGTTTCATTTGGGATTCCGGGCTGGTGTAATCCGATAACACCCTGTTCTTTTTCACCTGTTCGCAATAAAAGGATATTAGTACTGCCATGATAGGATTTGTGACAGCACTTTCCATTAACCATAAGCTTGTCACAGGGAACTATGGGTACGCCTCTCCATGTGACAAAAGGTGAGCCGTAGAAGTTGACAGTAGGCGGCGGAACGCCTCTTCTAGTACATTCTCTTCCAAAGGCGGCGATAGCTTTTGGGTGTGCCAGGAAGAAAGCAGGTTTTTTCCATACCCTAGAAAGCAATTCATCCATATCATCCGGGGTAGGGCCTGAATCTTTAGGATGAATCTTCATGGATGGGCAGACATTGTTTAGAAGACCAAAGTCTTTGTTATTAATGATTTCCCACTCCTGTCTTTCCCTCATCGCTTCTATTGTCAATCTGACCTGTTCATCCAATTGGTTTATTGGGCTGTTGAAAATATCGGTAACATGCGAGTTGGTTTTTAAAATTGTCTGAATGAGGCTCAGAATATATTCTCTTGGGTTTTCTTCATAATCGGGATATGTATGAGGCAGCTCATATTCACCCATTTTACCGGATTTTATGTTTATTAGCTTTTCTTGGTTTTCGTTAACAGATTTCTTTTTTGAAAGCCAGTATGATACTGCATTATTAATGGATTCAGCCAATTGAGGGGAATTGTCCAAATGACCTGCAAGTGCCTTTTTATCAAGGGAAAATACAGTGCAAGGTGTAAGTGCTTTGATATAGATTGGCCTCATGGAATTGTTTATAAAGGCGTCCACGTTGGTATAGTCACCTGCCGAAAGTATGTCGATATTAAGTTTTTCACCGCTTAAACCCTTGGTTGTAACTTCAATTTTTCCATTTGCCACTATTAAGAATTCATTGGATTCAGGAGCACCTTCACAAATAACATTCCCTCCATCAAACTCTTTTTTATGGAAGAGTGAGGATAATGTATTCATTTTATCCATATCAACATTCTGGAAAAACGGAATTTGAGCAATTTGTTTTGGCCCTACTTGAATGTTAGTATTATCAAAGCTTATCATTTCAGGGTATATATCATGTTTTTTGATCTTGTTAACCCTGTAAACCCCGGCTTCTACAGGAACCCATGGCAGGAACTTAAGGAGCCAGCGAGGGGTTATTCCTTCCATCATGGGAAGGGATTTGGTTGAATTTGATAAATTTCGTGCAGTTTGGGGATTTAGGCTGTGCTGGGTTATAATTGGGGTATCGAAATTCATTATTTTCACCTCATAAATTATTTGATTAAGAATACATAATGTATTATTAATAGCATTATCAATTCAATATATGAACCTCAATAATATAGAGTGAAGATTTAGTAAACTTTAATCACTTTATAGATTAAAAGTGTTAATAATCTTACATTTGGCGGAGCAAATAACGAACGGTTCAACGGGATTTGCGACAGACAAATGTAATAGGTTTATCACTTTTAATATAGATTAAATAAGTCATTGAATTATGGACATCTATTAAATATAATATTAAGAGCATGAGTTTTTTAGGCATGGTGAAAATATAACTTCCCGTATAATTTCGCTTTCTAAGTTAACTTAAGGAATGCCTTAGAAATAACTTCGTATTCTCAAGGACAAAATCTCGACGATTTAACGGGGTTTTGGACGCTGAGAATCGGATGTTATTTCTTAGACATTACTAACTCGTGAACACACGCTCAAAACGGGAAGTAATATTTCAACCATGCCATAACTGGAGGATATGATGTATTACATACTTACAGCACTTTTAATTTTGGGGGTTTTAGCCCTTACATATATGTGGTTTGAAGCAGGAAATCTGGAATTAAAAAGGATTAGGTTTACAAAAAGCAGCAAAGGACTTAAAATCATTCATCTTACCGATATACATATAAATTTGCTTAGGGTGAAGCCATATAAAATAAAAAACATAATTGAAAAAGAATCGCCTGATCTTATACTAATGTCCGGTGACTATATTACAAGACAATCGGATATTCCCAAATTCATAGGATTTCTAAATGAAATTAAGGGGAACATCAAAATATATATGTGCTTTGGAAATCACGATTACGAAGCCTTTTTGAGCGATAAGAAAGGTGGGTTTAACAGTTTTTTAACGGAAGTGGAGAAACAGGGAGTTATTGTTTTGCATGATGACTCGGAGGTTTTTATAAAGGGTGGAGTAAAGTACAACATAATAGGAATTACTGACTATAGAAGGGGAGAGCACGACATTGATAAAGCTGTAAAAAAATGTGCAAAGGATGCTAAGCTTAATATTGCGATCACTCATAACCCTGATGTAGTACTGGAAATACCCAAAGGAAAAATTGATTACCTTTTTTGCGGTCATTTTCATGGAGGACAGATATGGATGCCATTTGATTTGGAGTTCAAGGTGTTAAGAAGGGAAAAACTCTGTAAAATGGGTATCAAAAGGGGACATCACAGGTTAAATGGAGTTGATATTTATATAAGCAACGGTCTTGGGAATGTTTTGTTCCCACTGAGGTTTTTATCCAGACCTGAGATAACAGTGTTTTATATGACTTAATAAGTCAACACATGAACGAAATTTATAGAGGAAGTTATTTTTTGTCATGACTAAATTAAGGAATGACAAAATTAAGGAATGACTAAATTATTACTAAATCCTTAATAATAAGCAGAAAGCCGGGGGCGAATAAAACATTCTTCCCCGGCTTTAAATTATTTCTTTTATTCTTATTTGAGACGTGCTTCAAGCTTCTTCTTTTCTTCTTCGTATCCCGGTTTGCCTAAAAGTGCAAACATGTTCTTTTTATATTCTTCAACTCCTGGCTGGTTGAATGGGTTTACTCCCAAGAGGTAACCACTTATACCGCAGGCCTTTTCGAAGAAGTAAACAAGGCTTCCAAAGCAGAACTCATTTAGTTCCGGAACTGTAAGAATGAGGTTTGGCACTCCACCGTCAGTATGTGCTAAGAGAGTTCCTTCCATTGCTTTTTTGTTTACAAAATCTACATCCTTGCCTGTAAGGAAATTGAGACCGTCAACATTAAGGGGATCTTCCTTAACTACAAGGCCTTTCTTTGGCTTTTCAACGTTTATAACTGTTTCAAAAATATTTCTCAAGCCATCTTGTATATATTGCCCCATTGAATGGAGGTCACTAGAGAAATCAACCCCGGCAGGGAAGATACCCTTCTGGTCCTTACCTTCACTTTCTCCGTAAAGCTGCTTCCACCATTCAGTCATGAAGTGGAGTGCTGGTTCATAATTTACCAATATTTCAATGGTTTTATTTTTGTTATAAAGAGCATTTCTTACTGCAGCGTATTTATAGCAATCATTTTCCATAACATTTGTGTTTTTATATAATTCATAAGCAGCAGCTGCACCGGCCATTATTTCATCAATGTTGATACCTGCAGTAGCGATGGGTAAAAGGCCAACAGCTGTGAGAACGGAGAATCTTCCACCAACATCGTCAGGAACAACAAAGGTTTCATATTTTTCTTCAGTAGCTAGCTTCTTTAATGCTCCCTTAGCCTTATCGGTAGTTGCATAAATTCTTTTTCTAGCCTCATCTTTACCATATTTCTTTTCCATGTATTCCTTGAAGATTCTGAAAGCTAAGGCAGGCTCGGTAGTTGTACCGGATTTGGAGATAATATTAACTGAAATTTCCTTACCGTCTATTAGCTCAAGAAGGTCGGATATGTATGTTGAGCTGATATTGTTTCCTACAAAATATATTTCAGGAGTCTTTCTTTTAGATTTTGGCAGATTGTTATAGAATGTATGGGACAGAACATCTATTGCAGCTTTCGCACCAAGGTATGAACCGCCTATACCGATTACTATCAATGCATCGGAGTCGGACTTGATTTTTTCTGCTGCAGCTTTTATTCTTGAGAATTCTTCCTTATCATAGTTTAATGGAAGATCAACCCATCCTAAAAAGTCATTTCCTGCACCTGTCTTGTTGTGAAGCATGTCGTGTGCAGATTGTACAAACGGTATAAGGTTTTTAACCTCACTTTCATTAATAAAGCCAAGTGCTTTTGAATAATCGAATTGAATCTTTTGCATTTTTTAAACCTCCTATTGATTTTATCTAAAGTTTCAATTTTAATAAATTTTTGTATGTATAAATCATTGTTTGCCATAGTTTAGCACAATTTATATAGCATTATAGCAAAATCATTGGACAAAGTCCAACGTATATTAAAATAGGGTGCATTAAATTTTCGATGATGTAAAAAATTATGGTGTAGAACGCAACATAATTTCTTACATCATCATCAAGGTTGAAAAAACATTTCATGATTTTTTTCCGCACCCATAATATTTGTATATTTTGTCTTAATTATTCTCTAAGCTGTGCACCGAGAATATTCTTAAGGCCATCCAATATTTTTACCATTGTCTTGGTTACTTCCTCGTCAGTAAGAGTCCTATCATCAGCTCTGAAACTAATAGAGTAGGCAACGCTCTTCATTCCTTCGGGAACCTGTTTTCCCTTATATACATCGAATAATTTGAATTTTTCAAGGATTTTACCGGATCTCTGTTTTAGTATATCCTCAATCTGTTTAACCAGTATTTCATCCTTTACCAGCATTGCGATGTCCCTTGTTACAGCGGGGAACTTGGGCAGAGGCTTATGGCTTGCTTTAAATGAAGCATTTTTAACAAGAGGCTCTACGTCAATAATGCCGATATAAGTCTTTTCCGGTGCCTCGAAGTTCTCTGCAACTTCAGGATGTATTTCTCCAATTATGCCTGCAGATTTACCATTTATCAAAAGCTCTGCAGTTCTTCCAGGATGAAAAGTTGCACTATCTTTGTGAGGTGCAAACTCATACTTTATAATACCAAGGGAAGAAAGAAGTTCTTCAACAATGCCCTTTAAATCATAAAAATCTGCATTTCCATACATGCCTAATGTCAAAACAGGCTTTTCAACAGGAAGCTCGGTAACCGGCAAACTTTGAGGAAGGTATACTGTTGAAACTTCAAAAAGCCTTACCTCTTCAATTCTTCTGTTGTAGTTTGTGCTTATAACATCAAGCATTTCAGGGATGGTTGTGGTACGCATGACGCTGTAATCTTCACCTAAGGGGTTTGTGATGACAACAGCTTTTCGTAGCTCGCTGTCCGGTGGAAGATTTATTCTATCCCATACCTTGGGGCTTGTGAAGGAGTAAGTATAAACTTCAGAAAGCCCGCATGCAGTCATTGTGTTTTTTATTACATCTTCAACTTTCTGCTTGAAGGTCTTCTTACCCTGGGTAGCTTCTTTACCCGAAAGCAGGGTAGGGGTAATGTTGTTGTAATCATAGAACCTTGCAACTTCTTCATACACATCAGCTTCACTTTCAACATCCGGTCTGAAGCTGGGAACTGTGAGGGTCATTGTGCTTTCATCAACACCAAATTCCAGGCTTTTGAAAAGGTTAATCATATAAGGAGTATCTATTGATGTGCCTAAAAATTTATTTATTTTTTCAGGATTTAAGGGAAGCTTTCTAACCTCAGGCTTTTTCACATAACAATCGATTATGCCTTTGCAGACAGTTCCAGCACCTAACATTTCAACTAACTGAACTGCTCTGTCAAGAGCTGTTATTACATTTTCAACATCAAGGCCTTTTTCAAAGCGGGAGGACGCTTCAGTACGAAGGCCCAGCTTTTTACCTGTAAGCCTTACTGAAATTCCATGGAAATTTGCAGATTCAAAAAGGATGGTTTTGGTGCTTTCATCAACTTCTGAATTTGCACCACCCATTACACCGGCAACAGCAACAGGCCTTTTGCCATCTGCTATAACCAGCATTGACGAATCAAGGCTTCTTTCCTGATCATCCAAGGTATGCATCATTTCGCCGTCAACTGCTCTTCTTACTATGATCTTTTTGTCCTCAAGCTTCTCAAGATCAAAGGCATGCATTGGCTGACCAAGTTCCAGCATAACATAGTTTGTGATATCAACTATATTGTTGATTGATCTGACGCCTGCAGCTTTTAACCTGTCTCTAAGCCATTTGGGTGATGGACCTATCTTTACGTCCTTCACAACCCTGGCTGCGTATCTTGGACATAGATCAGGGTCTTTTATTTCAACAGATGCATATTTGTGAGCATCATCGCCTTCTTCTTTTACTGTGATTTCAGGCTTTTTAAATTCGCTTCCAAGGGTAACAGCAGATTCTCTTGCCAACCCAACAATACTGAAGCAGTCAGGCCTGTTTGAAGTGATTTCAAACTCTACGGTTGTTTCGTTAATGCCTAATACTTCTTTTATATCCTTACCCAGGGGAAGATCCTTTTGAAGTATGAAAATTCCGTTTTCTGCAGCTTCAGGGAATTCTTCCTTTGTCACGTTAAGTTCGGCAATTGAACACATCATTCCGCAGGATTCAACCCCTCTTAATTTTCCTTTTGATATTTTTTTATCTCCAGGAAGAGTTGCTCCTACAAGAGCTACAGGAATAAAGTCTCCCAGGCTTATATTCTGGGCACCTGTAACAACCTGTATAACTTCATTTCCCACATCAACCTTGGTAACCTGCAATTTATCGGCATCTGGATGTTTTTCTATAGATAGGATCTTACCTACTACAACCTTTGTAATATCCTCGCCTGCAACCTCTATGCCTTCAACCTTCGAACCTGAAAGGGTAAGTGCATTTGCATAATCTTTCGGGGTTACATTTATATCAACATAATCTTTTAACCAACTAAGCGGTGCTTTCATTTTTGTATCTCCCTTCTTCCATTAATATAATTACTAAAACTGATTTAAAAATCTTATATCATTTTCATAAAACAGCCTTAAATCATCTATGTTAAATCTGCCCATCGCAGTTCTCTCAACACCTATACCAAAGGCAAACCCGCTGTATACATCCGGGTCTATGCCGCATCTCTCCAGAACTTTAGGGTGTACCATTCCGGCACCTAAAACTTCTATCCAGCCTTCATTCTTACATATTCTGCAACCGCTTCCTCCGCAGGCCCAGCAGGATACATCAACTTCTGCACTAGGCTCTGTAAAAGGGAAGTGGTGGGGTCTTAAACGTATTTTTGTCTGCTCGCCAAAGAGGCTTTTTGCAAAAACCTGCAATGTACCTATAAGGTCGCTCATTGTTACGCCTTTGTCTACAACCAGGCCTTCTATCTGATGGAAGATAGGGGAGTGGGTAGCATCAACAGCATCTGAACGATATACTCTGCCAGGGCTCAATATCTTAATAGGAGGCTTCTTATTTTCCATTACCCTTATTTGTACAGGTGATGTTTGCGGCCTTAGAACAATTGTGTCATTGATATAGAAGGTATCCTGAGTATCCCTGGCAGGGTGGCCTTTAGGGATATTAAGTGCTTCAAAAGAGTAATAATCCAATTCCACTTCAGGACCTTCAGCAATTTCATAGCCCATTCCAATAAATATGTCTTTAATTTCATCAGTTACAAGGCTTAATGGATGCTTTTTGCCAAGGTTCTTGCGTTTTCCCGGAATAGTTACGTCAATAACTTCATTCTGAAGCTTTTGAGCCCTATCTTTTTTAATAAGCTGTGAGTTTGTTTCATCAATTTTGCTTTCAATAAACGCTCTTACTTCATTGGCAAGCTGGCCTATTATTGGGCGTTCCTCGGCAGAGAGTGCACCCATTCCTCTTAAAACCCCGGTCAACTCACCCTTTTTACCTAAATATTTAACCCTGAGGGCTTCAAGATCTTGAATAGACTGAACACTTAAAAGTTCCTTATCTGCTTGATCTTTAATGCTATTTAGCTGTTCTCTCATTTTTTATATTCCTCCTTTAACAGATGGTTAATCTGTATTATTTCTTCTTAGACATAAAAAAACCCTCATCCCAAAAAGGGACGAAGGTATTCTCCGCGGTACCACCCAAGTTTTCACCAAATTTTAAGGTAAACACTCATTACTTTAACGGGTTTGCTCCGGCATCTCCTACTATATAGTAACAACTAAAATACAAATTCTAAGTAACATTAGTCATTCCTCTGTTCAAAGATGCAGCTCCAGAGGGAACTTCAACGGTTTGTCTCATAGAGATACTTTCAGCCGCCGATATCTCTTCTCTTGAATTGACTTTGTCCGTTTACTTTACTCTATCACAGCTTTTGACAATTTTCAATATTATAACACAAAGTTAAATAATGTTCAATGGAAAATAATGTTTTTATAGGATAATTCATATATGATATAATTTAATGCAGCTAAATTCTACTCGATGAATAGAATTAATAATTCAATTCGTGGTAAATATATAATGATGTTTTTTATATGTAAAAGTAATTAAGGAATGCCTTAGAAATAACTTCATATTCTCAAGGACAAAATACCGACGATTTATCGGGGTTTTGGACGATGAGAATTGGATGCTATTTCTTAGCCATTACTAAGGAATGGAGTATAAATTATGAAAAATTTTCTTTTTATATCTGATTTTGATGGTACACTGACTGATGAGGACTTCTACTATATTATTATGAAAAAATTCCTGGGTGATAAAGGCCGGGAGATTTATAGAGATTGGACCAGCGGTAACATGACAGTGTTTGAGTTCCTTAAGACAATATTTGGATCTACAAATGAAAGTGAAGAGGAAATCAGAAAGGCTGTTATGGATATAAAGTTTGATACATATGCAAAGAATTTTATAAAGAGCATTGAAGAAGCAAACGGTGAATTTATGATACTTAGTGCAGGATGTAGTTACTATATTCATAAGCTTCTCGAGCATTTGGATATTAAGAATGTAAAGGTTATAACTAATAATGGGGTTTATGAAGACGGTAAAATAATTATGGCTGCTGACAAAAACAGTCCGTTCTATTCAGAGACTTATGGGGTAGATAAGGCATTGGTTGTGGAACATTATAAAAGCATGTACCCCAAGCTATATTATGCCGGTGACAGTGAGCCTGATTTTAGAGCTTCTAGAAAAGCTGATATTGTTTTTGCCAGGGGACATCTGCAGAAAATGCTTAGAGATTCAGGAGACAATTTTGTAGCAGTGGAAAACTTTAATGAAGTGGGATTATATTTAAACCAAATGGGAGTGATTAAATATGAAAGCAGGAAGTAACAAGATATCTATCCCTGCAATACTGGAAGTGGGCAAGGGAAACTTGTCGTATATCGGTGCACTCATTGAAAAGTCAGGGTTTTCCAACATAGTCATGTTTTTGGGGCAGGGAATCAATGATATGTTTGGAGAAAAGATACGGCAGTCATTTAAATTTCAGTCTACAAAGATTGTAAAAACTGTAGAAAACGATAATATTGATATAAACAATATTATCAATACGGCTTTTTCCATACCCGCAGAGGCTGATGTTATTGTTGGAATAGGTGGGGGTAAAGCCCTTGATGTGGCAAAGTACTGCAGCTTTTTAAAGAAGCTTCCATTTATTAGTGTGCCGACTTCAGCTTCAAATGATGGGTATTCCAGCTCAAGCTGTTCCTTGATTATTGAGGGCAAACGTACTACTGTTAATGCGGTTATGCCTTATGGAATTGTTGTTGATATAGACGTAATAAAAGGAGCACCTGAAAAGTATATTTTCTCCGGAATCGGCGATCTGGTTTCAAAGATTACAGCTGTATATGATTGGGAGTTCGAAGAGAGGAACGGTAAAGGAAAAGTAGATGACTTTGCGGTTATGATTGCAAAGAAGTCGGTAAACAGTTTTGTAAGGACTCAATTTAATAGTATCAGGGAAGATTTTTTTATCAAAGAATTAGTAGATTCTTTGACTATGAGCGGTATTGCTGTAGAAATTGCTCAGACATCAGCCCCTGCCAGTGGAAGTGAACACCTTATTTCACATGCATTGGATAAGATTCTTGATGTGCCCAAACTCCACGGACTTCAGGTTGGTGTAGCTACTTACCTTATGGCTAAGGTTCAGGAACACCGTTATGAGCGAGTAACCAAAGTATTCAGGGATACAGGCTTCTTTGAGCATGTAAAAACCCATGCCATAAAAGCAAGTGATCTGGAAAAGGCTATTGATTTGGCACCATCCATAAAGCCTAACAGATACACATATATCCATATAGATGAATACAGGCAAAAAGCAAAAAAATTGCTGCAGGAAGATGAAATTTTAAAAGACATTTTAGCTTATTAAGGTATAATAAAAAGAATGCAAATTTATAGATATAACAATTTATAGATATTAAAAATAGAAAAGCTGCTGGTAAACTAAGTTTAGTAATTTCTTGTTTACCAGCAGCTTTTGTTATATTTGATAGCGATTAATAATTAAGACTTTGACTCAACAAAGGCACGTGCATTATCTATTGATTTCTGCACGCTTTCTCTTGCCGGACCCCCGGGAAGCTTTCTTTCAGAAACGCACTTTTTAAGGCTGATCTCTTCATAAATATCACCTTGTATTGATTCTGAAAACTCTTTAAACTCATCCATAGTAAGCTGATCGATTGATTTGTCGTTCTGGATGCAGTAAAGTACCATTTTACCTATAATCTCGTGTGCCGTTCTAAAAGGAATGCCCTTCTTTACCAGATAATCAGCGATATCTGTTGCGTTGGTAAAGCCTCCCTGTGCAGCTTTCAGCATGTTGCCGCTTTTTACCTTAATAGTAGCAAGCATATTGGTAAAAACATTAAGGCACATTTTTACAGTGTCAATACTGTCGAATATTCCTTCCTTATCTTCCTGCATGTCTTTATTGTAAGCTAAAGGAAGGGACTTCATAACTGTGAGTATTGACATTAGGCTTCCATAAACCCTTCCTGTTTTACCACGAACCAACTCGGCAACATCAGGGTTCTTTTTCTGCGGCATTATACTGCTTCCGGTACTATATGCATCGTCCATTTCTATAAAACCAAACTCGTAGGATGACCAAAGAATAAGTTCTTCGGAGAATCTGCTCAAATGCATCATGATTATGGACAAACATGATGCCAACTCAATTACAAAATCCCTGTCACTTACTCCGTCAAGGCTGTTTTCAGTAATGGAGTCAAAACCCAATTCCATAGCGACCATATCTCTATCAAGGGGATATGTGGTACCGGCTAGTGCACCTGAACCAAGAGGCATCACATTAGTTCGTTTATAGCAGTCATAAAGCCTTTCCACATCTCTTCTAAACATCTGGAAGTAGGCCATCAGATGGTGTGCAAAGGTTATAGGTTGTGCACGTTGAAGATGGGTATAACCGGGCATTATTGTATCAAGGTTCTCCTCAGCAAGCTTAATAATGGTATTTAAAAGGACAAGAAGAAGACTATCCAACTGATCCATTTCACTTTTTAAATACATTCTTATGTCAAGGGCAACCTGATCATTTCTGCTTCTTCCGGTATGTAGCTTCTTTCCGACATCACCGATTCTTTCAATAAGAATTTTCTCAACATTCATATGAATGTCTTCAGCATCTGTTTCAAATTCTATTTGCCCGTTATCAATGTCCGACAATATTTCAAAAAGAGTTTTTTGTATAAGTTCAGAGTCTTGAGGTGGTATAATACCACAGTTACCAAGCATTTTTGCATGGGTAATGCTTCCTGTTATGTCCTGCTTATACATTCTGCTGTCAAATCTTATTGATGAATGAAAGTCATCAACAATTTTGTCAGTATTTTTTTGGAATCTACCGCCCCAAAGCTTTGACATTTGTTTTTCACTCCTATGTTTATTATTCAATGTAATAATATTATAAAAAGTAATAATATTATAAAACCTATTAATTTTATATAATCGTTTTTTGTTCGCTTAATTGTAATGTGTTTCTAACCACAATTAACCTTTTTTCTTGGATTTGGAGCTGCTGCTCTTTTTCTTTTCTGAACTTTTAGCAGAGGCTTTAGCTGAGCTCTTTGCTGCACTTTTTACTTTTTCCTTGCTTTTATCAGATGCTTTGGCTGTGCTTTTCGATTCTTTAGTTTTCTTACTTTTTGTATCACCGTTCTCCACGTTTTGCTTCATAAGTGCACTAACTTTCATAGGAAGACCGAATAGGTTAATAAATCCTTCAGCATCTTTCTGGTTATAAACCTCATCTCTGCTGAAAGTGGAGAGTTCTTCACTATACAATGAATATGGTGATTTTGCTCCGGCAGGCATGCAGTTTCCTTTATATAGCTTCATTCTTACTGTTCCGGTAACATTTTCCTGAGTCTTGTCGACAAATGCTGATAAAGCTTCTCTTAATGGTGTATACCATTGTCCGAAGTAAACCAACTCGGCAAATCTCTGAGAAATAAGATCCTTGTAGTGGAGTGTATCCCTGTCAAGGCATAAGAGTTCAAGCTCTCTGTGTGCTGCATAGAGGATGGTTCCGCCTGGGGTTTCATATACGCCTCTTGATTTCATACCAACTAAACGGTTTTCAACCATATCTACAATACCGATACCGTTTTCACCGCCAATTTTATTAAGAACTTCGATG
The DNA here is from genome assembly GCA_023430975.1 of Bacillota bacterium. Taxonomy (GTDB): domain Bacteria; phylum Bacillota; class Clostridia; order Acetivibrionales; family DSM-2933; genus Pseudobacteroides. The sequence goes on along the minus strand of JAEYYB010000074.1, from coordinate 6,866 downwards.
AGTTCTACAGGTTTGTACTTTACTCCGTTTACCTTCACCGGAATACCTTTTTCAAAGTATACTTCAACATAAGCAGGCTTATCTGGAGCCTTTTCCGGTGAAACCATAAGCTTTAAAATTTTGTCATATTGAGGCTCGTTCCATGGATCTTCAAGATCCTGACCTTCATGGCTTAAATGCCACAAGTTTCTATCCATACTGTAATTGTCTTTTTTGGAAACAGGGATTGGAATATTTCTTTCCAATGCATAGTCTATTGCATCTTCTCTTGACCTTATATCCCAAATTCTCCATGGAGCTATTATTTTAAGATGGGGTGCCAACGCTTTTACAGTAAGCTCAAATCTTACCTGATCGTTACCTTTGCCGGTTGCACCGTGTGCAATAGCTGTAGCACCTTCTTTTAGAGCTATTTCAATCATTCTTTTTGCTATTATCGGTCTTGCAAACGAGGTTCCAAGAAGGTATTTGCCCTCATAAACAGCATTTGCTTTAATTGTCGGAAAAATAAAATCTGTAACGAATTCTTCCTTTAAATCTTCAATATAGATTTTACTTGCACCTGTTTTAATAGCTTTTTCATTAAGTGGATCAAGTTCTTCCCCTTGACCTACATCAGCAGCCATAGCTATAACTTCATAATCATAATTTTCTTTAAGCCAAGGTATTATGATTGATGTATCTAATCCGCCCGAATAAGCGAGAATTACCTTTTCCTTCTTGCTCATACCAAATCCTCCTCTTATATGTTACAATGTATTTATTATTTTAATGTTTAATATTATACAATAGACTGTATAAATATGCAATAAAACATAGGATTTATCAAAAGGAGTTGTTTGATTTTGGTCATAATGGGGATTGACCCTGGAGTTGCAATAACGGGATATGGTATAGTAAAATATGAGGGGAACAAATTTTCGGTTATTGACTATGGTGCTGCAACAACAGAAGCAAATGTTGCACTTCCCAAAAGGCTCCTTAAGTTAAATGGGGAGCTGGAAGATCTGATTATAAAGAACAAACCAGATTTTGTTGCTGTAGAAGAATTGTTTTTTAATAAGAATATAAAAACTGCACTAACTGTTGGTCATGGCAGAGGTGCTGCACTTCTTGCTGCTGCCAGGCTGGGTGTCGAAGTTTTTGAATATACGCCTCTCCAGGTAAAGCAGGCTGTAGCAGGATATGGGCGGGCTGAGAAATCCCAGGTACAGCAGATGGTGAAGATTATATTAAATCTTGATGCCATACCTAAGCCTGATGACGTGGCGGATGCACTGGCTATAGCTATTTGTCACGGGCATTCTTATAATATGTTAAGGTATAAATGAAAAATTACTTCCGCTTTCTACGCGGATGTTGACGAGTTAAGTCAACACATAAGCGAAATTTATAGCGGAAGTTATTTTTGATCATGACTAAGCAGGCTATAAGGGTTTTATAATTGATTTTATTTCAGTGAAATCGATATTGTATACAATTTGAAAGGGAAAAATATGATTGCATATATTAAGGGAACTTTAGAAATTAAAAATAATGATTATCTTATTGTTGATGTAAATGGAATAGGCTACAGGGTAAATACATCCCTTACCACCATAGAAAAGGCAGGTGCCATTGGTGATGAGGTAAAGGTATATACCCACCTTTATGTCAGAGAAGATATTATGAGCCTATACGGCTTTATAACAAGGGAAGAGCTGAATTTGTTCGAGATGCTGATATCTGTTTCTGGTGTAGGACCAAAAGCTGCTTTGGCTGTCATTTCGTCGGTCCCGGTTACAAAGTTTGGACTGGCTGTTATAACAGATGATGTCAAGGCTCTTACAAAGGCCCCCGGCATAGGCAACAAGATGGCTCAGAGAATAATACTGGAATTGAAAGATAAGATAAAGAAGGAACAGCTGGTAGATACAGCCGTGGGGGATACTGGATTAGAAGGCAGCGGAAGCGATAACAAAGGAGCAGGTGAAGCTATAAGTGCACTTATTGTGCTTGGTTATACTCCAATAGAAGCAAGTAAAGCTGTAAATTCAGTATATTCAGAAGATTTGGATTTGGAATCTATAGTAAAGAATGCATTAAAGAGTCTCATGAGATAATATAAGGAATGAAGGGCAGTTTATACTTTCATAAGACTCATGGAAAATGTTTTACAATAATTTAAAGATATGAAAATGGTTATTGCAAAACTTTATAGATAGGAGATATATAATGGAAGAGGAAAGATTGGTTGACTGTGAGTCGCGTATTGAGGATTATGATGAAGTAGGCTTAAGGCCTAGGAAACTTCATGAATATATAGGGCAGAATAAAGTCAAGGAAAATCTGAAGGTGTTTATAGAGGCTTCCAAGCAGAGAAATGAGGCATTGGACCATGTTCTGTTATACGGCCCTCCTGGGCTTGGGAAAACTACCCTTGCAGGCATAATTGCCTCTGAGCTTGGGGTAAATATCAGGATAACATCAGGACCGGCTATAGAAAAACCAGGTGATTTGGCAGCGATCCTAACCAACCTTGGAAATTTTGATGTGCTGTTTATAGATGAGATACACAGGATCAACAGAAGTGTTGAAGAGATCCTGTATCCTGCAATGGAGGATTATGCACTGGATATAATAATTGGAAAAGGTCCGAGTGCCAGGTCCATAAGGCTTGATTTGCCCAAGTTTACATTAATCGGTGCTACAACAAGGGCTGGACTTCTTACTTCACCATTGAGGGACAGGTTTGGTGTCATAAACAGACTGGAGATGTATACCATTGATGAATTGATGCTTATTGTAAAAAGATCGGCAGGAATACTTGGAATGGGCATCGATGAGGATGGAGCAAAGGAAATAGCTTCAAGATCAAGAGGAACACCCAGAATAGCAAACAGGATTTTAAAAAGAGTCAGGGATTTTGCACAGGTTAAAGCAGATGGTTATATAAGTAGGGACGTTGCCAAGATGGGGCTTGATGCATTGGAAATTGACCCTATCGGGTTGGATGGGGTTGACAGGAATATGCTTCTTTCAATCATAAACAAGTTCGGCGGAGGACCTGTAGGACTTGATACATTAGCGGCATCAATCGGTGAAGAGGCAGATACCATAGAGGATGTTTATGAGCCGTACCTATTGCAGCTTGGATTTATAAATAAAACGCCCAGAGGAAGAATGGCAACCAGGCTTGCTTATGACCACTTCGGAATAAAGGAATGAGGAGATTTAAATGAAATTGTTATTGCACATGTGCTGTGCACCATGTTCAGTGTATCCTATAAGTGTGATAAAGGATGAGAATATCGATTTTGAAGGGATTTTTTATAATCCAAACATACATCCGCAGGAAGAATTTGATCTAAGAAAAGAAAATGTAGGGATTCTATCAGGTGCTTTAGATTTTCCCGTAACATATTTTGATGATTTTATGCAGCAGGATTGGGAAAAATTTAAGGGGAATGACGAAGAGAGGTGCTTTTTTTGCTACAGCATAAGGCTCCATAAGGTTGCCTCCTATGCAGCTGAAAATGAGTTTGACAGTTTTACAACTACTCTTTTGGTAAGCCCGTATCAAAAACATGACATTATAAAGGAACTAGGGGAAAAGGCTGCACAAAAATATGGTATCGGTTTTTATTATAAGGACTTCAGGACAGGCTTCAGGCAAGGCCAGCAGCAGGCAAAGGAACTGGGGCTTTATAGACAGAAATTCTGTGGATGTATAGTATCATATGAGGAATCTAAAAGCAGGACGAAAAAAACTTAGTATAAAGTATATAATGCATTTTTTACATTTGTGTTACAAATTCATTTCAATAGGGTTTTTGGTCTTAAAATGTCTATCTATTTGTTATATAATATAATATGAAAGAAAAAAATATCACCCCATATATAAAACCTATGGGGTTAATGTTTTTATATCCTAAGAAATTTGTCATATTTTGCACATAATATCTCACAGAAGTGTAGAGAGTACATAATCATTTTGAGATTTAGTACTTTGTAAAATATTTGATGCAATACATACATTTACCCTATGGCTTAATGTCTATTGCATACCGATAAATATAACAATATACAAAAGAGTAATTGAACGAGGTGTTAATAATGAAAAAAATTGGATCAGTGTTACTTTCCTCTGCAATTTCACTTGCAATGGTATCAACATCCTTTTCTGCTGACCCCGGCTTGACGACCGAGAAAACTGTACATAATACTCAAGAAAATATAAATATTAAAGTAAATGGAATAGCAGTCAAATCCGATGTATCACCTATAATAAAAGACGATAGGACACTTGTTCCGGCCAGAGCTATTTTTGAACAATTAGGAGCAAAGATAACATGGGATGAAAAAAGCAAGCAGGTTGGTGTTACTTTAGGTGAGTACAACATACTTCTCACAATAAATAACAAAAAAGCATCAGTAAACAATAAAAATGTTGAGATGGATGTACCTGCACAAATTTTGAAAAACCGTACCCTGATTCCCTTGAGGTTTGTGGGTGAACAGCTTAATTTGAATGTGTCATGGGATGCAGCTCAAAAGCTTGTTTCTGTTGATAATAAGAAAAATGGAAATGTAATGGCCAAGCTTGATAACATAGTGTATACACCTGAAGGTAAAAATGATAAGGTTACTTTACATATCACCAACTATTCAGACTGTAACATATTTAAGATAGAAGATCCTGATAAAAACAGGATTGTGGTTGACTTACCAAATACAAGCATGACAATAAAGAATAAGATTAACATTAAGTCAGCACAGATAAAGGCTATAAGATATTCACAGTTTGAGGAGAAGGTTACAAGGGTTGTTCTCGATGTAAATGATAAAGCTCAGTATAAAGTTGAGCAACTGCCGGATAAGTTGGTTTTGAATATTCTTGGTGCAAGTATTTCCGGCAGAGGGGATGAGGACAGGGATGAGACAGCCACACCAAAGAACACACCGACACCTCTGCAAACGCCCACTTTAACGCCAACAAATACACCGGTTCCAACGCCTACATATACCCCGACCCCGAGTGTTACTGAAAAGCCATCAGGTAGTCCCAAACCTTCAGAGACACCATCACCGGATTCAGAAAACCTAGGTTGGTTAGATGTAAAGTTTTCTATTGAAAATAACAAAGAGAAGGTACTCATAGATGCAGAAAGCTATCAGGGATATAATATAACAAGATTTACCGAGCCTGACAGAATTGCGATTGATATTCCTAATGCTAAAACAAGTAAGGATCAGCAGACTATAAACGTAAACGGTAAGTACATAAAAAAGGTTCGTTACGCGATGTTTGATGATAAGACGGCACGGGTGGTTTTAGATGTTTCAGGCCAGGTTCAATTCAAATCCGACATTGAGGATGGCAAGCTGGTTGTTAGTGTTGATCCTCCTGCGTTTAGAAATATAAAATACAGCAATATGGGAGATAGGGTAGGCTTGACAATTAGCGGGGCAACCCTTACCGAAGGCGGCGAAAACCTAAAGAAACTTTATTCGGGCAGTTATAGTGAAAATAATACTGTTTATACAATCACTTTCCCTTCTGGTCAGGCGAATCTTGATGCAGGTATAATGTATATAGATGATAAGTACTTGAAGAGTATTGAAATAAAAAAGGATAGCTCCAAAAATACTACCAGTATTGTATTCAGTGCTAAGGACAACTTTGTTTATCAGGTATTTTCAAGGTCAAACCTGAATGATACCGCTATAACTATTTTAAAGCCTGCATTGCCGGGTGAAAAGCTTGTAGTTATTGATCCAGGACATGGAGGAAGTGAACCTGGGGCAGAGAGCTTTGGTACAGTAGAAAAGACTTTTAACCTGGATATTTCATTAAGACTGGACAAGCTTCTTAAACAAGCGGGAATAAGATCTTACATCATAAGAGAAGAAGATCAATATATAGGCCTGTATGAGAGGGCATATATTGCTAATGATTTAAATGCCACATTGTTTTTAAGTATACATAACAATGCCTATTATTCAAAAGAAAGGGGCACAGAGACTCTGTATTACCCCAACCGTTCCGGCAGTAAAGGATTTACCAGTAAGAGATTTGCACAGATAATACAGGATAATCTCATAGGTTCATTACAGACTAAAAACAGAGGGCTGGTTGAAAGACCAAATCTTGTTGTGCTAAAAGCTACGAAGATGCCTGCAGCATTGGCAGAAATCGCTTTTATGACAAACAAGGATGATTTTGCACTACTTCAGAGTGAGAGTTTCAGGCAAAAGACAGCAGAAGCTCTTTATAAATCAATTGTTCAAGGGTTAAGTGAGAATTGATTTTCATATGAGTAATTGATAAAGAATAAAAAATAAAGAATAAAAAATAAAGAATGTTATAGAAAAGCACCTTTATGTAAAATAAATTAGTTTTCACATAAAGGTGCTTTTTTGATGTCCAGAAAACATTGATTACTTTGATAAAAAATAAAACTCATGTAAACATTTACATGAGTTTTATTTGGCGCGCCTGGCACGACTCGAACGTGCGGCCAACCGCTTAGAAGGCGGTTGCTCTATCCACTGAGCTACAGGCGCATATTAAAATTTTTCTAAAGCGGGTGATGGGAATCGAACCCACGCAATCAGCTTGGAAGGCTGATGTTCTACCATTGAACTACACCCGCATATTTTTTGTTTATGCACTTCGTTCACCGACCTTTAACATTATACAAGGCCTATATATAATTGTCAATACATAAAATAAAAATAATTTAATTTTATTGTAAACCCTTAATTGCAAAAGTAAAATCCACCCCAATTTTTGTTCAAGTGGAATTTACTTTTGCAAATACAAGATAACGTTCAGAGTAGATTTCACCTTTGCAAACTCCTGTGGTAAAAGAATGTGGTTTTAT
>JAEYYB010000091.1 GCA_023430975.1 Bacillota bacterium | reverse complement strand
ATACGATAAAATTTTTATTGTATACTTTCCCTGTACCTGTAAGCAATTACGTGATTTAATCCCAGTTTCTCTTACATGGGTTTCAACCTTGAATTCTTTCTTTTTGGCATAAAAACAGTCTCCTATGGTATTTTGATTTTATCATAAAAAGCTGCTTTTACACAGACTTTTTTGGTTTCAAAAATTTGAGCTATAATTATATGTATCGTAAACTTAAAATGCAATAGTGGTTAAAATAATGACAATTGATAATAATTGGTTTAAATGATAAAATTCTTATAAATAGTAATTGATTTTTTAATTTTATATTTAAGGGGAGAAAATATGAAAACTAGGGGTTATTATAAGGTTGTATCTTTTTTATTGATTTTTTGTATTATGATGCTTAACTTGAGAGTTGTCTACTCGGAGAGTTTATACAATAGCTTATTGGAAGCACCAGCTTCTGTAACTTCTGAAGTATACTACATGACACCAGTTCCAACAGTAATTTCTGAAGTATATTCAATGACAACAACTCCAATGGTAATTCCGACGCCCACATTATCCAGTTCAGATGATTATGGTAATACAAAAGAGACTGCATTTGATGTTGGGATATCAAATAAAGTTGAAGGAGTATTGACTGCAAAAGATCGGGACTATTTCAAATTTAAATGCACAGAAAATGGATTATACAGAGTAAGTTTTGACTTTTTTGATTGTGAAGATGTATATATACTTAATGTTTTAAACGTTGTTGATCAAAATGGTGCCTCACTTATTTCTGATTGTAATGGCGACTCAGTTGTATTTAAATTTGAAAAAGAAAAATCATGTTTTTTAGTCATAAAAAACTCTGGTAGTTCCACCTATTTTAAATATGCCTTTTCAATAAGTCCCCCTATTGTTGATGATTATACTGATACTAAAGAAAAGGCAAAAGAAATAGAACTTGATAATGAGGTAAAGGGAGAAATTAATATTTCTGGTGATGTAGATTGTTTTAAATTTGCACCATCTGAATCGGGTTGTTATTATTTGGATAAATTGAACATTAAGAGGACTTTTGGTGATGAGGACATTAAGCTCTATCAAGTTTTCAGTATTTATGGCTCTGACTTTTTAACAGTTGATGTGGATTACTCAAATATGGATGCGGTTAGTTTTTGTTTGACAAAAGGTGTTACATACTATATATCTTTTAAAAGTTCTTTTACAAATGATCTATTTACATATTCATTTATTTTAAAAGAACCTACAGTAAAAGATGCAAGTAATAGTTTTAGTTATGCTGAGAAAATAGATATTGGAAAAACTTATGATAGCAGAATTGATTATGAATATGATGATGATTATTGGAGCTTTACTACAGATGCTGAGGGTTTATATAGCCTTTCCATATCAAATAATGTGAATTATTCTGTGTATGATAGATATGGTAGGTATATAAGTAAATGCACACTAAACCTGGATAGCGATGAGAAATACTATTATTTTTCTTCAAATGCAACCTACTTTATCAAAATTTATTATTATAAATCAATTGATTATAGTTTTTTAATAAAAGAGCCAATAGTTGATGATTTTCCAAATGAAGCAAACAAAGCAAATGTAATAAAATCCGAAACACCTGTTAAGGGAACTATTAATTATAGCGGAGATATTGATTATATGCAATTTACACCGCAAAATACCGGAGCAATATATATGCAATTTTACGGTTCATCTAATCTGGAATTGAAATTATTCAATCTACAAAATGACTATATCGAAAGTGAAACAACTTATGAAAAAGTCAGTGACAGTGTTTATTGTGTAAATCTTAAAGATACAAAAAGCATATATATTAAAGTTGTTGCTCTTGATAAAAATTTAAAAGAAGATTATTCACTAAGGATTAGCGATAGATTTGAGAGCTTAGAATATGATAACAAGGATAATAGTTTGGATTCTGAAACAAAAATGAAGGATAATTCGATAGTTTCCTCAGTATACACAACTTCTGACACTTTAGTTGAGTTTTCGGATGTTTATAAGGATATACAGCCCAATATATCAAAAGATGATGATTTCGGAAATACAATCTTAAATCCCAAGATGATAATTGAAAAAGAAACAATTAGCGGAAAACTTGAGAGTTCTTCTGATATTGATATTTTTTCATTTTCGTCATCCTTTGAGGGAGATACGGTTGTGGAAATAATATCGGATAAAGTCATTACTCCAAGCCTCTTGGACTACAGGGGTAAAGCTGTTAGTTACAATATTGGAGGTGATAGACCAGAGTCCAGTACTAAAAATTACATACTTAAATTTTTTGCGAATAAAGGTATGAAATATTTTATTAAAATAAAAAGTTCCAAGGAGGAAATGACTAATTATACAGTTTATTATAACTATTTGATTGATGACTTTAGCGATAGTTTCAGCGAGGCATCAGAAATAAATTTAGGCAAGACAGAAAGAGTCAATTTTATAAATGATAAAGATGTTGATATTTTAAAATTCAAAGCACTTGAAAATGGAATATACAAATTTGACTACGAGGTTAACAAACTATTTGTTACGATTTATGATGAAAACCAAAATAAATTTACGTTAAATAATAAATTTATATCTCTTGACAAAGAACAGGTTTATTATCTTGAGATTAAAAGAAATATTAATTATGTAAATACATATTTTTATGAGCTTAAAGTATCAGGTCCTATTAATGACGATGTTGGTGACTTGTTCGAGAGTTCGACATCAATAAAACCTGATACTTTGGTAAAAGGAAGTATAGATCATAGCTTGGACAAGGATATCTTTAGTTTTACTGCTTCTTATAGTGGATTGTACCACATTTATGAATTTTCTGATGACAGTAATACTAATACACCTGATTCTACACATATTGGTAATTACATAAGGATTTTTGACTCAAATGGAAATTTGATTAATTTTACTCACCAAATAGCTATTGATGCATATATAAGCCTTAATAAGGGTGAAATTTGCTATATCTCTGTATCAAATTACAGAATGGATCCATATTTGTTTAGTTATAAATTTACTGTAAAGCCTCCTTCCGTAGATGAATTTGGAAACTTTAAGGAAAATGCCAAAGAAATCTTAACAGAAACAGATATAGAAGGGTGTATCAACGATTATAGTGATAAGGATTATTTTAAGTACAAGCCTTCAAAAGAAGGTGAATATTGTATTGATTATGCAAGCATATATGACATGGATTTCTACCCAAAACATGAAACCAGGAATGTATTAAGAGTATATGATGCTTTAGGAATTGAGTTAAATAATACTTATTATGAAGGTACAAAAGCATATTTTTATTTAAACGGAAATAAAGATTACTATTTTTCCATACAAAGTGCAGGTGTATGTTCCTGGTTTGATTATAGGTTCAAATTATCAGGACCTATAATGGACGATTATGGAAATAATTTTGAAACTGCAACAGAAATAAGTCCTGGAGAAAATGTATTATGCAAGAAAGACTTTTATGGTGACTTGGATTATTTTTATTTTAAAGTACCCGCAGATGGTATTTACTTTTTGTATGATCAATCCATAGAAAAGCATTCTAATATATGGGAGATTTATAACAAGAGTGGCTTGCTGATATCCTCAAATAGACTTTTTCCAGAATTCATTGATGCAATAAAAGATGAGGTTTATTATGTTAAGTTTGTAAATAATAAAATTAACCCATCTTCGGATGATTCCTTTTCTATTCTTGGACCTGTTGTAGATGACTTTGGAGATTCAAAAGGAATTGCAAAAGAAATTTTTTTAAATGAATTGGTGTCGGTTTCAGCCAATTATGTAGATGATAATGATTACATGAAGTTTATCCCCAAAGAAGACGGATTATATTATTTGGACTTTACTACATACAGTGGTTATGTTTATGCAACAAATCAACTTAGTGTGCATGACAGCTACGGGAACTATTATGGCAGGTATCAAAGTTGTGACAATAAAAATTATTTCTGGTTGAAAAAAGACTCAATATATTATATTTCAGTATTAGGCTATAACTATCCCTGCAATATTAGTTTTTATATAAAAGGGCCTATGCCTGATGATTATGGAGATACTAAAGAGTCAGCAAAAGAAATAGAATTACAAGATACGGTGGATGGGTTAATCGATTCAATAAATGACACAGATTATTTTAAGATCCAATCTTTAAATAGTGGCATATATAAAATAAACTTAAGACTTCTGGATAATGAAGGGGCTAATCTCAACTTGAATAGGTTAATGGAGGTTTATGACAAAGATGGTAATAAAATTTCCATTAATTTTGATAGTTCTTTTGCTTATTTTCAAGTAGAAAATAAATCTAACTATTATTTTTGTATTAAAGAACCACAAACAAAAAATATTTTAAGATATTCGCTCTTAATTGAAGGTCCTATAGATTATACTGGAAATACAAAAGATAACGCAACAGAAATTAAACTGGATCAAGAGGTTAATGGAGAGATCAAGTATTCGTTTGAAAATGATTATTTAAAATTTATCCCGGCAAGTACAGGTCTTTATGTTGCTAATAGCAATATACAAATTTATTCTGATGGTAATCCAATTGCGGATGAATATAGCAAATTATTATTTGATATAACTGACCTAAACGGAAATTATATCTACTCAGCTTATGTTAATAAAAAAGAGTCCAAGTTTTATTTTAAATTAATAAAAGATAATGTATATTACATTAAACTATTAAAAGATATCGTGTATGCTTATAATGATACTGATTTTAAATCGCTAAGAACTATCAGTTATTCCTTTGTTTTGAAAGGCCCAATATTCGATGATTGTGGAGATGTTCCATCCTTCTCCAAAGAAATTGAAAAAATGAGCATAACTGAAGGTAAAATTGACATTCCAAGAGATATTGATTGTTATTCTTTTATTGCTCCTTACAACGGAATATACCGATTTTATGCTGATGGCATAAATTTGGAGGTTAGAGACAGCAAAAACAAACAATTAAATACGGAGAGCATGGATTCTAATAATAACGGAAGATACTATTTCTTAAACGCAAATGAGATATATTATTTATTTATAAATAGTTTTAATTACACTAATCTGGTTAACTACAAAATTAACATAGATAAACCCATATTTAAAGATCACCATAATCCAAGTAACTTTCCTGAGATAATAGGGATTGACAGTCTGGTATCAGGTGGTGTCAACTATCCTGGGAATGCTGACAGCTTTAATTTTTATCCCCAATATACTGGTGATTTTTACTTAAAACTTAATGCACCTTATTATTTCTCATTAAAGATAACAAGTGAATTTGGAAGAGAAGTAGGGTATACATATATTAGAGATAATATTATCAGTTTTAGTCTTGGAAAAGGCAGTGGTTACAGGATAGATATATCAAGTAATGATCCTTTGCTTACTGGGAATTATTCGTTAATTGTAAGTGAAAATCTTAAAGAGCTTATAGATGACACATATAAGATAAGCGGTTATATTAAGCCTGATTTTGTTAAAACTTCGAGAAGTCAATGCAATGCTGGATTTTTAGTTTCCATTGCAGGTACCAATCACTTAAGTGTTACAGACGAATATGGGTATTTTGAAATTATAAATGTTCCAAAGTCTCTTACAGGTTATGACATGTCCATTATAAAGGATGGATATCTAAAAAGAGAAGTTAAAGGTATAAAAGTTGAAAATGATGTTACATTGTCAAAAGAAGGTTTACCAATTGAGATTTGGGCAGGCGATTTGAACTTTCCACAAGATAACATAATAAATATAATTGATATAGTAAAAGTTGCAAAGGTCTTTAACTCTATAAAAGGAGATTCTTATTATGATGAAAGTGTGGATATTAACGGTGACTCTGTAATAAATATAATGGATGTTATCACCATAGCAAAACACTTTAATCAGGCTGGATCTGATTATCCGCAAGTTGTATTAGCATTTTAATCCTTTTGTAGTTTATAGAAATTATATATTTATTATACTAAATATAAATAGTCTTGAAGAGGTTGTGAAAAAAGTCTGTAAAAGCAGCTTTTTATGATAAAATCAAAATATCATAGGAGACTGTTTTTATGCCAAAAAGAAAGAATTCAAGGTTGAAACCCATGTAAGAGAAACTGGGATTAAATCACGTAATTGCTTACAGGTACAGGGAAAGTATACAATAAAAATTTTATCGTAT
>JAEYYB010000083.1 GCA_023430975.1 Bacillota bacterium | reverse complement strand
ATAACATAATCTAAATTATATAATATACCAGTAAATGCTGGAAGGCTTCGCAACAACCTTTGTGCATATATTTATTTTTCAATGTGCTGATATATCTTGTTTATAAAGTTTCTGCGTAAGTTCTATAAATAAATATCAACATATAAATATATTATACTAATCATAAAATCAAACAAAGTCCAATCGAACTCATATTAAAAAATCATATCCAATCTATTACTTTTTTGTACTTTTCATATACTCGATGGCATATTTTATTGGGTAATCAATATTTTTAGGAATTTCTCTCCAAAAAATCCCTTTGAGGTTGAATTCAAATTTTGCTTGCTCCGTTACATCATCTTCAGTTGCATGCCATGTATCACCTGCAAACTCTCCATCCTCATCATATCTATATAACTCATATCCGTTAACTACAGTATCAAAAATAACCAATACTTTAGCTACTTTTAAAAGCTTTGCTTCATTTACATTGTTCGTTACTTCTGGTGGTAATCCTATATAGTGTTTTGTTTTAGACTCTATAACATCTTTTAAAATAGCAAATTTATGTATCGGCATAATCCCAAAATCCTTTCTTGACATATGACAGCTCAGTAATATTCTCGTACCAAAAATTAAAATATAACTTTTGCACAGTTCAAAATCTACAAAGATATACCCTAGCAAATCCGCGACACGATGTCGCGGTAAACGCCTCCCATTTCAAATAACGTTTTACATTTGCAAAGTCCATGAGTTGGACCCTCGAAGCCCTTCTACTTGGCGGGGCTACGCCCCCAACGAATGGATTTGGGCAGGATGACCCCGTGCCCTGCTCCAACGCCATGCTACATGCTTTGCCCTTTATGCAAATGTGTTGTTCTCTGATGTCGCATGCCCCGCGTAGCAAGAGCAGCACGGATGCTGCGGCCTTACAAAACCAACTTAGTGTATTTCTCCCACCACTCATCAGAATACTCATCTTTTGATACCATTATTTGAATTTTATCATATTTTTGTGTTTCTAAATACTGATGACCGCATTGATTACCATTATTTTTTTCAAAACATGAAATCCACCAAGCATAATCATCCCAATCACTTTTTTTCGCTCCCCAATAAAAAATGTTCTCATTTGAATTAGTAATAACAAATGATTCTTCTGTTACTATTTTAGCTGTTATTTCAATTTTAGAATATGCTTCGATAAAATCTAATTTATCAATTCTAACTTCATCAATCAAACCTTTTGACAAATTATAAAATATGCTTTGTAGCTTTTTAATAAGATTTGTATTCCCAGAAAAAACTATCATTGTACATTCATTTTCCCAGCCAGGAAAATAACTTACTTTCATTTTTCCATTCATAACATATTCCTTTTATCCTCACTAATATTAAACTACTACAAAGCCCTGCTATAAAATCTGCCGCTGGATGCGGCAGTCTTTGCATGCGATTTCCAGAGAACGTCTTGCGTATGCGGCGGCTCTGAACCGGACCCGCAAAGCCTTTCTTCTTCGGTGTGCTTGCACCGGTGAAGAGCTGCGGTGCGGCATGCTTCATGGGATGACCCTCAAAGCCCTTCTTCATGCGTTTTCTACTCCGCACCCTTGCGAATACGCTTTGATATGTGGAGTTCCCTGCCCCGCGAAGCCAGACTTGACCACGGATGGTCAAGCCTTTAGGTAAACTGTAGATATGTTAAATTCATTATTCAAATGCACTTAAGTAATATAACTATTCATCCTCAAGCTGAGTTAAGGTAATATACTTTATAAATTCTCCAATCAAATTACCTTTAAAACCTTCTGCATCGAGATCTCCACCTATCTCATCCATTATTTTTTCAGGTAATGGAAGTTTAATATTATAAATTTCTTCAGGTACATCTAAAAAATCACTATAAAAATTCCAACTCATATACTCTAAGCACTCAAATGCACACAAATATTCTACTTTGTCGTTTGAATAAAGTTTCCCAATAACAAATCCAAATTGATCTCTAAACACTTCTGCAAATTTCTTGCCTAGTTTTTTACCTAATGGACTATCAAGATACTTTGGCCTTCGCTCACATCTTAGGAAATCTTCTATTCTCCCAACCTTACGCCATTCTTTCATGCAATTGTCCCAGCTAACACTAATATCGTTTGTAATAAAATGTTCTATTTTTATTTCAATCATAATTAATCATTCCTTCTCATATCTAAAAGAAATCTTCAAAGCCTTACCCTATCAAACCCGACGCAGGACGCGTCGGAACGCAGGGAATTCCATATATCGTTTTTGATTCACGACGTTCCTGAGCCGGACCCACAGAGCCCTTCTACTATGGCACGCTTGCGTCGGCGAAGGAATGTGGCGAGTCTTTCTTCATGTTCATGCTTCAGAGGACTGCTTCATGCTCTTTCTTACGAGCCCTTGTGTGAATCTGTTGATATGCGTAGCCACACGCCCCGTGTATCAGAGGAGCTCAGGACGAGCTCCCCTTAAAAAAGCCCAATCAATTTTATTTAAACATTATTTCTCTCAAATGCTTTCTTAAGGACTCTTCAATTCTTTCTTTTCCACTAATACTATTTTCATACATTAAAACTCTAAATGGAGATAAATCAAATGGTAGCTTTGTACCTTTTTCTGCAATTAAGATTGTAGGTTTGTTCAACGCATGAGAATAACCTACTTCATAGTAAACATTTGGGTTTTGTGGTGAAATTTCAGCTATTATTATTTTTGACTCCTTAATTCTATTTATAATATCAAGTATAATCATTCCTGTATCATATGACTCATCTGCACGAATACACTCGATATCAAATTCCTTTTCTTCACATACCCTTTTAATAACCTTTTCATAAAGTTCATTATATTGTGCTGAAAACTGCATTACAATAAATGCTTTTGGTTTCTGCGTATCTACATCAAAATTATATATATTTATTTTTCCTGAGTTTTGACACCAAATCCCTACTTGACTTTGTTGAAAATAAAAAGGAATAGTACTTGAAATTATATCTACATCATTAACATTTAAATATAAAGTTGACCCACGTAAATATACTTTAAGCTTGTAGTGAAAATCCTTTACTAGATTTTTAATATCTCCTGTTACGGCTAATACTTTCCATCCGTTTTCATCAAAAGTTTGAATTACAAACATGCCAAATGGTCCAATTCCCGCTGTAACCATTTTAAGTTTTGAATCCTCTCTCTCGTAATAAACAATTATTTGGCAACCTGTTTCGCTAACAATATCTTCAAAAGAAATCTCCGCCGTTATGCATCCATTATTAAACTTTTTATTGAACAGTAAATGACCTGTAGTGCTATGTTTCATACCTTCTTCTTCTTTGACTTGTCCTAAAAATGAAATACTTGAGCTTTCTTCTTTAAACTCACCAATCATCGGAACCCAGCTATAATTCATACTTTTCACTCCCCATTTTAATTTTTAATTTAATCTATATATCCTTAACTAATGATTTACACCTATCTATACTCATATAAACACTTCAAAGCCTATCCCTAGCAAACCCGGGCCATGGATGGCCCGGCAAGCGTGTGGTTACGTATATCAACTGCATTTACGTAACAAATTTCGTATATCTATAATCACTTTTGCATAGACGAATCTTTGTTCGCAAATGCGAGCTATATAAACAACTCATCTAATGGACTTTTAATCCTTCCAATACACTTTTCACTCACATGTGTATATATTTCGGTAGTCGATGAATTTTCGTGTCCAAGTAGTTCCTGAATATATCGCAGGTCAGTTCCGCTCTCAAGCAAGTGTGTAGCAAAAGAATGCCTTAATGTATGTACGGTTGCCTTCTTCTTTATACCTGATTTAAAAACAGCTTCCTCAAAAATCTTCTGAATTGTTCTCTCAGTAATGTGATACTCCCTATTTTGCCCTTGGAACAGCCAACTCTCGGGTTTATACACCTTTAAGTATAGTTTAAGTACTTCTAATATTTTTTTCGATAAAACAGTATATCTGTCTTTGTTGCCTTTTGCATTTCTTACATGAATCATATTTCTTATATAATCAATATCCTCAATTTTAAGCCTTGCAGCTTCACTCACTCTCAAACCTGCCGAATAAATAAGCATTATAATAGTCCTATGTTTCAGATTATCAATTGATTCAATTATTCTGCATACTTCGTCCTTATTTAGAACTCTTGGAAGTTTTTGTTCCCTTTTAGGACGGCTTATATCAAATTCAAAATCATGTGACTTATATACGTCAACAAATAAAAATCTTAATGCACTTATGGTTTGGTCAACATATACAGAAGATTTTTCTTCATCAATTTGTTTTAGTAAATACTTCTGAATATCATCTTTAACTATATTTTCAAAACTTTTACTACAATACAATAAAAACCTTTTTATATGAGCTAAATAAGCCTTTTGAGTTTTTGGGCTATAATTTCTTAATCTCAGTTCATTTTTTACTGCACAAATCATGCTTTCTACGTAATCTTCCATAAAACCATCACAGAAAACGATTTTATCCTTACCAAAAAGACTTACTAATTTTTTAATAGAATTATTATTTTTGGGTATACACCAAATTTTATCAGATTGTACCCATTTTCGTCCATTAACTTTTTTAATTTTTTCAATATTTTCTATAGAATAGAGAAATTTTACTGATAATAGAAGTTCAGAATAATTTTTTACAAATACCATAAAACTAACACCTACATCTCATTATAATTAAACCAACACACCCAAACATCTGTTCGTATTGGTTTAATTATATATCTTTTTAATAATGATTACAATAAAAAATATACTTTAAATAAAATACAATTGCATTTTAAATATTTTATGATTTAATTCGTCTGAGTTTATTCGTTAAAAGCATTATTATCCACTGAATAGCAAGAAAAAAAACTATACCAATGGCAAATGTTTTGTAGTTAAAACTAAACTGCTTAGTTCTTCCAGTATACTCTTCTCCGACCTTCATTAGAGGGTACCACTTTTCAACAGTAAATCCGATTCCATAATATTCTTCATATTCGCCGCCTGAAAAGCCTAATGCAGGAAACGGCTTCCCCATGGCAGAGTATGTAATATAACCTAATCCTATAAACAGTATTACGGCAATTACCGATACAAAAAGATATCTTACCATCTTTCTCATAACTTATTCCTATCCATTTCTTATATATTTATAATGTAAATACAGACTCTTCAACTTAGATTACATTCATTAATTCAATTTAAAAGTTAAATTATATATATTTGGTGAACTTGGTTTCGGACAGAACAATGTCAATGTATTCTCTTCTGCCTTAAGCCTTCCGTAATCTACAAGTGGGTCTGAAAAGAACTTATCCTGATACTCAGTATTAATTATTTTCCAGTCACTCCAGTTAGAAGAATCGGATGCTGCCGCAATACGAAGGTTAGGCAAAATTGCATAAATGTTATTGGATTTTGAAAAAGCCAGCTTGCCTCTGAAATTCAAAACAGAAGGAAATCCTGTGTTGGTTCTGTGCCATATGCCGCTTGAATCTCTCCAATAATGGAAGTAAACTGTGCTTTTTCTTGCATTGGTAAAATTAGAATTATCCGACATTGAATCAGGCAAATGGGATAAAAGAACATGTATATTTCCATTGTTATCAACCATTTGTGCCTCCTGGTTAATAAGTCCCCTGTTCTGGTTGATTGTCCAAACCTTCACACCAGCTGTATTTTTATTTACAGAACTGGAACCTGTAACTGCCACAATTGTTCCAGCGTTATTCTTCCAGGTACGGCCATTGTCATCACTGTAAATATACATTAAATCATGATTTGTGGTTGCATCAGGAGTTTCACGCCAACACCAGGTTTCATGCAGCCTGCCGTTTTTATCATAGTTTATGCCATGAGCATACGCATTATTGTTTTGTGAAATTCCGTCAATGTATTTTCCAAGTGAAGTCCATTTTTTTGTTGAACCGTCATATTCCAGTAGGTACTGATCCCCGCTGCCGCTTTCTCCATATCTGTATTCGAAGAGCAGTTTATTGGAAGGTTCTGTGATAAACCTTGGATACGTAACCAGTGAAATTTTATTATTTCCTACAAGATTGCTGGTGACTACTCCAAAATTCGAAGCATTCCATGCGAATTTTTCTGGATTTGTAACAAGACCAGCTGTGGACACACGGTAATGAAGGTCATTGCCGTGATGGTCAAAGGCAAGATGCATAGTACCATCCTGAGGGCAAATTCCGATGGATATGGTGTTATGAGCATCCTGTGCTGATAGTGGATAATCTGTAAATTCAAACTTTGCCCACTCTCCGTTCGGCAGCTTTCTTCTGCACATTACAACATGCTTGTTTGTATTCCAGAAAGCCGAATACTGGTATCCATTATAGGAAACAATTCCATCCTGCTGGAATGACTCCCCATTAAGATATCCTCCGTATGAAACTGTTGTGAGTCCGGAATAGGTCATAAGTGAATCCTCAGTTTTGGTAACAGATGGTATAACATTTACTATTGTTGGTGTGTATGTTGGTGTGTATGTTGGTGTGTATGTTGGTGTATAAGATGGCTTTGATGTTACATAACTAAATTTGACAGTAGGATATTCGGATGAGACCCTGTTAAAGTTGGTAGCTATAAGCACCAGGTCAGTCATATTGACAACATTATCCTGATTTAAATCAAAATCAGCATTATACTTCAAATCACCCTTCACAGCATTGAAAACCTGTGCCATCAGTATTATATCAGACATATTGATTGAATTGTCACTATTAAAATCTCCCGGCCAAAGGTATACGGGAGTGTCTTTGGTTTCAATCTGCAAATCACTGTTTACCAATAAGTTTTGCGTAGACCGAAGCAAGTACCCTGCCTTTGAAAACTTAATCACATAGCCGTTTGAATTTGCAGGAATACCTGAAATAGAAAAGAAACCATTTTCATCACTTAAAGAAAACAAGACCGTTCCTGCTATCTCTATTTTTGTTCCGGCAATAGGGCTGCTGCTTGATGCATTATTATAGCAATTTACATATCCTGAAACTTTATATCCTTGTCCTTCTGCATTGACATAAGTAATAGAACCGAAAATAAATAGTATTGCGGTAATACACAATAAACTGAATATGCCTTTTTTATTGTTCATCATTACTCCTCCTAAGAATAAACTGAATAAAAATTGATTAGTCATATCTATATTAAAAGTGTTAATAATCTTACATTTGGCGGAGCAAATAACGAACGGTTCAACGGGATTTGCTTAAGACAAATGTAATAGATTAATCACTTTTAATCTAAACAATTAAAATATAGTTATATTTTAACATATATCATTTTCTTAAAAGTAATTATTTTATGTTTAAGTAATGTAAAATCTTTTTCGTAACATATTTAGTCCGGTATCTATTTATTAAAAGTGCTAAAATAAAGTCAAAAAAGAGGACGCTGAACATTCTCAACATCCTCTTTAATTATGTCAAGGAAATTAAGGTGTATTCTACACCACTGTTTCTCGCAACAATGATAAAGTACACAAAATCACTTTGTAATTTTGTGTACTTTACATCTAACAAATAAAAATTTACTTCAAAATCTTAATTTATGCATTTTTAGCAGCTGTAGCTGTAGTCTTGATACTCTTGACCAAAGCCTCATAAGCTGTTTTTTTATCTTTTAGCTCTTTATAGAGAGTACCAAGTTGGTTATTTATAGTTTTAATAGTTTCTTTATTTTTTGTTTTGTCTTTTAGTGCTGCTTTTAAATCTTCATTTGCTTTTTTGATTTTTTCATTTACAGCAGCAACATCCTTATTGTATGTTTCTTTAGCTGCATCTAACTTAGCTACAGCATCTGCACCGAATTTAGCTGTTAATTTAATAGTATCTATGGAAGAAGCGAGTGCCTTCTTCTTTATCGATATATCAGAGTTAACAGTTTTAATTTGGTCTTTTATGCTTTTAACCTTTTCCTTGTCAACAGTCGTTGCTTTAAGAGCTGCATTCAAATCATTGTTTAAGGCAGTGAGCTTTTCCTTTAAAGGAGCAACATCCTTTTCAAAGGCTGCTTTTGCAGAATCGATTTTAGCTACTATATCAGCACCATATTCAGCTACTAATTTAACCTTATCAATAGCTTCATCCAAAGCCTTCTTCTTAGCACCGATTTCCTTCTGTATCGATGCTATAAGGTCTTTTATTGATTTCACCTTTGCATTATCAACAGGTTTTGCTGCTTTAGCAGCTTTTAGATCAGCATTAACAGTTTTTAGCTTTTCGTTTAAAGGTGCTACTTCCTTATTATAAGCATCCTTCAATGCTTTAATCTTCTCCTGTGTTTGTGCATTAAGAGCTTTAGTAACTTTTGTATCTTTAGTAGCTTTTGTATCAAGTTTTACACCTTGAGTTTTTGTTTTTTGTGGAGCAGCATTTTTAACTTGAAAATTTCCTTTGCAAGCTATGGCACCGGATGATATAGTAAGCATCATGGCGGCGGCTGTAATACCTGAAATTAACTTCTTCATTAATATTTCATCTCCTTTATTAATTTTCAAAATTACATTAAAAAGCCTTTAACGTATAATAAAGTATACAATAAATATAAATAATTTATGACGTATAAAAATATTATTGAAATCTCCAGTTGACCAGCTATTTTTTAAAATCACATAGATATTCCTGGCTATTCATAAGCTTTCTTCCCTTACCATGATTGCGTGTATAGCTGCCACTACTTGTCAAAAGCCTTGCTTTGACATTGTCCTTCAAATATACATCAATAATTTCTTTTATCCTTCTAAAAGTATCCTTTTCCTCAACAGGGAACAACAGCTCCACCCTCCTGTCGAGATTTCTTGTCATCCAGTCTGCACTTGCCAAATATATTTTCTCGTCTCCGTCATTATGGAAATAAAATATTCTGCTGTGCTCTAAGTACCTGCCAACTATGCTGCGAACACTAATATTCTCACTGATTCCCTCAACACCAGGCTTCAAGCAGCAAATCCCTCGTACTATAAGATCTATTTTTACGCCTGCACATGAGGCCTCATAAAGCTTTCTAATAATGCCTTCATCTACAAGAGAGTTTACCTTTGCTATTATATGTGCCTTTTTCCCTTCCTTGGCATAGCCTATTTCATTATCAATAAGGTTTACAAATTTTGCCCTTATGCCTGTAGGAGATATGTATAACTTATGCATGTTAGGAAGCTTTGAATAGCCTGACAACATATTAAAAAGAGCCGAAGCATCAGCACCGAAGTAAGGGTTTGAGGAAAACAGCCCCATATCTGTATAAAACTTTGCAGTTACATCGTTATAGTTGCCGGTGCCAAAATGCACATATCGCTTAATCCCATCCTGCTCCATTCTTATAATAAGTAGAACCTTGCAGTGGGTTTTTAATCCGACAAGCCCGTATATAACCTGACATCCAGCCATTTCGAGGCGTTTTGCCCATTGAATATTGTTTTGCTCATCAAATCGTGCTTTAAGCTCAACCAACACAGTAACTTGCTTTCCGTTTTCAGCAGCATTTATAAGAGCTTCAACAATTGGTGATTTTCCGCTTACCCTGTAAAGGGTCTGCTTTATTGCAAGAACCTTGGGGTCTTCTGAAGCTTCCCTTACCAGTCTTACAACCGGATCAAAGGAATCATAGGGGTGATGCAACAGTATATCCTTTTTGCTTATAACATCAAAAATATCTTCTATATCTGTTAACTCTTCCGAAATCGCAGGTGTCAAGGAAGGATACCTTAAATTGTCATAACCGGAAATTGAGCTTAATTTCATCAAATATGTAAGATCAAGAGGTCCGTTTATATAATATACGGCTTGATCATTAATCTCGAATTCCTCCATAAGGATTTCGAGAAGCCTTGGATCAGGTTTTTTCTTGATCTCAAGCCTTATGACTATCCCCCATTTTCTCTTTTTTATATATTCTTCAATTGCCTGCAGTAGGTCTTCAGCCTCTTCCTCATCCAAAGCCTGGTCTGTGTTTCTGGTAATTCTGAATTGTGTCAGGGTAAACTTGTTATACCCTGTAAAAAGCTTATCTATATATTTTTCAATCACATCCTCAAGAAAAACAAAACACTGATTGGAGAGTTCATCTGAAGGAACTTTTATAAGCCTGTCAAGCACTGACGGTACCTGTACCATTCCGAATATAGGCTCATCCTCATCGTCATTTTCAAGTATTAATGCAATATTAAGACTCTTGTTTAAAACAAGGGGAAATGGCCTGCTTTTGTCAACGACCATTGGCGTCAACACAGGATAAATAGTATTGAAGTAATAATCCTCAATAAATTTTTCCTGTCTCTTATCAAGCTCATTTAATTTTTTTATAAGTATTTTTTCTTTTTTAAGTGCAGGTATAAGGGATTTATTGTAGCAGTCGTACTGCTCTTTAACCATTACCTGAATCTTCTCTTCGATCTTTAAAAGCTGTTCTTCAGCAGTCATGCCAGAAAAATCCCGGCCATTAATACCTGCAAGATATTGGTCCATAAGTGATGCTACCCTGACCATGAAAAATTCATCAAGATTGGAGCTAACTATTGATAAAAACTTCATCCGTTCCAAAACAGGGTTATTCCTTGTGTCACAAGCCTCTTCCAAAACTCTCCCATTAAATTCAAGCCAGCTCAATTCTCTGTTTATAAAAACATTTTTATCTTGAGATTTGTTTTTATTTCTAACTTGTACCTTACTTTTGCTTTGTGCCTTTTTGTTTACAGCTGCTCCGCCTTGTGCTTTACTCGCTGGTTTAATACGAGTTTTACCCTGGCTCTTAATGGGCTTATTTGTATTGCTCTTACTCTGAGACTTCATCACTTAACACTCCTAAATCTTTTTTAGAATTAATTTTGGTCTTACTCCCATTACATCTTCAAAAAATCCTGCAACTTGTGAAAAACTCCATTGTTCAAGCATTATATCCTCTTTTGAGGACACTTTGAATAACAGCTCATTCTTGCTAACAGTTACTTCAAAATCAGTTATTTTCTGTTTATGGGAAACATCTAAAGCCTCTGCAAGCCTTAAAATTGCAGCAAGCTTTGATACAGTGAGCCTGTCTCTTTCATCAAGTTCGGAATATTGTTTATGATCAGGGTCAGGCAAGTCTTCTTCATGGTATCTTACAACATTGGCTATAAGCCTTAATTCTCTATCAGAAAACCCCATAATATCCTGATATTGAATTATGTTATATGAATGTATTTCATGACTGTTATAGTTAATGTATTTTCCTATGTCGTGTAAAATCGCCGAAACCCTGAAGCAAAACCTTTCACGGTTACCAAGGTTATGCAACTTAAGTGTTTGGTCAAATATGGAAAGTGCTGTCTTTTCAATATAAGCACTGTGATGTTCATCAATAAAATATTTTTTCCCTACATTCCAAACAAGATTTATTATATCGTCAACTATCTTTTTCTTTCTTGGAGTTTCATGCCATTGATCGGCCATTTCCGCAAGTATACCGTTTCTAAGGGATAAAAACGGTGCATAAATTCCATCCGATTCAGTCATATGTAAAAAGCTTCTGAAAAGTACCATGGATGGCAGTAAAATTTCAGCATTATTCTTCTGGAGTTTAAACTTCTCCTGAATTTGTTCAGTTGTAAGGTGATTTATTTTATCAAAAAGCTTCTCAAAGGTGTCTCTTCCTATTGTTCTTATGCTGTCTGGAAGATTTTCTTCCATTACATTTTCCATCTCACAAAGTTTTAATATTGTTTTGAGCTCTCCGCCTATACCTATAAAGTTATCAATTCGAGTTCCTTTTATTATTGATTTTAGAAAGTCAACCTCACTTTTGATATACTCCTGTAATACACTTGAAAAATGCAAAGATCTTTTTTGTAAATCAGCTAATACTTCTCTGAGTCTCAAAGAGCCAATTTTCAAGTATTCTGTGAATTTAAGCCTGTTATCGGAGTATACCGATACCTCAACACCACCGGACCTAATATCAACTATGAGGGAATCCTTTTTATTGATAAACTTGGTATTCAAAAGATAATCCCTTAATGCTTTATACATATAATATCTTTCTTTTGCATTATTGATAACATTGATGTTAAGACCTGTTTGAAGTTTTACCTGATCCAAAAGATAATCACGGTTTTTTGCCTCTCTTATAGCACTTGTAGCAACAACCATATAGTTTTTAATCCTGTAGTCTTTCATGAGCTTGTTGTAGCCTTTTAGTGTTTCGCAAAGCTCAATTATGGTTTCATTTTGGATTTTTCCATATGAAAATGAATCCCTGCCAAGATAAGTGCTTTTTTCAACATCTTCAAGTATTTCAATTTGTCCATTGGCATCAATTTGAGCAATAGACATTCGTATTAGATTGGAACCAATATCCAGTGCAGCAACAACTTCAATTTTGCGAACCATAAATACACCCTTTTCTAAAATTCAATAAAGCTATTGGTCATTTCTATAAAATCTTTCTCCGATTTAGCATATAGATTTACCGTTGTCCAGCCGATAAGCTGATAAAAGCTCTTATTTGTCTCAACAAGCGTTATCATATATTTATACTTTTCACCATTTTGGTTTATATTAACTTGTAATTGTTTTGCCTCATAGCCATTTACCAATGTTACATCCTTAATGCTTTCCTCTTCAATTCCTTTATTGAGTTCAGTATTTTCATTCTTTACCGCATCAAAATAATCATTCAGTGTAACATTTTCACCTAATTCACTTTTACCCTCACAGATAATAAGAAACCCCTTATTCCTATTCTTGCTTGATAATATCATGCTTGCATCCTTATTGGTGGATAGATCAGCCTTTTCCCATTCTTTATTAGTTACCAACCGAAATTGGGTATTTGCATCTTCTTTTTTCTGCCCTTCAATAGTTATTTTGTTGTTATTCGCATATTTATTATTTATCATGTTTGATACAAAAACAAATGAATATACAGACGTTAAAATAATACCTGCTATTGCCAGAATTAAAAAGATTGTCGAAACTATCTTTCTTTTCTTTTTCGTCGGTACCGGGTCTATATATCTATACTTATTTAGAATATCGTCGTCAGATTCTTTATAGACTTCACTGCAAAAATTATTATACTCGGTTTCAAAATCATCAAATGAACTTTCTCTTATGCTGTATCTGTTGCCATCAAAATATTTTTCTTCAGAAGTATCGGGCTTACCTTCATCGCACATTAGGTTTTCATTTGTATAACTGTCGGAATCCATAATCGTTTCAAGGCGTTTATACCTTGTTCCTCCTTAAACTTATCTTAAAAATGTTATCGTCAAATTAGCAAAGATTAATAATCAAAAATTTCTCACAGCTCTTTAAACAATAGATATTATAACAAAATTAGGCACAATTTTCAAGGAATCGGAATATTGGAAACATCGGAAACTTCAATTGATATTATGCATAAATGATTATATAATGGTTTTGTAACCTTTTTATTACATAATAAAATATTATATTACAAAGTTTCCTATGGCTGGAACTTGCTGTATTTCAAAATATTCATGTATGGGAGGGGAATTTAAATGGATAAAGAGTTAAAACCGAAAATTGAATTGACAGATGAAGAGCTTATGGATATGGTAGGCGGCTTTGATTTCGCTGCTGATGAAACTATAAGTGCCAATATTGTGACAGTTTCAGTTGAAAAGAATTATATACCTTATATGAAATATGGTATAAAGCCTGTTGCCAAATATGGTATAACACCTGTTACCAAATATGGCATTGTAGTAGCAAAATATGGTGTTCAACCTTTATATGGTATTATGCCTGATAACCGGTAGTATTTATAAATAATTTTTATATGATTTTATTTATATTAAAAGTGTTAATAATCTTACATTTGGCGGAGCAAATAACGAAAGGTTCAACTGCATTTGCTCCGCCAAATGTAAGAGATTTATCACTTTTAATTTAGTAGTAAGCGGAAGTAATTTTTGATTCTTGCTTAATAATATTTATAGCAATTTCCAGCCATATACATAAGGTATTATCATTTACATATTGACTTTCGGGGGGATAATATGGATAATTTGTACAACCCTATAACAGCAGTGTGGGAAATAACTATGGGTTGCAATATGAGATGCAAACATTGCGGCTCCTCGTGTGAAAAACCACTTGAAGGCGAGCTCACTACAGAAGAGGCACTTAAGCTGTGTGATGATATGAAAGTTCTAGGATTGCAATGGTTAACGCTTTCCGGCGGAGAACCGACAACAAGAAAAGACTGGAACATTATTGCAAAAAGGCTTAACAGCAATGGAATAATTCCCAATATGATTACAAACGGCTGGCTTATGGATGAGGAAATTGCAGCAAAAGCAAAAGATGCCGGAATAAACACAATAGCCATGAGCCTTGATGGCTTGAAAAAAACTCATGATCATATAAGAAAAGAAGGCTCCTATGACAAAATAATGAATTCCTTCGACATGATCACAGGTGCAGGAGTTAATTGCTCTGTAATAACAACAATAAACAGTGTTAACATCAATGAACTCGACGAAATGCACAGCATATTGGTAAAAAAGAACGTTTCCGGATGGCAGATTCAGCTTGGGCTTCCCATGGGCAATATGGCACACAACAACCAATTGGTATCAACCCCTGAACACATCGACAAAGTTATCGAATTTGCATACAAAGCCACTAAAATAGGTGGTGTTGAGATCCAACTTGCAGATTGCATAGGCTACTTCAACAACAAGGAAATCGAAGTAAGAAAAGCACAATTCGGATATGATGAGTATTCCTGGTATGGCTGCGGTGCAGGGAAATTCAATTTCGGCATACTGCATAACGGAGATATAGTCGGGTGTACTTCCATAAGAAACAAGGATTTTATCGAAGGTAATGTTAAAGAAACTTCCATAGTGGATATCTGGAATAATGAAAAGCTTTTCAAATGGAACAGAGAGCTTACGAAAGACAAATTAAAAGGACTTTGCATCAAATGCATAAATGGAAGTAAATGTCTTGGAGGTTGTGCAAACACAAGGCTCACTATGGAGGGATCTGTCTACGGCGAAAACAGATACTGCTCTTACAATTATGCAGTAAAAAATGCACAGCAGCATTTAGACCAAGTGTCGGATATAGATATGCTCATAAAAAAGGCAAGAAAGTTCATAGAGAATAAAAGTTACCAGCTTGCCGATATTGTCCTTGAAAAGATCATTGATCAGCAAAATGACAATTGTGAAGCATTATCTCACTATGGCTTTGTATCATTTATGCTTGGAAATTATAATGATGCCCTAAAAGCCAATGAAAAGCTTCTAGCAATTAATCCATCGGACCCATACGCATTAAAGGGATATGGTCTTACAACAGCAAGACTTGGAAATATTGAAGAAGGCATCGCATATCTAATTAAATCCATTGAAAACTCAAGTGATAGCTTTTTAGATCCATATCATGATCTGGCAGTATTGTATTATGAAACCGGAAGAATCAATGATGCCATAGATATACTTGATAAGGGCAGAATCAAATCTCAAAGCTTTAAAAATGAAACAGATGATTTTTATAATATTTTACAAAATACAGACATATAAACCAAATTAATGGGAGGTATTAAGTGTATATGAAAACTATAAAGAGAAAGTCCATAACATCAGTTTTATTGGTGTTAATACTTGTCTTGTCAACGATTTTTACATCTTCGGTGATAGAGGCAGCACAAGGTTTTAAAATTACCGGATACGTAAAAACAGATGTTACTTCAACACAAGCAGTATTGGAAGGAATAAAAGTAGAATTGGGATCAGGCTATGCGGCTACTACAAATCAAAGCGGATACTTTGAGCTTAACGGAGTAGCTGCCGGATCATACACAATGAAAATTTCCAAACCCGGTTTTCTTAAGAGATCAACTACATTCAATGTATCGTCAGATGTAAAGGTATCTAATGAGTCCAATCCGGTTTTATTATGGGCAGGAGACTTTAATCTTGATGATAGCGTAAATATGTCGGATGTCATTGAAGTATCAAAATCCTTCAATTCAAGGACGGGTGATTTAAAGTACAATTCGGTCTGCGACATTGATAAAGATGGATCAATAAACATGAGTGAAGCAATATACATTGCAACAAGATTTAATAAAACAAGTGTGGACTACCCGGCAATTACTCCGGAATTTTTACCTACTCAGCCAGCAAGCACACCAACTCCTACAAGCACCCCCAAACCCACTTTGCCTCAGGTGTCGATACCTGGTAATCTGCAGGTTAACAACAATATCCGTCTAAACTCAATCGGATATCTGCCTGATCAGGATAAGATTGCAACAATAGCAGTATCAGCCTCAAACTTCTATATAGTTAAGACAGGAGGCACTGTGGTATTTGCAGGCACCGCAAAGTCTATGACAGACAGTGATTCAAAACAGCAGGTATGGCTTGCAGATTTTTCAGACCTGACAGATCCCGGAACATATTATCTGGCTATTCCAAACATCGGCAAAAGTGTTGATTTCAAGATTGCTGAAGACCTTTACAACGATCCTTTTAAAACAGTTATGATGGGTCTTTACCTCATGAGATGCGGAACCAGCGTATCTGCTACTTATAATGGTCAAACATTCTCACATGGAGCCTGTCATACAAATGACGGAACCCTTGATTCCAAGATCGGATCAGGAAGAAAGGATGGTACCGGTGGTTGGCATGATGCAGGTGATTACAACAAGTATATCGTAAATGCGGGTGTATCGGTTGGTTCCATGGTACTTGCATGGGAACAGTTTGGTGACAAAATTAAGAATATGAAGCTTGTAATGCCTGAAAATTCAAATTCAATACCTGATTACCTTGATGAAATCAAATATGAAATGGATTGGGTGCTTAAAATGCAGTATCCCGACAACAGCGGCAAAGTAAGCCACAAGCTTACTACAAGGGACTTTGGCGGATTTATACCACCGGAACAGGAAAACACAGAACGATTCTTTACACCTTGGGGCAGTGCAGCAACAGCCGATTTTGTGGCTATGGCAGCTCAGACAGCAAGGATATTCAAACCTTATGATTCAGCTTATGCAGAAAAATGCCTGCAAGCCGCTAAAAAGAGTTATGATTTTCTCAAATCAAATCCATCAAATGTTGCTGCTGATCAAAGCGGATATTCAACAGGCGGATACGAAACAACAGATGACGATGACAGGCTGTGGGCAGCTGTTGAAATGTGGGATACAACTGGTGACAGCACATACCTATCCGATTTTGAAAACAGGGCGAAAAATCAAACCAAAAAGGTTGATTTTGACTTTGACTGGAGTAATGTTAAAAACCTTGCAATGTATAAATACTTGTTGTCACAAAGAACCGGAAAAGACCAATCTTTGTATAACACCATTAAAACTGCACTTATAACACAAGCGAATACTGCAGTATCAACCAGAAACTCACATGGTTACGGCAGACCTCTCGGAACTGAATACTACTGGGGATGCAATGGTTCTGTTGCAAGACAGACAATGCTCCTTCAAGTTGCAAACATATTATCACCCAATAAAGACTATGTGAATACTGCATTAGATGCTATAGGACACTTATTTGGAAGAAATCAGTATGGCCGTTCATATGTGACGGGAATGGGTGTAAATCCTCCCATGAACCCACATGACAGAAGGTCAGGCGGAGACAATATTAAAGATCCATGGCCAGGCTGTCCTGTTGGCGGTAGACATGTTGACAGGCAATGGACTGACAATCAGGATGATTATTATACAAACGAAATTGCAATAAACTGGAGTACAGCTCTGATTTATGCACTTGCAGGCTTTACAAAATAAAAAAAAACGGTGTGAATTCACCATGATTTCCCAGGTATTTATAAAGGCTGTTGGATGTGCTCCAATAGCCTTTTTAGTGCCCCTTAATATATATGAAAAGTGTTAATAATCTTACATTTGGCGGAGCAAATAACGAACGGTTCAACGGGATTTGCGATAGACAAATGTAATAGATTATTCACTTTTCATATATATGAAAAGTGTTAATAATCTTACATTTGGCGGAGCAAATAACGAACGGTTCAACGGAATTTGCGACAGACAAATGTAATAGATTATTCACTTTTCATATATATATATGTCGGAAAACTCTATTGCTACTGATTGAGTTATTCTGCCATTGGTTTTATTCTGTAATGTAGGTATACTTTCTGTTTTATTAATGGTATTGGCATGAAGCGATAAAGTAAAAGTGCTTCCCTGATTAATTTTGCTCTCTACGGCTATAGTACCGTCCATTGCACTTATAAGAGATTTTACAAGAGATAATCCAATACCGGTGCCTTCAGCCTGTCTTGTTAAAGAACTGTCAACCTGACCAAAACGCTCAAATATTATTTCCCTTTTATTTTCCGGTATACCAACCCCCTCATCCTTTACAATTACAAATACTTTATCATCCTCATAAGTCACATGGACATAAACTGATTTGCCTTTTGGGGTAAACTTTATAGCATTTGACAATAGATTGAGTAGAATTCTTTCATACTTTTCATCATCTATTGCAATTTCTTTAAACTCTATATCGGAACTAAACTGAAGATTTATTTCCTTTTGGTTTGCATAAACCTTAACTGATTGGGTAATAGCCTTGGTTAAAAATACAATATCTAAGTTTTTATTATAAATTTTTATGTGTCCTGCGTTATATTTGGTTATATCAAGGAGATTATTCACAAGCCTGATCTGCCTTAATGAGTTTATACGGATTCTTTGAATATGCTTTTTTATATTATCCGACATTTCTTTGCTGTAAAGTTCGTTTATAGCTTGCACTGCAGCATGGATTACACTAAGGGGTGTTTTAAACTCATGTGTTATCGTTGTAAGAAACTCGTCCTTCATTTCTATTACATTTCGAAGAATCTCATTCTTTTCACGTTCACTTTGTAGAATCTTTGAGTTTTGATCCTTTAACGCTTCTTCATATTCAATTATTTGAGTAATATCATGGTGTGAAACTACCGCTGAAATCAAATTGTTCTCATCATCAAAAACTGGAACAGCGTTAACCTCTATAACAACACTTCTATCAGGGTACTTGATGGTAAGTCTTTCATTACTTATTCTTTCACCCTTCATAACTCGCCTTGACGGTAAATTTTCTGGCGGTATATGATTATTATCCATGTCAAAACAATTTAAACCATCATGAACATTTTCGCTTCTAGTATTTGTATTAATATGTGGATACCGTTTTCGAGCTTCTGCGTTTGCTAAGATAACACTACCTATCTTGTCAAAAATAACAATAGCATCATTCATATTTTCTATAGTTGCTTCAAGAAGTTCCTTTTGTTTTATAATTTCACGTTCCTTATTGACCAAATCTGTAATGTTGCGGCAGCATAATATGGACATTACGAAATTTCCGTTATTATCAAAAATAGGTGTAGCATAGGATTCTATATAAATTTCTGAATTCAATAGTTTTACAATATATTTAAAATTGTTGATTTTTTCTCCTCTAGATACACGCTTATGAGGCATTTCATCTATAGGTATGGGGTTATGTTCCATATCAAGATACTGAATTACACCAAAGTTATATTCAAGATTTCCTTTTTTAATTGGCATAAAAAGGGAATCTTTTGCTATATAATCAGCTACAGGATTAGTGGCAATAATGTTTCCGTCTTTATCTGAAACTATTAAAGAGTCTGGGATTGTTTCAAAAACAGTCTCCAATTGATCCTTTTTTTCCTTTATTTCCTGTTCATGTTTATATTTTTCAGTTATATTGCGGAAACATAATATTGCTGATATTATCTCTCCATCGGCATTATAAATAGGGCTTCCATTAAAATTGAAATAAAAAGTATAATCAGGTCTTTCAACTCTAACCACAACGTTTTGAACTTCCTCACCACTTAATATTTTCTTGCTGGGTATATTATATTTTGTAATTTCTATTCCACTTGGATCATAGTACATTGAATCGAATACTAAATTACCGCACGCACCTATAATTCCTACTTGACGAGCCATTTTTACTGCATGATCATTATAATACTCGTAAGTACCGTCTTTATTAACTATAAATAATGCATCGTTCATATTTTCGGTAATTAAATTTAACTGTTCTTCCTTATGTTTTAACAGTTTATTTTGCTCTTCAATATGTATTCGGTTTTGAACCCTATCTGTCATGTTAATAGTGTTAATAATAATATATTTGACTTTTCCATCCTCCTGCATTGGTACTGCAGAAAAATCCCAATAAGTATTGCCTCTTTCAATATTAAAATGTACATATTCTTTTATATATAAAGCCTCACCGGAACTCATCATATCTTTCCATATTTGTTCCATGGAACTGCCGGTAAAACCCTTGAAAAAATGACCAATATTTTTACCGATACAGTTTTCCTTTTTATTGTATGGTTCTTTGATAAACTCGAAAAATGTTTTATTAGCTCTTAATAGAGTCAGATCATGAGCAGAATAGATAGCAACTCCTGATTTATGCAGATATTCAATATAAGAGAACTTTTCTTCAATTCGAGGATACGGTTTTTCAATAAAAGTGATTAATTCCTTATCATTTTTTATTATTTTAGCTATATCTACCTCTCTAGGGTCAATACTTTTTGTAAATATAAAAACACTCTTGGAAGTATTACTTATTGCATTGACATCTACATTTACCCTTAAAAGATTTTTGAAAACTTGCTCAATATTCTTATTTATTATATCCATCTTACAATATCCGGATAATTGAACAAAAGAATCGCTTACATTTACAGTTTCATTCTCGCATATCTCAATATTAGGTATTCCATTTAAATTATCTGTATCAAAACTATCGCTCACATTTAAGCCTCCAATACATAAAAAATAGCAAAATATATATAATTCTGAAAAAAATATTGTGGTAATAAGTAGTATTTTACTTTAATTTAGATAAAAAATCCATTATTTTATAACAAAAACAAAACCTTAAAATAATTATGTCGACCTTAATGGTTATTGTGAGAAATTATGGTGTAGAATACACCATAATTTCCTATACAAATAAAAAAGGAGCCTTAAACTAAGCCCCTTTTCAATTGAATCATGTGCCATGATATCTCTATGTTTCTTTGTAACAAAATTAATTTGTGATTTTGTTACAAAGAAATAACTTCACCCTCTAACGACCAGGTCTGAGTGTCTGTAATTTTCACCTTTACCAACTTTCCAACAAGCTCTTTACTCCCTTTAAAATTGACAATTTTATTCGTACGTGTTCTTCCAGTATAGTTCCAGATGCTGTTTTTACTTAAGCCTTCAACAAGAACTTCTTCTATTGTTCCTAAAAGGGTATCGTTAATTTCCTTGCTGATTTTGTTCTGAACCTCCAAAAGTCTTTCAAACCGTGACTTTTTAACTTCCTCACTCACCTGCTCTTCACTTTTTGCCGCAGGTGTCCCGGTTCTTCTTGAATAAAGAAATGTATATGCAAAATCAAAGCGTACTTTTCTTAAAACATCCAACGTTTCTTCAAAATCCTCTTCTGTTTCACCGGGATAACCTACTATAATATCTGTAGTCAGTGCAATTCCCGGAAGTTTTTCCCTTATTCTGCCTATCAAATTCAAATAATCTTCCTTGGTGTATTTCCTGTTCATTTCATTAAGAACCCTGGTACTACCTGCTTGAATGGGAAGATGCAAATGTTCACACACCTTATCGTAATCCCTCATTGCAAGGATAATATCCTCTGTGAGATCTTTAGGATGTGATGTCATGAACCTTATACGCTCTATACCCTCTACCTTGTTTATCTCTTTGAGCAGCTCTGCAAAGCTTACATTGCCGGCAAAATCTTTTCCATAGGAATTTACATTCTGTCCCAATAATGTTACTTCCATAAAATTATTTCGACCAAGCTTTGTGATTTCATCCACTATATCTTCAATACTCCTGCTGCGTTCTCTTCCTCGTACATATGGAACAATACAGTATGAGCAGAAGTTGTTGCAACCATACATTACAGTTACCCAGGCTTTTATTGAATCTTTACGTTCAATTGGTAATCCCTCGGCAATTGATCCTGCCGATTCATCTACATCTATCACTACCGATTGGGTGCTCACGGCCCTAGATAGAAGCTCTGGAAACCTGTACAGGTTATGGGTGCCGAATACTATATCAACATGGCGGTATTTTTTCTTTATATGTTCAACCACATGGCCCTGCTGCATCATGCATCCACATATGGCAATTATCTTTTCCTGGTTGTCCATTTTTTGCTTTTTAAGTGCACCTAAATGTCCGTAAACCTTTTCTTCTGCATTCTCTCTAACACAGCATGTATTAAAAATGATTACATCACTTTCTTCACTGTTTTTTCCTTCACCGTAGCCCATTTCCGAAAGCATACCCCAAAGCCTTTCGGAGTCGTTTTCATTCATTTGACAGCCGAATGATTGCAAAAATGCCAGCTTTTTTCTTCCTGTTTGTATTTCACATTCAGCATTAGCCTCTTTAATTGAGTTCATAAATTGGTATTGTTTGGTTATTTCCTCTTCGGAAACATGTATTTCCTTTTTGTTTTCAGGGCCTTTAGTCATTTTACTCCTCCATACATATACAAAATCGCTAAGTAATGGCTAAGAAATAACGAGAATATGAGGTTATTTCTTAGGCATTCCTAAGACAAGGTTTTTCTAATATTTAAATTATTATCACCATATTATAGCATAAAAATAGCAGGTTAAAATACCTACTATTTATTATTAATCGATATTAAGGTATGATTTAAAAATTACTTACACTTTCTTCGCGGCTGGTCATTTAGCTTCGCTAAACTGCTCGCCATGCATCCTGGGTGTTGACGAGTCAAGTCAATACATGAGCAAGATTAATAGCGGAAGTTATTTTTTGATGGTGCCAAAATTAAAAGCGTTTACTTTTATTACTTTTATATAATTCAAAATTATATTCATAAAATCTATCATGTAGTTATTTAATTATACTGTCAAGTATTAATTAAATCAACACATTGCTGTGAAGTGCCATATTCTTATAAACACCAAGCATTGCCGCACCGATTATTACAGCAGCACTTCCGGTTTGTGCAAGAGCAAACCCTGTCTGGCGAGCTTGTTGGCAATATACCTTGCTGTTTACCATTTCTTTTAAAGGTTTTAGGAAGTAATCCCCTTCTTTTGCAATCTGCCCAGCTATAACAATGACTTCAGGCTGTAGTATATTAACGATATTCACTAGGCCTTCAGACAGATAGAACAAATATTTATTTATGACTTCCTTGGCAGTAATATCACCTTTTCTTGCAGCTTCAAATAATATATTTTCAGTCAATTTGCCGTAATCATTTTCAACAAGTTTATTAATAAGGGATTCCGGACATTTTGCTGCAGCTTCAGATGCTTGATTCATAAGTGCAGTTGCAGATGCATATGATTCCCAGCAGCCATTTCTTCCACAGGTACATTTTAGCCCATCAAAGTTAACCAACATATGACCCAGTTCAGCACCTGCATAGTTAAATCCGCTGTATACCTTATTACCTATTATTATTCCCCCGCCTATTCCTGTTCCAATTCTAACCGTAACTGAAAAGTCTATATCCTCAGCAGCTCCGGCAACACTTTCAGCTAGTGCAGCACAATTGGCATCATTCTCTATGTAAACAGGAAGATTTATATATTTTTCCAATTCAGCCCTAATAGGTGTATTATGGAAGTTTAACGTGTAGTTTCTTACAATAATTCCATTCTTTGCATCCGGTGTACCCGGGCATCCTACACCAATGTATTTAACACTTTTTTTATCAATATCTTCCTTATCCAAAACTTCAGTAATTAGCTTTGCAATATCTTTTACAATTTCTCCATATGGTCTTTCCTTTAATGTGGGAACTGATTCTTTTCTAATCAATTTGCCATATTTATCTACAACACCAACTAAAATATTTTTTACCCCAAGTTCAACGCCAACAAAATACTTCATTTTACAATCCTCCTATTTGGAATGGTTAAAATATAACTTAGTGTTTTAATCATTCCTTTGCATAAAACCTAATATTAAATGATTAATATATTTTTTATATATCATTGATTTTTATATATCATTGATTTTTATATATCATTGTTTTTATATATATCGTTTTTATAAATCTCTGTTTTCTATAATATGATTTTTTTCTTATGATATAATACTAGTTTTCTAATAATATTACAACTACTATATTAAAAGTGTTAATAATCTTACATTTGGCGGAGCAAATAACGAACGGTTCAACGGGATTTGCGACAGACAAATGTAATAGATTTTTCACTTTTAATCTAAATAAGTCGCTCACTCATGTCATAATATATCAATTATACGTTACATATCCATCAAAATGGATTTAATATTTATGGTAACCTATATATTTGCATAAATCAACATCTAATTTTAGAATAATTCAAAATAACTTAACCATTTATATTTTATATCAGTAAAACCATTAAGATATTTATTTTCCACAATATTAATTTTATATCTTTTCATGACGCTGCAATTATTGTAAAATGATACTTATAGGCCAAAAATATTATATAAGGCTTAAAATTTTATTTATAGGTATAAATTATAACGGGGGTATAAACATGAACAGGATTTTAAAATCTTCCTGCATTATTGCATTATCAACATTATTTTTAACTTCATGCAGCGGCAACAGCAACGGAAATTCTCCAACACCTACTGGAAACTTAAGTCAAATAACAATGCCGCAATTATCTCCAACTCCATCAGCTAGTGCTTCTCCAGAAACTTCTCCAAGTGCATCTGCTGCTGCATCTCCAACATCATCTGCACCAAGAAGTGCAACACCTGGAAGTATAAATAAATTTTCTGATTTGTTTACAATCGAACATATACTAGACATTAGAAAAGCATCGGATAAAACCTTCTATAATACATCACAGTTGCTTTTATACAGCATAGCCGATCTTTTGTCGAAAGCTGACATAATCGATAACAATAATCCTCAGGACAGAGCACTTGCATCAAAATTTGACAAAAAGAAATATGACTATGTTCTTCAATTTGACGGTGCAAAAGCCTTATATTTATCCGTGAAGGATGGTATCGTTTATTTTGACGGAGAAAACGAACTTTACAAACTCTGGGCTGACAGCAAAAATCTCTGGGAAAATATAACCTACGATAATGCTAAAAAGCTCGCTGATATTAAGGAAAAAGGCCTTGAGATCCAGGAGAAAAACTTTGACAGTGATATAAACGGAGACGGTAAAAATGAAAAAGTAAGTCTGGTATATAAAGGCGGTAAGGGATTTGAATTTAAAGGTGACATTATTTTGAGGGTGGAAAACCAAGAGATGACTGTTATAAGCCAAACTCAATGGCAGGTAAATCCAAAACGTACAATCAGCCAAACTCCAACAATATACTTTATGCCTCAAAAAGGCAGCAATAATAAAATCATTATTGTGACACTGACTTGGCTTGCCGGTTCAACTGAAGCATCAGGAGACGTTTTTGCTTATTCCTACGCTAATGGAAAGCTTACCGACCTTGATTTGAGAGCACCGGAAACAGTTTTCAAATACACTGACGGAAACACTGTCAATATAGAGTTTCCACAAATAAAATCCAGCCAGACAGTAAAATTTGATAAGTCCGGGTATGAGAGATTGATAGAAAAAGGTAAAACTTTAAAAGACTTTTTAAACGATCCAAATTCTTTACAAAATAATCCTCTTTACTTTAAGCTTGATGACTTTGACGGCGATGGAATAAAAGAGTTATGCAGCATGTCAACACTTATGTTCGAATCTTTAGGAAGAATGAGCATGGGGCTCCAATATACCTACTATAAAGGTGCTGATAATAAGCTTTCACCTGTAAAAGTAATTGTTGCACCGCCTTATATGGATGATGACAAAGATGTTCGAATTGAAAGATATATAATGGGTCTTATGTTTGACTACATCCACTTAACATTAGTTAATGATGAAATTAAGGATTCATGGTATAAACCGTCCAATGCATTTAAAAAGAACGAGATTTCTGCATGTATCAATAAAATGATAAGTGAAGGCAAGCTCTATAAAAAGGGTAATGTAGTTTATGTAAAGACTAACTAAGGAATGCCTAATGGAGTCATTCCTCAATACAAAATGTCCTGCCCAAGATGAGCGGCAGGACATTTTTATTGTCTGGGATTTTGTCATTCTTTTGTCATGCTTTAGTCATGATTAAAGAATAACTTACGCTTTAAATTTCGCTCATGTGTTGACTTAACTCGTCAACACCCAGGATGCATGGCGAGCAGTTTAGCGAAGCTAAATGACCAGCCGCGTAAAAAGTGCAAGTAATTTTTCATTCATGCCTTAGTATATATTTGATACTGGAATAATTAATTCACCAAAATCCACCATTGTACTAATTATTGCAGCCTTATGGAATTTTTTCAAATCTGATGTTCTAAGTTCCTCTTCAAATATTGTTTTATTCTGTAAAAGCTCTTCTCGTTTAACACCTTTTAAAAGCGGGCATGCAGGTGTATACCACCTATTATTGTCAAAAAAGGCAATATTGGCAGCTGAAGTATCTGTTAACTTATCATATTTTACCATTAAAATATCGTCACAATTTTCATGTAATTTTAAAAGGTCGTTAATATCTTTTCTGTCTTCATACTTATAACTATAGTCTATGCATGTATTGACAAGCTTTAATGACTTTACCTGTCTGATAACATAAGGAACAAACTCTATATAGTGTATTTCCTCGCTGTAAACTATTCTGCATTTAAATAGGCCTGATTTATCAAATTCCCTTACTTTTAGGTAATCCATTAAATTAATATGTTCTTTTATCTTAAATAGTTCTTCTCTTGTATTATTAAACCTTTTATTATGTAAATCCAAATTGTAAAACTTTCCATCATCTAACTTTATTGTTTCAACCAAACGGAACATAAATTTTGTTATTCAACTCCCTGTATTCAGATTCCACATCGCTATATATGGTTATGCCTCCGCCGCTTTTGTAGTAATATTCTCCATCTATATTTTCAATAAACCTTATCATAACACCGCTATCCAGTCTACTTCCGTCAAAGCATCCGCAAATACCGCAATAATAACCCCTGTCATACTTTTCAGCATTTTTGATTATCTCTACCGTCTTTTTCTTCGGTGCACCTGTTATTGAACCGGCCGGGAGCAATTTCACCATAATATCTCCAAGCCTTTCATTATAATCCTGACTAAGCTTTCCCACAATTTTAGAACTTACCTGCAATAGGTTTCGTTGGTTGGAAATAATTTTATCGATATAACGGTTTTTTTCGACAGTAACATTACTTGCAACCATATTAAGGTCATTTCTAATCAAATCTACTATTGTTGCATGTTCGGCAGCCTCTTTTTCATCAGAAAGTATTATTTCCTCTGCATTTTTTATTGAGGCATCTATGGTCCCCTTCATTGGATATGAAGATATAATTCCATTATCTATACGAACGAAAATTTCAGGTGAAAAAACAACAAATTTATCCTGGTACCATATTTTATATTTTGCAAAACTACAATGGAATATTTCCTTCAATGAAGAACTGAGCTCTACCCTTATAGGAAAAGTAAGATTTGCCAAATAAGAATTTCCAGCATACTGGTTTTGCTGTATGTATTTAAAAGCCTCTTCATATTTTTTAAAATCCAATGAATAAGACTTTATACCGATGCTTTTACTATATGAATTATCCTTGTAGTCACAATTTGTAAAACCATTAAAGTCGTATAACATATGGGAATTATCAATATCACTTACTTTTTCAATAAATGGCTTTGATAGATTGAAATCAATCATAAAAACAAATGGAATATTATTTTTTCCAAAGTAATTAGCTTTTAATATCCAGTTTTCCATTGCACTGCATTGCATGCTATTATCCTTTCAAAACGATTAAAACTTATTTGTATTTCTTAAGTATAAATAAAGGCTACAGGAATTTAATCCAGCAGCCCAGTTAAGACATACCTTAATAACTGATTATATTTATATTATATCATGGGGATAAATTTAACAACTAAAATTGAGGAAGATTATCGAGATTATCATTTTCCGTTCCGTTTGGATTTGCCCTGATATACTCCCTGCCGCTCTTCGAAACGCCAACATTAACTCCCTCAATTAAATTGTCTTTTGCCATCATAATTGCTTCATTAATTGAATAAACATTTCCGTTTTCCATCATTACATCAGTTATGTCCCCTGAATTGTCTTTCTTAACTTTAATAATTTTTGTCCGGTCACTCATAATAATACCTCTTACTTTCTGTTTTTTATTATATTAAAAGTGTTAATAATCTTACATTTGTCAGAGCAAATAACGAACGCTTTTACGGGATTTACGACATTCAAATGTAATTGATTAATAGCTTTTAATATAAAAGTTATTAATCAATTAACACATCTAACAGTATAACTATGATAACCATAACTTATATATTTATTCCTTCATCTTGATTTAAATATACTCTTTTCAAATACTTTAAATATATAAGTGACATAGTTATGCAACCAAAAATGCAACCGTTTATAAACGTTACAACAGCGATACCTCTATTTGTAAAGCTTAAATCAACAAATGAAAACAGCATACCAATAAGTACAAAAGCCACGCCTGCCAATAAAATCGATGAAAAATAAACAAGCTTGTTTATTGTCGGTATACTGCTTACTCTTGCCTTTTTATCTCTCAAATGAATCATATAAATAATAATTGCGATACCAAATATAACTGTACATCCATGCTGTAATATTTTATATACAGGAACCGAATAACCGAACATATGTAAATTGGTAGAAAGTACAGTTAATATTTCAACAAACCGGCCTGATTCATGGGTGAATGCATCCAAAAACACATGGGATATCATACCGATAAGTGAGGAATAGATAAAGATGAGTACTGCTTTAAACGAATTAATTTTCCATTCCTTCTGAGCCATGTAATAAAACCACCTGTCAAAAGGTGACAGCATGCTCAATATAAGCGGCCTCTTTATAAATTTGTGAAATAAAAAAGCTATCAAAAAACATAGTGGCAAATTTAACATCATAAATCCCAGAACACTATGTCCAATTACGGCACTTGGTTTAAATTTTAAAAAATATTCAAAGTCCGGTGCCATGCTCCCTAAAACTAAGCCCGTCAGGTTAAAATACTTTTTCCATTTTTCCTTTAATGGTATGAAAACTGCCGGGTGTACAAAAGTAAACGGCATGTAGCCCCTCCTGCCATTTTTATAATGCAAATGCAGACTATTCCACTGCATTTGCTAATTTAAAATCTTTTTCATATAGATATAATATAGCAAATCCCTTGAAAAGAAAAGGCTCATTAGTAATTTCATGTAATTGCATGTCTATATATATTAGTGTAGAATAACCATGCCAAATTAATAATGGATTAGATATGTTCAAAGCTTATATTCAAAGGCATTCTGTAGAACCCTCATCAAATTGCACATTAAATGGGACCAATATTCTAAAACGGTTGAGCTCTTTTAGAGTCTCAACCGTTTAATACTAATCCTGCAGTCTCCCAATATCTTTATGTCAAAGATTTTTAAATGTTTCATACTCTCTTTGAATTTGCATGGAGTATTTTATAGCTTCCTCAAGATTACCGCTTCTTGCAAACAGCTCAATTCTAAAAGCTGTACTCTTGAGATCATCAGCATCTATCCTATTAAATAGATTTTTTAATTTATTTGCATGATTTTCGATAGCGGCTAGGTCATTACTTAATATTATATCCTCGAATTCTCCGATCTTGGTTTCTATTTGACCTAACAAGTCATCATTACAAGCTGCAGCTGGCTCATTAATTTTTGTCTTAATCAACTTGCCGTCATCTGAAATTCTTACCTCTATTTCCGATTCATTATTCTTATCTTTCTGGTTCATAACCTTATCTATAGTAACATACAGATCTTCCAATACTATTGGCTTGGAGATATATTCATCCATCCCTAATGCCAAAAATTTTTCACGGTCTCCATGTAGTGCATAGGCTGTCAGTGCTATAATAGGTGTATGCTTTTTGCCCCCATCAATTTCCCACTGCCTTATGTTCTTTGTAGCTTCTACGCCATCCATCTCAGGCATTTGTATATCCATCATAATTAAATCATATTGGTTTTCCTTGTAAGCTTTTACAGCCTCCAATCCGTTGCAGGCAATATTTACTGCATATCCCTTTTTATCGAGCATATTGGAAA
Source organism: Bacillota bacterium (assembly GCA_023430975.1). Lineage (GTDB taxonomy): Bacteria > Bacillota > Clostridia > Acetivibrionales > DSM-2933 > Pseudobacteroides. The sequence continues at coordinate 45,613 of JAEYYB010000083.1, read as the reverse complement.
CAACAAAACGATTCACTTCATCATCTTCAACTACCAGTATATTAAGTTTTTTTTCAGGCTTATTTGGAACACTGCTTATTATAGGCTTTTCATATGGTCTGCTGCCTATTCTAAAGGGTAGTGTAAAATAGAATGTACTGCCCTTTCCAGCTTCGCTTTCTACCCATATTTTCCCTGACATCATTTCTACAAGCTGTCTGGATATTACAAGTCCCAACCCGGTTCCTCCGAATCTTCTTGTGTAGGAACCATCTACCTGGCTGAAACTCTTGAATAATCGTTCCATTCCTTCAGGTGAAATACCTATCCCTGTATCGGTTACAGAGAATTGTAATTCAATATAATCATTTGCGATAGTTTTTTTCCTTACCTCTATGGAGACATCCCCATTATCTGTAAATTTTATAGCATTGCTTATTAAATTATTGAGTACTTGCTGGAGTCTATTAGGGTCTCCAACCAGATATGGCGGAATATTGGAGGAAAAAGTATATAGTAGATCGAGACCTTTTTCATTTGCACGTACTGAATGTGCTTTTGTTATTTCATCAAGTAAGTTTTTAATATCGAAATCAATCTTTTCAATTGTAAGTTTACCTGCCTCCATCTTTGAAAAATCCAGTATATCATTAATGATTCTTAAAAGTGACATGGCACAACCCTTTGCGGTGATTAGATTGTCTTTTTGGTTTTTATTAAGGTCTGTTAGCATGGTTAATTCCAGCATTCCCATAACTCCATTAATTGGTGTGCGTATTTCATGGCTCATGTTCGCTAAAAATTCACTTTTTGCCTTGTTGGCAGTTTCGGCAATTTCCCTTTCATACTCTGCCTCTTCTTTTGCTTTTTTTAATTGTAGTTTTGCACGTTTCTCATTTGTAATATCTGTGATAATACATGAAAAGTAACCTTTTTCCGGACTATAGGTCGCTACTGTGAGCCATTTGCCGCATATATTGGAGAAGTATTCCGTTTCAATTCTTCCCTTTTGTGTCAACGCTATTTCTCCCCAACAGGATATCCGATCCAGGTAGAAACGCATAAATTCAGGGAAAATTTCAGAAAATCTCTTTCCAACAAGTTCCTCCTTACTCTTTCCCATAATTGCCTCAAAAGCTTTATTGACTTCAATAAACTCAAAATCATCTGCTTTTCCATCACATCGAAATGTTGGTTTACAATATATAAAACCACTGTCCATATTCATAAATAGCGAATGGTATCTTTTTTCACTTTCAATAATAAGAGATTCTGCTTTTTTCCTCTCTGTAATATCACGTGCAACAGACAACCATACCTTTTCTCCATCAAGTTCAAAGGAGTGTATGCTAACCTCTACCGGTATCTTAATGCCATCTTTCGAGACATGCATACTTTCAACTGTAATGTGAGATTGGTGCTGCATAGCATTTATGTAATCCTTTACTAATTTTTGATAATTCGGTGCAATTATATCTGATGAATTCATGCACAAAAGCTCTTCTCTTGTATATCCAAAACTCTTACATGCTGCATCATTTACCTCAATAAGACGGCTGCTTTTTCCTGAATCGCCACTGAATGTTTGCAGGAAAACGGCATCTGCAGCACTGTTAAACAGATGCTTGTATTTTTCCTCACTTTTACGTAAAGCTTCTTCTACTTTTTTTCGTTCATAAATATTTCTGATAATACTTACAATTATCTTTTTGCCTTTTATATCCATTCCTTGGGAACTTACCTCAACAGGGAATATACTTCCATCCTTGCATCGATGTTCTGTTTCAAATGATATTCCTCGGGTGCTAGCTTCTTCAAATTGACTTTCAAACAATTCACCGTTTACTCTAATATCCCTTATATTCATAGAACACAGCTCATCTAATGTATATCCGTATAATTTAACGGCAGCACGATTGGCATCTATAATACTCCCTTCCTCATCAATAAACAATATTGTCTCTCTGGATACCTCAGATAGAAGTTCATATATTTTTCTACTATCTTCAGCAACTTTTCTGTCGTGAATGTCAATAGCTATTCCGATATATCCTTCAAATTCATTTTTATGATTATAGAATGGCTGATTGTAAGAATGTGCCCATCTATATTCTCCGCTCTTTGAAATATATCTAAACTCCATATCAAAGTCATGATATTCAGCAAAAGCAGTTTTTTGGATTTTCAAACAATGATTTCTGTCATCAGGATGTATGAAATTCAACCATCGATACCCTCCTCCCTCATCCGGTCTACCCAGTACTTTTATCCATTTGTTGTCTATATATGTTATATTGCCTTCTTTATCTGTTTTCCATAATATAATTGGAAAATTCTCAAATATCCGAAGATAGAATTTACTCATATCTGACAGAGTTTCCTCATATTCTTTTCTTTCTGTTATATCTTGAATGACACCAATATAGCCCTGGTAGTTTTCATCAAGGTCATAAAACGGCTTACCAGTATCCATAACCCACCTATATAAGCCATCATGTCTTTTAAGCTTATACTCAATCTGATATGGAATTCTATTCTCAACACAAATATCATAATTTTCCTTGCAACGTTCTATATCATCAGGGTGTATATGCCTTTCCAACCTACCTTTAAGAGCCTCTTTATAAGTTTCTCCTGTAAATTGACACCAGGCCTTGTTGACATATTCACATTCCTTATTTGCCTCATCCCTCCACAGCAAGGCAGGAAAACCATCTAGAATGTTGTTAAGATAGTCATTGGATTTAAGCAGTTTTTCCTCGTTCATTTTCTGTTTGGTAATGTCCTCAACAACAAGCAATATACAAGCCTCGTCATCTATTTCAATCGGTACGAAGTCAAGTTTATACCAAAAGATTTCTCCTGTCTCATTCACTTTGAATTTATTGATTAATGCAATAATAGACTCTCCTGTTTCAAGTACCTTTTTTGCATTATTTCTCACTGCACAACAAAAACATTCCGTTCCATTTCCGCAGCCATTCTCCAGACTATTTGGACAACCAACACCATCACCTAACACTTTACCTTCTACACACTCTTCTTTTTCAAGCCATCTCAGGAATGCTTTATTAATCTGTTTAATGATAAGTTGTTTATCAAGAATCACCTTTCCAACAGGAGTGGATTCAAATATTGTTTTGAAGTTGTTTCTCTCCACACGTAGTTTTTCTTCCATGCGTTTGATTTGCGTAATCTCACGAAAAACTACTATCACTCCAACAGTTCTATCATCACTAATAATGGGAGAACAACTTGCAGATACATAATTTATATTTCCACTGCCTGTACAAATAGCAGACTGATTTTGAAGCCCGATTGTGGTACCTTTTTTTAAAACAGTATCTACAGGGCTTTCCAGAGGCTCATTTGTAACAGCATTAATAAGTCGAAATATTTCGAAGAAATCCTTTCCATAAGCTTCAATGAATATAAATCCTGTCATCTTTTCTGCCGATGGGTTCATATAAGTAATTTTTCCCTGAAGATCTGTAGTAATAACGCCATCTCCCATTGAAAATAGTGCTTCCATTTGGGAGAAATTCGTATTTTGAGGTTCAAATTCCATATTAATCACCGATCTATTCCTTTCTATATACTGCCGGCATAATATATTTGAATTTTGTAGATTCTCTTTTAAGGGATTCAGAATGTCCAATAAAGAGGTACCCTCCATACTCCATTTGATCATAAAACTTATTTATAAGTTTGGTTTTGGTATCATTATCAAAGTATATCATTACATTCCTGCAAAAAATGGTATGGAACTTTTTCTTAAATGGAAATACCTCATCCATTAGATTAAATTTTCTATATATAACTTCATTCTTGATCTTATCGACCATGATAGATTTTTCACTGTCAAGTTTTTTAAAATAGTTAAGCTTCCAATGGGTAGGCAACGGAGAAATCCGTTCATTGTCATATACTCCTTCTTTAGCTATGTTCAATACCTTTTCAGATATGTCGGTGGCCAATACTTTAGTATCCCATAGCACCTTATCCGAGCCGAAGAATTCATCCATTATCATAGCCAACGTATAGGATTCTTCACCAGAAGAACTGGCCGCACACCAAATTCTAAGATCCTTCTCCCTGACTGTATTACTTAGATAAGGGAGAACAGTATCTCTAAAATAATGAAAATGATCAGGCTCTCTCATAAAAAATGTATGATTGGTTGTAATCTTATCTAAGAGTGTTACCACTGCATCTCCTGCCTTATTATCAATTATATGTTTGTAGTATTGGGTGAAATTATGAAAGCCTTCTTGTTGGAGGACATTTTGGAGTCTTCCATTTACAAGTGCCATTTTCTCTTCTTTTAGATTAATTCCATAATTGGATTTAATATAACTTGATAATTGTTTGAATTCCTGTTCTGTAATTGAAACCATGAAACCTGCACCTACCTTTATAGTAGTATAGTAAGGTCTGGAGAAATAAATTTCCTCCAGACCCCATATATCTTAAACCTAGTATTATACCTAGTATTTTCCGAACTCTTTATCACTTAATGCGATTTTCTTTGCATTAGCAGGTATTTGGGAATTAGTCTCTGAAGTATGGCTTATTCTCTTGCTACTATTCATTTGCTCAATTATATTTAAGACATTCGGGTTTATTTCCTGCATTTCCTTGTAGGAATGAGCACCTCTATTGTATGACCTTCTCAGTTTAAACCTTGAAACCTGTTCCTTTAATAGTTCCGCCTGACTTGAGAGTTCTTCACTGGCTGCGGCACTTTCTTCGGAAGTAGCAGAGTTGGTTTGTATTACTGAAGACACCTGCATTACACCTTGATTAACCTGTGAAATGGCAGAAGCTTGTTCATTAGAAGCTGTTGCAATATTCCCTACAAGATTTGCAACCTTTGCTACGTCGTCTACAATCTTATTAAGAGCTTCTGCTGTATGATTTGCAATCTTAGTACCATCTTCAACTTTTTTAATTGACCCTTCTATCATATCAGTTGTCTCTTTTGCAGCATCCGCTGATCTTGCTGCCAGGTTTCTTACTTCCTCTGCTACAACAGCGAATCCTTTACCGTGTTGTCCGGCTCTTGCTGCTTCTACTGCAGCATTCAAAGCAAGAATGTTTGTCTGGAATGCAATCTCATCAATAACTTTTATAATTTTTGAAATGTTGCTTGAAGAGATATTTATTTCATCCATGGATTTTAACATATCCTTCATTTGACCATTTCCATTAATCGCGTTGCTCTTTGCAGTTTCTGCAAGAGAATTGGCTTGATTTGCACTGTCTGCATTTTGTCTTGTTTGTGCTGAGATTTCTTCAAGGGAAGCGGTTAACTCTTCAACAGAACTAGCCTGTTCAGTCGCTCCTTGAGAAAGGGCCATGCTGGAGTCAGAAACCTGCTTCGAACCTGAAGCAACCTGTTCAGCAGCAATGCTTATATTTGTCATAACATCATTTAAGTTATCAGACATTTTCTTAAATGCAGTAGCCAGTGTTCCTATCTCATCCTTTGTATTCTCTTCAATCTCAACCTCAAGATTTCCATCAGCAATTTTCTCAGCAGCAATCACTAGCTTCTTTACAGGATTACTAATTATTCGAGAAATGAAAATGCCTAATGCGAATGCCATTATCATAGCTATTGCAATAACAGCCAGCATCATCACAACTGTAGAATCGGTGGTTTTGTTGTATTCTTCAGACCTTTGAAGTCCTCCTGATCTTTTTAATTCAAAAAGTTCATCAACATACTTACTTGCCTCAGCTGCAGGAGCCGTACCTTCTCCATAGAAGAGAGCAACAGCTTGATCATCTTGGTTGTTAAGTGACATACTGATAGCCTTATCACGCACTTCATTATATTTTTTCAGATCTTCCATCAGAGAATTGTATGCCTTTTTTCCATCCTCAGTCTGAAGGCTTTTATAAAACACGGCAAGTGAATCTTCCATAGACTTGTCTAAATCTTTCAGTTTATTTATATGAGTTTCCTTGTCTTTCGTTTCTTTACTTAAAAAAACGTCACGTGTAACTGCACGGATATTTTGAAAATCTATACTTGCCTTGCCGATATCACCGATTGCTACCCCGAAATTATTATAAAGATCGGTATAATTTTCATCTACTCCCTTAATGTTAGAAATACCTACTACACCAACAACACCTGCTAATACAGCCATAATAATAAATGCAGTTATTAACTTGACGCTAATTTTCAAATTATAGAACCATTTCATTTTCTATTCCTCCCTAATCATCGGATATTTTAAAAGCATTTATGTCACCATCATTAAGCAGTTACAAAAGCGGAAGTAATTTTTTATTTATGCCTGGTCATACCTTAACAAGCCCACCAATATCAAGGATTAAACTGATGCAGCCATCTCCAAGCAGCGTGCATCCGGCAAGTCCTTGTATCTTTCGCGTATTTTTTATATAGTTGGGTAGAGTTTTTACAACTACCTGCTGCTGCCCTATTAGTGCATCAGCAAATACGCAAATAGTTTTTTCATCCTGTTCTGCCATAATGATGATTCCTTCAGTGAGATTTGTTATATCTGTTTTAATGCCATAGTGTTGGTGCAATCGAAGGATTGGATAACAGTTTCCACGAACCATGATCAGTTCGCTTCCATCTGGTTCTTTAATAAGATCAGATTCTTTAGGCCTGAACGATTGTTTAATCGTCGTAATGGGAATAGTGTAACATGAACTTCCTACTTTTACATTCATACCGTCAATAATAGCAAGGGTAAGAGGAAGTTTAAGGGTAATAGTTGAACCAATACCTTCCTCACTGTCAATTAATACTGTTCCACCTACCAATTCAATATTTTTCTTAACAACATCCATCCCAACCCCCCTGCCGCTGAACTCCGTTATAGTGTCCTTTGTTGAGAATCCCGGAAGTAAAATAAGACTGTAAATCTCCCTGTCTGTCATTTCCTGTTCAGATTTTATTAAAAGATCATTTTCTTTCGCACGCTCTAGTATCTTTTCTTTGTTTAGTCCTTTTCCATCATCCTTAATTATTATAAGGACATCACTTCCTGCATTCTTCGCTTCAAGTACAATCTTGCCTGTTTTAGGCTTTCCTCCTGCTTCTCTGTCTTGTGGATCTTCAATACCATGATCTACAGCATTGCGTACAAGATGCATGAGAGGGTCAGAAATATGCTCGATAATATTTTTATCGACCTCTGTCTCCTCTCCGATAAGCTCCAATTGTACTTCCTTTCCCAGCTTTTTGCTCATATCCCTTACAATTCGGTTCATTTTCTGGAATGTCATGGAAAGAGGTACCATCCTGACAGACATTATAAGATCCTGCATTTCCAAGGTGATTTTATGGAGGTGATGGGCTGATTTGCGAAAATTTCTAAGATTTAAGCCCTTAAGGTCGGGATTATGCGTAACCATAGCCTCTGCAATTACCATCTCACCGATGAGGTCCATAAGTTTGTCCAGCTTTGTAACATTTACGCTTATAATACTCTGATTTATAGAAGAGACTACATCCTTTTCCAAGGGCTCCTTGTTGGTTTGAGCCGAAGTTACAGGTACTTTAATGGGACTTGCCTCAACGACCATTTGACTTTGTTTGTCAAATTGAACAAATTCTTCATCATTCTCCAATTGGATAAGTTCAAGGTCTTTCAAAAATATAGTCTGTTGTAATGACTCGTTTATTTCATCATATGATTTGTGGGTTTTAATAAAAATATTAAACCCATTTTCTCTTATAATTTCAATACTTTCATCACTTTCAATAATGTTTTCCGGAACATAATAGACGTCTTTGACCAGTTCTTTTAGAGTATGAATTACTGAAAACGCACGGATATTCTCCATTTGACAACCGTCTTCAAAAAATATCGTGGCTTGAAAGAAATTATTGATTTGATCATTTCCAGCATTATCCTTTTTGATGTAATATCGCGGCTGAGCCGTTGAAACAGGTTTATTAATTTCAACCTGTGAATGATTTTCTTCTTTTAACCGAGCAAGAAACCCCTTGATATTTGTTATAAGAATTGATGAGTCTCCATCAACATTGCATTTATCTTTTATTTTCTGGAGCTCAGCTTTAATAAAATCTACACTTTCCAATACAAAATCCGAGAGAATTGAGCAATCAATATTTTGTGGTTTTACCTCTCGAAGGAAGTAAAAAAGATCTTCAATAGAGTGTGCCAAGTTTGAAATGTTGTCAAAAAGCATCATAGCTGAAGAACCTTTAATAGTATGCATAATTCGGAATATCTCATTGATTGCTTCCTGGGTGTAGCAGCTTGCCTTTTCATTATCTAAAATCAACATTTCAAGCTGCTCAATGTTTTGTGTGGTCTCAAATATGTACATATCAAGCATAGGTTCATTGGAATATTGACCTGACAATCCAACACCTTCTTTCATATTTTAGCATATTAGACTAAAAGTTATTAAGATGTAATATGATTAACACTTTAAATACAGATTTTACCAATTAACTTTTCAATTATTGATCTATAAGTCCTAGCTTTTTCATAACCTCAATGAACTTTTCGGTATCTATTGGCTTTGCTGCATATGCCTCACAACCAATCTCAAAGGATTGCTTCACTAATGATGTTTCTTGAAGTGCTGTAGTCATTACTACCTTGACACGCTTATCAGGCGTTAAACCTTTAGAAGTCTCATAATCCCGAATAGCCTTGAGCACCTTTACCCCATCCACCTTTGGCATCATAATATCAAGGCAGATAAAGTCGTATGGCGAATTGTCATTAACCGCCAACAAGTATGCGTCCAAAGCCTCCAAGCCATCAACTGTAATATCAACTGTACCATATTGTGAAAGAAATTTTGATAAGAACTGCCTGCTTGCAAAATCATCCTCAACCACTAAGATCTTCATGATTTTTCCCTCCAACCTTATTTATATTAGTGTGTTGGAATTAAACCTTAAAGGCTTGTAATACCATTTCAAGTGTAGAAAGAATCTGTTTTCTTAAAGAATAATTATATCCCTGTATACGCCAGTTCAAGCAACTTTCTCTTTGTAAGCCCATAATTACAGTCGCCAGATTCTGGCTATTTATATTAGGGTTGATTTGTCCAATTTTTTGAGCTTGTGAGATCATCTCTGTTATAAAGTTAATTCGAGTGAAAAAAATACTTTGAATTTTTTCAGAAAGACATGGATCACATCTTATAATATCATAAGACTGTGTAATTGCTGTAATAGCAGGATAATTTTCATAATAGGCAGCATATGTGTCAATAAAGTTAATAATAGCCTCAATGGGATTTTTATTTTTTACTTGGATGGAAAGTATAATGTCAGAATCATATTGTGAGAAGAGGTCTAACACTGCATTTAGTAAACCACCCTTTGATTTGAAATGTCTAAAGATAGCGGGCTCCGAAATACCTACTCTTTTGGCAACTTCCCTGGTAGAAAATCCTTGAAGTCCAAATTCATCAATAACATCAATAGTTGCCAGTATAATACTCAATTTCCTATCAAGCAACTGATTATCCATTTGTTACCACCAACGTTAATTATCATTAACTAACTTGGTTATATTTTATATAAAAAATAAATTCCTGTCAAATGTCGTATTATTTTGTCAAAGTTTGTCGTTTACGATTAATTGTTGTTTTATTAAATTACCTCCATATTCCTTGGTTTTATGTTTGTAATCAGCGTTTTTAATTAAAGGCATGAATGAAAAGAAGCCTAAAAAGGTTATTAATGCCTTTTTAGACTCCTCATCGATTATCAATTCCAGCACGATCCTATAATGTTACGAAGTAATTTGAAAGATTAATTACCTTGTAATGCCTGTAAAAGCAGGATAACTACTTGTAGTCATATTAAAGTGCCTTGCAAGTATTATTACATCGCTCATGTTTATGGAGTTGTCTTTATTGAGATCACATGCAGCTATGTACTTTGAATCTGTATAAACAGCGTTAAAACCTTTTGCCAATGCAATGACATCCGACATGTTTATCGATCCGTCCTGGACTCCATTTACTGAAATATCTCCAGCCCATATTTCCAAAGGAGTGTTAATGCTTCCTATTTTGTCTTCAGCATTTACATCATTAACTATTCTTGTAAGGTAACCATCCTTTGATACTTTTAAGGGTTCCGGTATATTTGTCATAGGAACATTGCTCAATGTAAATGCACCATTTTGATCGGTAACCGCTGACAATGAGCCAAACTCAACTTTAAACCCGGCCTTAACTGGTGATGAAGAAGTAGTTGAATCAAAATCAGGCCTTACATATCCTGATATTGTTTTTCCATTTGGTGTTGGAGTCGGAGTTGGTGTCGGCGTACCGGAGGATTGACCATATACCAGCACTTCCCAGATAGAATATCCCCATTCGGAGTTCACTTTCTGACTGCATTCTACCTTTATGTAACGTGCACTATATGTTTTATCTAGCTTTATTTCATCTACTCCACCCTTACCGTTATATTGCTGGTATGCTGTTGCCCAAGTAGAACCATCGGAAGATGTAAGTATTTTGTACTGTGTAGCATATGCATCTTCCCAATATATTACAACTTTGTTTATATCACTGACTGAACCCAAATCTACCTTTATGTATTCAGTATCATACTTACCGGATACCGAAGCCCATCTCGTATCACCATTTCCGTCAACAGCATTTTTAGCGGTAAATTCACTATCCTGGTTGCTGGAAGACTCAATAGTCTTATTTAATGCCATATTTCCTGCCGGGAAAGGTGTTGGCGTAGGAGGCGGCGGAACATCTTCCTGCATGGATTTAGGTCTTACCGCAATATTTTTTATGCTGTGGGGATCTGTTATACAAACCTCTTTACCCCATCCTTGAAGTGTTGCAAATGTACTATCGGTTGTCATGTCAAGAAAAGTCTGAGGATTATTGCCGGGTCCCCATTCCCAAGGAAGATAGCCTACCTCGTTTAAATGGCACTGCTCTAATATTGTTTTATATGGAATTGCTCCCTGTGCAGTCTCATCCCATTGATGTCCGAACTCTCCTACTACTAAAGGCAGATTCATATCAACAGACTGCTTTATTTCGTCTTTTACTTTTTGATCGTTGTATCCCCATGCTAAAGGCCACCACATATGTACCGAGAACAATAAATTGTGATCCGGATCATTTTCAGTAAGATAGGGTCCATTTGCCTGTAGAGAATCAATCCCTTGACCATAACTTGGAGCATCAATCATCAAAGGAACATGTATTCCGGCAGTTCTCATCCTGCTTACTGCCAGCTTATAACCTGCTCTGAAATCAGCATCTGAAACAGTTTGTCCGCATTCGTTTGCTATGTTCACTATCAAGTATTCCTGATGCTTTTTAAGCACCTCTACTATATCAGGTCTTACCCAATAATCAACAACTGTCTGAAGCTTGGACCACTCCCCAGTTGCATCATGGCATTCAATAATAGGAATCATGTTGTTAAGACGGCAGTTATATATTGCTTTGTCAAGCTTTTCAGGTGTGCCGCTTATGCCCCACACAATTCTAACACTATTTGCACCGGTTTTGGCAATTTCCTCATAAGACGGAACTCCATCAATATCCATCCATATGATCATCTTATTTACACCATACAGTATCGTTTTCTCTCCATTTTTGTCATAAAGGAAACGACCTTTAACCTTAAATCCCGGATATTGCTCATCAGCAGCAAATGAACTCGGGAAGCTGTAAAAAACAGCCGTCATCAAGAGTGTAATGATTAAGATTAGTGAAACTTTTTTCATACAATTCCTCCTTGTAAAAAATGTTAATGAATGTAATATTATTAATAATAGAGAACTTAATTATCCTCTTATTATAATATTTCGTATGTTTATTAAAATTTCAGTGGGTTAGTTTAACGTTTACCTTAATTAATTATATAATATTTTTGACATGTTGGTAAATATATCTTATAACAAAACAGTATCTTAATCCGATATTATATTTACTTTAACATTGAGATGCCCTTTCTTACGGATATTTCAGATATAAAATTTAGTTGTATTACTGCTTATAAATAATTGTTTATTATAACATTCAAAATCTTTGCCGATAAATATAGAAATAAACAAAAGATTGGGACGATGATAATGAAATTAAAATTCAAATTAGCAATAATTTTTAGTATTATATTATTTGTATTTTCTGGGATTATTTTTGCCATTACGTATTTTACATCTAAAAATCTACTTGATAATAAAATACGCGATCAATTAGATACCGCTTCAGCATTAGGCTATATAGCACTAAATGAAAAATATCCTGGCGAGTGGAAAATATCCGATGATAAGTTATATAAAGGTACTACTCTTATCAATGGTAATTATGATTTGATTGATGAAATCAGCAAGGATACAGGTATTCTTACTACTATATTTTTAAAGGATACACGAGTTTCTACTAATGTTAAAGGAGAGGATGGAAAAAGGAAAGTTGGCACGAAAGCATCTAAAGAAGTTATTGATAGAACTCTTATAAAAGGTGAAAACTTTATTGGTGAAACTCTTGTTGCCGGAATACCAGTAATGACGCACTATAAACCTATAAAGGATAGCACAGGTAATTTAGTTGGGATGTGGTTTGTAGGGATATCAATATCTGAAGTAAATAGAGAAATGGCAAATAATACAAGAATTACTTTGGGAATTCTTGTTTTAATGCTAGTTATAGGAGTTATTCTATCATTTGTTGTTGGTTATCAAATTGCAAAGAAAATTGAAGCATTGGAAAAAGGTATTGCAGAAATTTCTCAAGGTAATTTAACTCATGAACTAAATTCCATTGTAACCGATTCTAAAGATGAAATAGGAATTATTGCTAGGGCTACTAATAGAATGAAAGAAGCAATTTGTAATATGATTTCAGGCATTATAAACGAGTCCGCAGTGATTGAGAAAGGTGCATTAATTACTGTTGAAGAAATGGATAAACTCCAGGCAGATATTGAGGAAGTTTCTTCAACAACCGAACAACTTTCTGCTCAGATGCAGGAAACAGCAGCAGCAACAGAAGAGATGAATGCAACTGCTAATGAGATTGTTAATTCCATGGATAATGTGGCTAAAATATCTTTTGATGGATTAATGCAGGTTAAGAAAATAAAGGAAAGATCAATTGAATTAAAGAATAGTGTTATAGAATCCCAAAAATCAGCTGTGGACATATATGAAAAAACTCAATTAAGACTAAAAGAATCAATTGATAAGTCGGGCGTTGTTGAAGAAATCAATGTTTTTACACAGTCTATTTTAGATATATCAGAGCAAACAAATCTTTTAGCTTTGAATGCTTCAATAGAAGCAGCTAGAGCTGGTGAAGCAGGAAAGGGCTTTGCAATTGTTGCAGATGAAATACGTAAACTTGCAGAAGACTCAAAGAATTCTGTTTCACAAATACAAAATGTTGTAAAGGAAATTACTAGTTCTGTTAAAGAATTAATTCAAGATTCCAAGAGTGTACTTGCTTTTGTTGATAGCAAAGTTATAAATGATTATAATACATTGGTAAAAACAGGAGATCATTATAGTCAAGATGCTGACTATGTTGAAAACTTAGTTACAAGTTTCTCAACAACTTGTGAGCTATTAAGTTCATCAATGAAAAATATTATAAAGGCAATAGATGAAATTTCATTAGCGGCTAATGAAGGTGCAGAAGGCTCAGCAAATATAGCTCAGAGAACTTCTTCAATATTGTATAAATCACACGAAGTTTCAGATCGAGCTAAGGTAACCAATGATAGCGTTAAAAATCTTATAAACATGACTGGTATATTTAAAATATAGCATAATTAGGATATCTTCTTCGCCCAAATAATGGGGTGTTGTTCAACAAAATTATATCATACGTTATTTAGTGTATACAAAAATTATATCTACTTTTATTAATGATAAAATCATTGTAAAGTTGGTATGACATCATTAAAATTTATAATTTTATACTTAATCCTTAAATTAAAGGAAGTGGCCCATGTTTTCTGCATTACAATCTTATTTGCCCGAAGCATTAAAATGCATGGCTTTGACAGTCATAATCGAACTATTAATAGCTTTAGCTTTTAAAATACGACGTTTCAAGCTGATAGTGATAGTAAATATTTCTACACAGTTGCTTTTACATATTATACTACTTACTACTTTTTACACTACTCTGTACCGTTATTCTGATATAATCTTCAAATGTACCGAAGTAGCAATACTTTTTATTGAGTTCTTAATATATTCATTATTTATAAAAGATAGAAAAAAACCTTTTATATTTCTTTATACCTTCATTGCAAACCTGACAACATTTTTGATTGGCTTTATTATATGAAAAGTGTTAATAATCTTACATTTGTCAGAGCAAATAACGAACGCTTTTACGGGATTTGCGATAAACAAATGTAAAAGATTATTAACTTTTCATATATATATAGAGATAACTAAAAATCATCTTTTATAAGTTTTTCTATAGTATTTACATCATTTAGATCCAATGACCTAAGTGCCGGCCCTTCTATTACACCGCCTTCATAGGAAAATCTTGAGCCGTGGCAGGGACAATCCCAGGACTTTTCAGCGGAATTCCAGCTTAATTCGCATCCCATATGTGTACATGTTGTATCTACTAAATGTAATGTGCCTTGTTCATCTCTATAAGCTCCGGCTTTTTGACCGTTTACTTCAATGATCTTTCCCTCTCCAGGTCTAATATCAACATTTGAAGGAGGATGAGTGATTTTACCGCCTATTAATTCTTTTGCAACATTTAGATTTTCAACGACGAAATTTTTGGTGGAAGCTGTTATGGTTTTGCGTGAAGGATTATAAACATCCTGCCAGGGACTTTCTCCCTTTAATATTAAGTCGTTTAATATCATAGCTGAAGCCATACTATTGGTCATGCCCCATTTGCCATATCCAGTAGCTATATACATGTTTGGAGTATCTGAAGTGAAATAACCTACATAAGGTATTTCATCCAAAGTCATACAATCCTGAGTAGACCATCTATAGGGAATATCTTCTATTGTAAAGGTTTCATTTGCAAAGTCTATCAGCTCTTCATAGTGCCTTATTGTATCCTCGCCCTGCCCCGTTTTATGATGCTCCCCACCGACAAAAATCAATTCTCCCTTATCTGAAGGTTGACTGCGAAGTGAACGACCGGGATCTTCTGCGGTTATATACATTCCACCCGGATATTTTTCCTTTGCTCTTACAGCAACAACGTATGACCTTTCAGGGTATATTCTGGTAAAATATAATCCATGCTTATTATAGCATGGGTAATGTGATGCAATTATTACCCTTTGTGCTGTTACTTTCTTACCCTGAGCTGTTACTAACACATAATTATTACCTTCTTCAATATCCACAACCCTGCTCTCTTCAAGTATTTGACATCCTCTATCTGAAATTTTCTTTGCTAAGGCCAATAAGAATTTTCTAGGATGAAATTGAGCCTGATTATCAAATCGTACAGCAGCTTTTATGGGAAATGGTAACGGTGTCTTTTCAAGGAAAGTGGATTTAATGCCAAGAGAAGAAGCAACATCTGCTTCATCTCGAATCTGATCTATATATCTATCCTGAAGTGTATACACATATGAGGACTGGGGCATAAAGTCGCATTCAATATTATTTTCTTTTGCTATTTTTTCAATTTCCCGGATAGCATGTTCATTTGCAACTGCGTATTGTCTGGCTAATTCTTCACTTATCTTGTTTTTTATTTTACTATATATCAGCTCATGCTGGGATGTAATTTTTGCTGTTGTATGCCCGGTTGTACCTTGCAGAATACGGTCAGCTTCTATAATTGCTGAATCTATTCCATTTTTATTGAGTAAGTAAGCACATAATATACCAGTAATGCCACCGCCAATAATAGCTACATTAACTTTAATATCCTCTTTTAAGGGCTGATAATCAGGGTTATGTGTAGAGGCCATCCAGAATGATTGGGGCGGCTTTTTGAAATCTTTCTGTTCATCAATATTCATAATTTTTCTCCTATAAAGCATCATAAAAAGAATACATATATATTATGCAAATATAGAATTATTTATCCATCCTCATCCTCTTTTAAAAGCTTGCCTCTTACAAAAGATATTTGCTATTTATTAACACCACTAATAACACCCCTAATTGTAGTAAGTGACGTTACTTTTTATTCGGTTTATTTTTGCCTTCCAGCTTTTTCCTTATTAATGCAATTACCAAGAGTACTAAAGGCAGAACAAACCCGAAAGCTATGGAAACAGGAGTCCTCACCAGCTGGTCATAATTGATTTGATAAGGGACATTCTTATATATAAATCCTGAATAAACAGCTACTATTAATAATAGGGGCAGAACAATTTTCTTATAATCCTTAAGTTTTAAAACCTGTGATAAACCGAAAGCCCCGGCATAAAAACTAACAAGTGCCGCATAAAAACCAACAGCCAACCACACAATTACGATTAAGGCTTCAAGCCGTGAAAATATCGTGCCAACATCAATTTCCTTTGTAACAGTAAAAAGTGGATATCGCAAGTTTGCAGTAAGTTCACCCCCCATAACTAAAAGACACATCATAATGATACCAAGTAATTCAAACATTCCTAACAGATAGCCTTTATAAATTGATTTTTTTGCTGCCTTTATATTTTTGATGTTAGCGGGAAAAATCATCAATAAAAACAAGCTGGGAAAAACAGTACTAGTCAGTATTGGGAATATGCCTTTAACTGCAGGAACTACGCCATTTTCCAAAACCGGAAATAAGTTATCAATTTTATACTTTGGAATAATAAATAATATAACTATAATAAAAAGAGGAAAAGTAAATAAAAATAATATCTCTCTAACCCTAGCTATAACTTCTAGACCATATAGAAGAGCAATTGCCATAACAACTATAAATAAAATATTAATATAATAACCAGTTATCCCAGTCATGTACACAGTTGTAAAAAAATCACCTATATACCATATAAGATGAGTAGCTGACAATAATGCTATAAAGACAAAATTAAGTGCTGTAAAACCTCCAAACCATTTGCCAAGCAATAACTGCATAATCTCTACAAAAGTTTTTTCCGGATATAATCCTGCTAAATAAGTATAAATCCAAACAATTGGCAATCCTACTGCAATTGCAATAATTACAGAAAGCCAGGAATCCTTTCCGGCTACAGATGCAATAATGGAAGGGATTATAAGTGGAGTAGAACCAACTACTATAATAGACTCTAGAATTGCTAATTGATGGTTTGATATTTTAATTTTATTCATTCATGACTCACCCTTTCAATGTGTTCAAAACCAATACACATTGCACCTTTTCTTGACAATTATCAGTCTTATCTGAACAATTTTCATATAAAGCTATCTACTACAACCTTCTTGCTGCTTACCAAACTTTTTTCTTATCAAAGAAACAATCAACAGCAATACAGGCAGAAAAAGACCGAAAGTAAACGACACAGGAGTCCAAACCTCACTGTCCCACCTGATCTCATATGGAACATTATCATATATAAAACCTGAATAAACAGCCACAATTAAACAAAAAGGCAGAACCAGTGTTTTATAATCCTTAAGCTTCAAAAGTTGGGACAATCCTTTAATACTTGCATATAAAAAAGCAAACGTAGAAATAAAATTAGTTACAATCCAGACAAATACAATCAAAGCCTCAACTCTTGAAAATATAGTACCTACATTGATTTCCTTTGTTACCGTGAACAGCGGGAAACGTATATTTGCAGTAACAGTACTCCCAAAGACCAGAATGCAAAACATAATTACAAAAGCCGATTCAATTACCCCTAAAAAATAACCTGCAAATATTGCTTTTTTTGCCTGTTTGAAATTCACTATATTAGTTGGAAAAACCATATTTAATAATATGATGGGCAGGACGGTAAAGCTCAAAATTGGAAGTACTCCCTTAATAGCAGGGCCTATTCCATTTTCCATAATTGGCAGCAAGTTATCTGCTTTAACTTGGGGAAAAAGCATAATCAGAGATAGAGTCATGAGTGGAAAACCAAGCAGAAAAAAAATTTCAGTTGCCCTAAACATTGCTTCCACACCATATAGGAGCGAAATTGCCAACACAGCTATAAATAATATATTTATATAATAACTAGATATTCCCGTCATAAACATTGTTGTAAAAAAATCTCCCACATACCATATAACCTGGGTGCCTGTGATAAAGGTTATTAAGACAAAGCAAACAGCCATAATACCACCCAGCCATTTACCCAGCACTATCTGTATAACCTCTAAAATTGTTTTTCCGGGATGCAATTCAGCTAGAATAATATTGATCCAAACAACAAGTAACCCAAAAACAGCTGCAATAATTATTGAGATCCATGAATCAGGACCTGCCACAGCTGCAACACTAGATGAAATTAAAAGCGGAGCAGAACCCAACATAACACCTGACAGTAAAATCCCCAATTGGCGGCTTGATATTATAATTTTATTCATCTGTAATATCCCTTCATATCTATTTATAAATCGGCTTTATCAAATCCGATAGTGGTGAAAATACCCATGCCACCCAGTCGGATGGGTTGGACAACGGCACATCCAAACTTTTTAGAATGGTCAGAGCAACACCCAAAAGCAGCAAAATTGAAAAACTCCAAAACTCTCTGTACGATTTATTTCTAAGCATTTTAGGCACTTCTATGAAAGACAATATTATAGCAAAAACCAATACTGCCAAGATAGTTACAATATTCACTTTCAATCCCCTTTCGAAAAAACAGATTTAGTACTTGCACCTAAATTATTCAACTTGACTTTTACCTTAAAACTTACTGGAAGCTCAGTAAATTCGTTATTCCAATCATCCTTCATATCCTTCCATAGTTTTGGATAAGCTCTGTGTATATCTTCACCAAATCCGAAGATATCTGTTCTAAAATCCTCTTTTGCCACTTTCAATACATCTTTGCAAACACTTGTAAACTTTTCTTCAACCTTAGCATTAAATTTTTCAATAACATCCTCGTTTGTTAGATCTAAATCACCTGTTATAGCAGAAATATCCTGTATCCAATTAATTTCAACATTTATAGCTGGTTTACCATTTAATATATAAACTTTTCTTTTGGTTTTCACGTTAAAGACCTCAGAAGATATATGGTTTTGTTCATATTCAATATATCCCGCTGTACTTTCCACATTTCCGCCGATATAGTTGTAACCCCTGCTTTCATCTTCACTCAGCCAACCTACAAACTTATCCTTTTTAAATACACCCAAGCTTGTTACCCTTAATTTAGTAGCATCACTCAGTTTTAAGTTGTCATTGGAATCGGACTTATCTTTGGGGTCAATAATCTCAACACCAGGTATCACCGGGTTATCTCCGTCAGAAATAATCTTGTTTATAAGTTCATAAATTTTAATAGTTTTTGTTGGTGCCCAATTTTTCTCAGACTTTTCAAGAGCATTGTATACTTCCATTTGTGGTACCGTTTCAAAAGGCGTTATGACTTTCAAAATATTATGTGCGGTTGTTCCTCTTGCTATAAGAAAATAAAAGTCAGTACGGTATTCGTGTCCACGGACAAAAAAGTCCAGCATGTCTTTAATACCTTCTTTTGCAATTTCTTCACTCAAAATAATAGTTCTCAAATGCGAATGGTACATTTTTCTAGGAGATTGCTGCGTAATCTTCCTCTTTATCTGAAACAGATCTTTTCCACTTTCTGTATACAACACAATAGGTGCCTCATTGGGAGCCTTTGATGAAATTGCTTTTGGATTCATTACTTGATAAGTAACTAAATAACCATCTTCCGACTTATCAATTCCTACAGAAACGGCTATCCCAATATCAGTCAATTCTTCTGATATACATCCGCCTAAAAACATATTTGCCAGTATAGTAAGTACTAATAATAAATTTTTCATTATATATCACCTGAATTCCGGATTTTGCTTTTCTTTTTCTGTCACAACATTATCTGCATCTACCCTCGGCAGGTTGAACCCGCTGATTCCTGCCGGCCTCGTTTTATTCAACCATATAGGATACCTGATAATGGTATCCTTTGTGGCATATTTTGTTTTAGGCGCAATGGGAGTCATATAGGGAATCCCAATTGATTTCAATTTGCACAAATGAAGGAGTAATGCAATAAATCCCATAAAAACACCATATAATCCATACACCCCAGCCAGCACCATTAACGCAAACCTTATTAGCCTTATAGCATTAGCCAATGAGTAATTTGGTATTGCAAAGCTTGAGATAGCAGTAATTGACACTATTATTACCATAAACGCAGATACTATGCCAGCTTCAACGGCAGCCTGACCTAAAACCAGGGCACCAACAATTGAAATAGCAGGACCAATAACCCTTGGCATTCTTATTCCCGCTTCTCTTAGGATTTCAAACACCACCTCCATCAAAATTGCTTCAATAAAAGCAGGGAACGGAACGCCTTCACGCTGTGAAGCAATGCTTATCAGCAATGGTGTTGGAATCATCTCCTGGTGGAATGTAAGTAATGAAATATATAGTGCTGGAACAAAAAGCGTAAGAAAAGTAGCAGAATACCTTAATATCCTGATGAATGTAGAAACTATAAATTGGTGGTAATAGTCTTCACTCACCTGAAGGAATTCAACAAACAGTGCCGGTGCTGTAAGAACATAAGAACTTCCATCCACAAAAATGGCAACTCTTCCCTCAAGCAAGTTCGCAGCAACAGAATCGGGTTTTTCTGAGCTTAATAACTCCGGAAAAACAGACCACCTATCATCCTTGATTAATTCTTCTATATTTCCGCTATCTAAGATAGCGTCAATTTTTATCTTATTAAGCCTTAATCTTATTTCATCAACAATATCTTTTTTTGCAATTTTATCAATGTACATTAACGAAATTTTTGTCTTTGATACACTTCCCAAAGTGATATCCTCAACTCTTAAATCTTTAGTTTTAAGTCTCTTTCTAACAAGTGATATGTTTACATCTATTTTTTCAATAAATCCTTCCTTTGGTCCCCTGACTACACTTTGAGTTGTGGGTTCTTCAACTGAACGGCTCTCGGTAAAAAAAATATCGATGGAAATAAACCTGTCATACCCATCAATTAACAGTATTGTTTTTCCTGATAATAAATCTGTGAATAAAGAATCAAATTCAGAACCTTCTTCCGACTTTCTAAAGCTCAAAAAATAATTTCTAAATATTCTAAAGTATTCCTCTAGTGTTGAATTTTCCAAAGCTTCCTTGGGCTTTAGAATCTCCGTCATACTCAAAGACAGGCTGTTAATGCTTGCCTTATCTATAAGAGTTTCAATATATATGTTTGCATATCTCAAGCCACCGAAATTATCCGGTACAAAAATCTTTATAACAATGTCACTTGGATTGCCAAATTCTTTTTTAATTTTTTCAATATTCTCATCTAAATCATTACTTATACAATTACCTTCACAGGTATTATCTTTTGAATTTTTGCTTCCTTTGCTATTTTTATATAATTTCATCAAATATGCTCCGCTCAAATTTTAGTAATAGTATCATAAATTTTACTAAAATTTATTCACATGCATAACATGCATACATACTATATGCTTTGCAATAATCATTTCGCATTTTTAATTTTTGCTAATCATTCTCCTTGACTTATATGTTGCGAAAAATTCGTTTTTATATTGCAAATGCAGACCGTTAAACTGCATTTGCAAATGTAAAATCTTTCTCGTAACATATATAGGAATGCGGGTAAATGAGCAAAAAAAATCCACTTCTATCTCAAGGCTTATTTATATGAAAAGTGAATAATCTTTTACATTTGTCTATCGCAAATCCCGTAAAAGCGTTCATTGCATTTTTCATTTCATAATGGTAAATGTTTTTATAAACAGGATCATCTATTAGGAAACGGATTAATGGCCAGCTGTTTCCAATTTTACTTAATGAAAGACCAGCAGGTATTATTACTAAACACTCCTTAAAAATAAAAATAGTAAAATTTACCTCCTCTCTTAAAATTTTATTATTTTTTCCTCTATTTGACAATGTACTGAGAGCAGTGACATTTTTTGTCCTTTTAATATGACGCCTTATATTAAAAGTGTTAATATAAAATTGTAACATTCATGACTTTCAAACGTTTATTAAGTAAAGGCGGGTGATGCTTAGTGGATGCCTTGACATCACTTTACAGTGAACTTGCGGAGCCGTTAACCAGATATGCAATGACTTTTATAAGAGACGTATCATTAGCTGAAGATATAGTATCGGAAACATTTTTACGGACTACAAAGCATTGCATAGCCAATAACGAACTTCCAGCCAGGGCTTGGTTATATAAAGTAACAAGAAATATTGCACTTGATATTATTAGAAAAAAATCAAATATTGAGTATGGTGAAGTACCGGAGACAGTGGACGATTCATGTGATGTAAATCCTGAGATTTCATTACTCAATGCAGAGCGGATGGATACACTTGCACACAGTTTATCCAAGCTTCCGGAGCCATATAGATCCGTATTGATGCTAAAAGAGTATAACAACCTTACATATGCGGAAATTGCATGCATTATTGGCGTAAGCCTTGATAATGTCAAAGTACTTTTATTTCGAGGAAGGCAAAAGTTAAAAAATTTATACAGGAGGGATTATTATAATGAAATGTAATGAAGTGCAGGAAATGCTTCCTGAGTATCTTGCAGGAACTCTTGATTCAAGTATTAAAATGCAGGTTGATAATCATATAAAAACCTGTGATTCTTGCAGTAATGAGATGGAATTATTGAATGAAGATATAAAATTTGATCTCAAACAGAACAATATCATAGATCAAAGCAGGATATTGAAAAAAACCAGATTCAAATTTAACATGGCCATATTTCGAATAGTTCTGATAATACTAGGTGTTATATTTTTTATTCTGATTACTCCATTTATTGCATGGCAAATACGTACTGGAATAGGCCGTGAAGATCAAATGAGAGCATTTATGGATATTATACAGTTTACTCAACCTAATAAAGTAAACATGTGGGGAAATGGTGCACTAGAATCACTTTCCTTTTCTGAATCTCTTAAAATCGGGACACGGCCAGTTATTGGCCGAAATTATGGTGAGCAAAGGGAATATGTTGGAAAAATGTCCACAATAACAGGCAAAGTAACTGTTCCTGTATATATTGGTGCTGACTTTATCCATCCTATTCTCTTTAAGGATGCAGAGTTTGACAGAAGCAAAGATTCAAAAGTACAGGCTGGAATATTAAGTAAAAATTTAGAGAATTCCGTGGCTACAGTGGATTATTCACTTAAGAAAACAATAAACCTGCCTGAAGTGGAAAATTTAATTGGAAATTACGATGTGGAAGTAAGCTGGATGGCTATTGAATCCGGCATTGAAAACTTAAAGCCGAAAAATATGTCTTTTAGAAATCAGCAGGTGCTTCAATGGGGTATTCCAGGTAAATTATCCAATTTCGGCAGCTTCCACTTTGCAGAATTTAAAAAGGGAAATATAAAAGAATATGAAAAATCAGTGCTGGAAGAGTTTAAATGGCTGAATGACAATAAGAATATTTTAAAACCCGATCCATCTTTATTAAGGAACAATGGAATTGATAACTCGGTTGCTGAAAATGCTTCATATATTTTGAAAAACGGAATTAAAGTTTACGGACTTCGCATTACCGGACCGTCTAGTGAGCTTGTAAAACTATCGGAAAATTTGGATCCACGGTTTATGACCGTAGTTGATATGGATTTCTGGAACTGGTAGGTTTAATAATCAGCTTAAATACAGATGAAAAGAATATGTGTATTTAGTATTATATAGATTAAAAGTGTTACTTATCTATATGAAAAGTGTTAATAATCTACATTTGTCAGAGCAAATAACGAACGCTTTTACGGGATTTGCGATAGACAAATGTAAAAGATCATTCACTTTTAATCTATTAAGTTTTGCATAAGACATATGTAATAGATATAAACACTTTTAATCTATAGGGTTATTTCTTAGCCATTACTAAACTGCCAGCCAAACACCTTCCTGTGTAAGACCTGTCATTAAGCATAATATCCTGTGGGGCTCCCTGTGCTATAATTACGCCGCCCTCATCTCCCCCTTCAGGTCCAAAATCAATAACATAATCTGCCATAGCTATGATATCCAGGTTGTGTTCAATGACGATCATTGTATTTCCCATGGCTACAAGTTCATCAAGGACCTTGGAAAGCTTGAAAATATCATCAGGGTGAAGTCCTGCTGTCGGCTCATCAAGTAGGTACAGTGTATTTCCGGTATAGCTGCACCCCAGCTCTTTGGCAAGCTTAATGCGTTGAGCCTCTCCTCCCGAAAGGGTTGCAGATGATTGCCTCAGCTTTAGATAAGACAGTCCCACCTTTTTCAAAAACTCAAGTTTTTCAAATATGGTTTTTTGGTCCTCAAATACCTCAAGAGCTCTTTCCACCGATAGATCAAGTATGTCAGAAATGCTGTATCCCATATACGTAACAGATAAAATATTTTTTCCGAAACGTTTACCCCGGCATACTGGACATGTAATCTCGGCGTCAGGCATGAAGTGCATTGGTATTGTCATAACTCCCATCCCCTCACATTTTTCACATCTGCCTCCCGGAACATTAAATGAAAAATGCCTTGGAGTAAGTTTTTGCCTTTTTGCTTCTGGTAATTGGGCAAAAAGATTGCGGATTTCAGTATAAATATCGGTATAGGTGGCAACATTTGACCTGGAAGACCGGCCTATTTCGTTCTGATCAAATGTAATTACCCTGGCAAAATGATTAAAGCCCTTCACCTTGGCATTATCAGGTGCTTTCTTATTATTAAAGTAACTGTCGGCATGTAATGCTATCACATCAAAAACCAGTGATGATTTTCCCGAACCGGAAACACCTGATACAGCAGTCAATTTTCCAATAGGAATATCCACACTGATATTCTTAAGGTTATTTTCTACTGCATTATAGACAGAAATAAATCCAGTTAAATTCTTTCTGTTTCCTTTTGAACGATAAGCACAAAGCTTTCCAGCTAAATATTTTCCTGTAAGTGATGTTGAGGTGTCCATTACCTCATCAACTGTGCCGCAAGCAACTACCTGACCGCCGTACTCACCTGCTCCTGGCCCAATATCAATTATATAATCGGCATTTTTCATAACCTCAGGATCGTGTTCTATAACAAGTACAGTATTTCCAAGGTCACGCAAATGACACAGCACCTTTAACAATTTTGAAGTATCCTTTGAATGAAGTCCTGTAGTAGGTTCATCCAATACATATAAGACCCCTGTTAACCCTGATCCTAAAAGTGAGGCTAAACGAAGCCTTTGTGCTTCACCGCCCGAAAGACTTACAGCACTCCTTTCAAGACTCAGGTATCCTACTCCAACATCTAAAAACCTATTAAGCCTTTCTTTTAAAGCTTCAATTACGGGTGCTACAATTTGTAATTCCTCAAGTGTAAATTCCTTCTCAATTTGGCACACGAAGTCCAACACATTCATAAGGGATTTTTTGCTCAAATCAATAATGTTAACTCCACAAACCGTAACCTCAGCACTCTCACGTTTAAGTCTATTACCATTGCATTTAGGGCAAACATCCTCGTGGAAAAACCTTTTTAGCTGCTCCTGTGCTTTAGGAGAATTGGAGCTTTCGGAATACCTGCGTTTGAGATTGGTTAAAAGCCCTTCATAACGTCCTAGAGGTACAGTTTTAGGTGGTTTAATCTCTGGAAATAACATCTTTATTTCATCGCTGAGTGCACCATTAAGCAAAAATGTGATAGCCTCATCATCCCATTCCTTAAGAGGTTTGTTAATATCCGCCTGAAAACCATAGTGTTTACCGGCATTTGCAACACTTTCACTATTTCTCTGGATCAAAAAATCATCCCATAAACGTATGGCTCCCTCATTTATAGATAAATCCATATTCATGATTTCTTTAAGGTCGGGAACCCTGGTAAGACCAATACCGTTACATTCTTCACAAGCACCCTGAGGTTTATTAAAGGAAAAATGGCTCATTGTAAGAACTGGAATTGTTTTGCCACAATGAGGACATGGCATACCTTCCTCAAAGTCGGATAAATCGGAATCATCTTCTGCCCCATTATAAATACTATCATTTAAAAAGCTTGGCATTACTGTGTTTCCGCAATGCTTGCACCTTCTTATCCCCAGCTTTGAATATAAAATCCTGAGATAAGTAAAAATCTCTGTAACCGTACCTACAGTTGAGCGGGGATTCCTGTTTGAGTTGCTTTGATTAACACTTATTGCGGGTGAAAGACCTGTTATTGAATCTACCTTTGGCTTTACAAATTCATCTGTAACCATTCCAAGAGACTCTAAATACTGCCTTTGGCACTCTGTCTGAAGTGTTTCAAAAGCTATTGTGGATTTTCCTGAACCAGACACCCCTGTAAGCACCACCAGCTTATTTTTGGGAATGATAAGTGAGATGTTCTTTAAATTGTTTTCCCTGGCACCTTTAATTATAATTGCATCCTGCATTATAACACTCTCCTTTATAAAAGCATTGAATTATCAATAGTCAGAATCGGATGTAATATTTCAATAATTTCTTAATATACATTTCTTAATATACAACACAAATAAAGTCTGGTGTTATAGTGGAGGGTTTATCTGAATTTCCTTTTCATTTTTCCAAGCTGTTTAAGCATTATTAATGCCGTTTTTTTCGAATTTGAAATTGAGGTTATGAGTCTGTCACAGCTTGTTATAATCTCCTCTGATTCATAGGGTGTATCTATAATTTTTTTAATGTTATAAGTACTATTTTCTGAAACTGCTTTTAGCATTCTAAGAATGGACATAAGGGAATAATTTGCACAGCGTAATGCCTTGATAATTTTAAGAAACTTTATATCTTTATCAGTATAAATCCTATAACCGTTTTCCTTTCTTTCGACAGTTACAAGCCCGTTTAATTCCCAATTTCTCAAAGTGTCAATCGTAACATCCAGATATTGGGCTGTTTCTTTTCTGGATAAATTTAATGTGCTTTTTTCATTCTTAATGTTTGAAATCAAGTCTCTTGAAATATCAATTGCCTCCTCAGCATTATGCTGCTCCTTTTCAAGATTGCTTAAAAATTCTTGAGTCTTTATAATAGCATTTTCATAATCCCCTGTAGAAGAAGTCTTTATAATATCAATTGCCTGCTTTCTAAGTCCGTTTTGCAGCAGTTCACACCTAAGTGCCATTCTGGCAAGCCGGATTTGTTCCAAATGTATATCGTTAAATACCCTGTATCCATTCTCCTTCCTTTCTGCCTTTGGAATGAAATTTATGTCCTCATATAATCTCACCGTATTTGGATGTACACCTGCCAATTTTGCAATTTCCGATGTTTTATAGTAGTTCATATCAAAAAACATCACCCTTTTCCTATATAAAATAATCATTCATTAGTTATTATCAATATTTAACCGGTCAATAACCCATTAACCACATTTTAAATGTTATATCTCCTTTTATCAATATTTTAACCAAGGTAATTAATATGACATTTTTACACATAAATCACCATTTTTTAAATGTTTTGCTTGATTTCCAATTGTAAAGCAATTATAATTTTATAGTTATGATAATTTTTAATTGGGGGTTAGTACTATGAAAAATAAGTTATTACTAGGACTTTTATGCATCTTTATGATAAGCTTATTAATTACATCAAATGTTTTTGCTGAGGAAGACCTTGGTATCAATTGGACAGAAGGCCCAAGCGATGTGTCAGTTGACAATATGGCAAACCTAAAACTGGATAAGGACTTTTTATATGCAGGTAAAGCCGATACTGTAAAGTTAATGAAATACTTTGACAACGCTATTACCGGATCAGAAATAGGCAGTGTATTTTCCAGTGATGAAAACCAAACATGGTATATACTTTTTGAGTATAAGGATGTAGGGCATATTAAAGATGATGACAAGGATGATATTGATGCTGGAGCTCTTTTGAAGAGCTACAAGGAAGGAACTGAAAGACAGAATAAGATAAACGCAAAATCCGGCATACCTCCTTTGAATATTTTAGGATGGAAAGAAGAACCCAAATATGATGTAGGCCTCCACAGCCTTGTTTGGAGTACTCTTCTAGAATCCGAAGGAAGTAAAATTATCAATTATGAAGCAAGGATATTAAGCCGTACAGGCTATGTTTCAGCCATTCTTGTTTGTTCAGAATCAGATTATGAAAGCGTAAAGCCAAACATGAAAAAAGTAGTTGATGCATTTAGTTTTGTTGAAGGTAAAAGATATTCAGATTATGACCCATCAAAAGATAAAACATCGGAATGGGGTCTGGCCGCACTTGTTGCAGGTGGCGTTGTTGCATCTAAAACAGGAATACTTGGTATTATATTATTAATATTCAAAAAGGGTTTTATATTGATAATCGCAGGAATAATTGCTCTATTTTCAAAGTTATTTAAAAGAGGTAAAAAACAAACAAGCAATACTTCCTATGAAACTTTCTATGAGACTTCTTATGAAACGCCAAATGAAACACAGAATTTTACATCAAGCTCAAGCCAACTTGGCGGAACATATGGTATAAAGGACAACACCAATAACTTCAATAACAACTATAATAACAACTATAATAATGACTACAATAGTAATTACAATAATAACAATAGTAGCGGTAACAATCAGAGTAATAATAATGCAGGCAGTTCCATAAACCTTAACAAAATTAATTTAGACAAGGACAATAAAGATTAAATCGTTGATATCTAAATATTAAACAAATCGTTTGCGATTATATAAGCTTATACAGCAAAAAACCCGTTGAAAAACATTCAGCGGGTTTTTTGATATTTCGTGGTGTCATTAAAATCTATCTCTTCTTTAATAGTATTCTTTTTTAGGGAGCTATAACCTATTACGGAAGTAAACAGAGCACTTAATGCGTCTACTATAATATCCTTCATGGTATCGGATAATGCCTGGTGCCCAGTTAGAAGTGTGCCATCCTCCAGTGCAAACTTCTGCATATTTAAGGATAATAGCCCATCAAAACTATATTCATATACTTCCCATAAGGCTCCTGCAGACAACGCAAAACAAAATGCAAATAATGCTACAAATACGGGACTCAAACTAACTTTCAATTGTTCAACATTATTAAGAGTGTTAACTAAAATAAACCCAAGTATGCCTAACATTGCACTGCTGAATGCATGTAATACGGTATCCCAATGCGGTACCAGATAATAAAAATTCCGCACTTCTCCAAGATATATTGCACAGTATAAAAATATAAAATACAATATTTCCATAGTACTTGGAATAACTATTGAAAATCTGTGCTCAATCAAGGACGGAACCATCATAACAAGTAGTCCCACTAAACACTGTAATAGCATGAGTACATAGTCACTTTTTAATTTTGCATGTACGTTATCAGCATTTACTGCTTTGTATGGAGAACTGAAAATCTTATAAGTTGCATAAAAAATAGATGCTGATAATGTAACTAAAAGTATGACTCCCACAATCTTTCTCCAGTTTCTTTTCTTTTTCAGCATATCATAGAGCATTATCAATTCTCCTAAATTAAATTATTATAATTAATAGTCTATAGATACCGAACTGTAAATATTACATATAAGTTCAGTATCTATAACCTTAGCAGCTATAATAGTTAATATTACTAGTTTTTCCAAATATATAATTTGACAAGTTTTCCAGTCCTTCATAAATTACAGGTACAACAATCAATGTTAGGAAAGTTGATGTTGTAAGTCCTCCTTATTATTTCTATTATCCTTATTTATTTCCCTTTAAATTATCGAAGTATATTAAATCTATTACATTTGTCTGTCGCAAATCCCGTTGAACCGTTCGTTATTTGCTCCGCCAAATGTAAGATTATTAACACTTTTAATATAGTAGAAAACCATCGATAATATATCGACAAATCCATTACTTTTCTTAAAGCCGAGATATTCTACAAGTCCTTCATATCTTTTTATTAATAACTTTGATTACCTTATCAAAGCTGCTTAACCATATAGCGTCATCCTAATGTTAATGCAAATAGCACCGCACATATTTTACTCCACCCCCCGAATATATGTAACAATCACAATGTGGTTTACATAATATATATTATAAGCTTAATTACGGAGGTTACAATGGATACGACAATGAATATTATCAATATGTCTGGTGAAGAACAAACCCATGTACACGAATTCGAAGGAAGTACTCATTTGGCTGAAGCAGGTCAAGATAGACATAATCATCGTTTTGCTGGAGTTACTGGATTGGATTTTGCGATTTTAGAGCCGTAAGGCTTTTGAGTTTGTAAGTCTGAACCCTCGAAGTTTTGATTTCATAACTAATTTTTATAATAGCTTAGGTCGCAAAACTTTATGAATTTTCGTAAAATCCATAAGTAATAGTTTTTGAATATAAAAACGTCTTAAATATTTAATATTCGCAAAGGTTGTACTCTAATAAATTTACTATGCTTTTTAGCACTACAATTTACACACTTTGGTAATCAATAATTTCGATGGTTCCAGCTTTACTCCCCCTTTTTGCTAAGGAAGGACACATTTATACTCTTGACACAAGAACCTTTTTAATTTGCTATACATAAAATATTATGCAAAGTTATAATAAGGAGGTTTTTTTATGCCGAGTTATGGCAGTATACCCTATATGCCACCTTGCATGAGGCAAAATCAATATATGATGCCGCAAACTGCACCGGAAACGATGATGCCTGTACAATACCAAATGCCGAATAATCCCCAGAATATGGCTGGATTAGAAGAATACACTTATCCTCAAAACGTTCCTGGAGCATTAAAGTTAATCCAGGATGCTGTCGCCGGGGAAACAGAAGACAGAATGTTTTATCAGTATCTGATTGAAAATGCACCTTCTGAAGAGGACAAAGAAATAATCACGGGGATTCGTGACGATGAAATTCGACATTTTAGTCTTTTCAGACAGGTTTATTACCAGTTGACTGGTCAGATGCTCCCTCCACCACAGGATGTAGCTTTTGAGATACCTGCGTCTTACTGTGAAGGTGTAAAAAGAGCTCTTAGGGGAGAACAAAACGCTGTAAGAAAATACAGAAGGATACTGTACGCATTGCAGGATAGGGTGCAAATTAATATCCTTACGGGAATAATCACTGATGAAATAAGGCATGGAATATTATATAATTATTTGTATTCAAAAAATGGCTGCAGGACATAATTTGACGCAAGGCTTGGAAATTATAAAAACTACAACGAGTCGGCTTATGCAAACAAAAAGTACCTTTCACTCTGAATGAAGCGTAAGTTCCATACACCCAAAAGGCTGCTGACATTATAAAATGGCAGCAGCCTTAAGATATTTGTAAATAAAAATTAAGTTTTCTATATTAAAAGTGATAAATCTATTACATTTGTCTGTCGCAAATCCCTTTGAACCGTTCGTTATTTGCTCCGCCAAATGTAAGATTATTAGCACTTTTAATATATCAAAAGTATTAATAATCCATCGATGTAGCGTTAAAATGCTTTGCTATAATAATAACGTCCTGCATATTAACGCTTTTGTCTTTGTTAAAATCCACTTCGGCTTTGTAATTACCATCCCCTGAAACACTTCCAAAAATCTTTGCAAGTTGTATAACATCCGACATATTAACAGAACCATCTGAGTTCGAGTCTCCCGCCCACAAGATTAGAGGTTCTTCCTTTGGGAATATAACATTATCCTTTGACGCAGAGATATTTTTAACTTCTCTTAAAAGGTATCCTGGCTTACTTACCTTCAATGTATATGAAGTTTCACTTGAAGGAAGTGATATTTCAAAATACCCTTTTTCATCTGTCATAGCAGATATTTGCTTTTCCACAGCTTCCACCTTGAACTGAGCTTTAAAATCTGATGCTTTAGAATCCACCTCTGGATTTATATAGCCGGATATTTTATATTCCTGGCCGGATGATGCCTTAAATACTGCTTTTATTTTCATATCCTCTGTTGGTGTAATTGTTATTGTGTCGGATACTTCTTCCACTCCTTCCCAGTGGTCAAAGACATACCCTTTTTGGGGAACAGCTTTTATTTTTACAGGTACACCTTTAAAGTATGTACCTGTCCATGATTCAGGCGTCGCTACTCCAGGAGTTGTATTATTTATATCTACGGAATTTACCCTGACAAACCCTTTTTCAATATCGGTATCAAGTTTAATTGTGGCAGTTCCGGTGACACCATTAGTACCAAATTTGCTAATCATATGGTTTATTACATAACCTGAACGCTCATTTGCAAAGTTTTTCATTACTCCTATATCGCCATCCCAATCTTCTATAGCCTGCCAACGGTTGTTATGTTCAGTCATTGAAGATGCCAAGTCAGCCTTCATCTTATCGATTCTCTGGTTGACAAATGATGAATCAAAACAGGTATTCATATAATCTGCCATTCGGTTTATAAATTCATTTCTGAATTCCTGATTTTTTAACAATGTTCCAAAAAGAAAAACTGCCCACTCATTCTTCTGAGTTGAAGTCATCATTGAGGAATGTGCCAAGGTATCATGACTTAAACCGTTTGCACCTGCCATACCTCCGCAAAAACCGAAATCCAAATCCTTTATAATCCATCTCCATCTGCCGTCCTGTCCATAAGGCGCTTCAGGATGATAAAGGCCATCATCGGTTTTATATTTCCACATAGTTACATTATTTTGAGGCCAGTCTGAGTTTGAAAAATAAATATTGGCGACCTGGTAATCAATATAATTATCTATATCCATTTTTGTTTTTATATACTCGTATGCATCCTTGCTGCTAATGTCGTTGGACTTTAAATAATTGGTTATGTCATTTGTATAAGCCTCTGCATCCTCTTCTGTCCCTTCATTCACAGTTAGCTTATTAGAACTGCCAAACGTATATGGAACCTCAAGAAGTGCAACCCTGTCTTTGTCCAGTTTATAATGGGATGCAAAGTAAATATTGTCATAACGTTCACGTATATTATGTATACCCCAATACTCTCCATCTATAAAAACCACTGACGGCCTGTATGCCTGAGTGTCTAATTTGAGATGGGAAACCAGGCTTTGCATCATAGCATCCCTGAACATGCTTCCCGACCAGTCACTTCCGGAATTTCTCAATATCAGCCGTTTAAAACTGTCAATGCTTTCACCCTTTACTTCATCGGTAAGCCCATGAAATATGTTATAGCTTATTTTGTCTTTTCCATCATACTCATTATTAGCATATAGCCTTAGACTTTTTTGAGCAAACCCTTTTGATCCCCCACCATGAAGCCTCATATTGCAGTACTTTGAAAATCCGAGAGTTCCATCCTTTTCAAAAAACTCTACATGTACCGGTCTTTCCCAAGCATCACCAACACGATTGCTATTAACATAAATCCCCCTCATACTATCAAATAAGTTTACCTGATCAGTAACAAGTGAAATGATAGGAAGCTCATATCTTGTCTTCATATTTGGATCAACAAAATAAGTCCCAGTCACTATCCTGCTTTTTTTACCATCTGCACTTACAGCAATCGCTTTAACTATAGAACATTTAAATACCTCTCCAACAGGAGGGTTCCAAAAATAATCACCTGTTTTAATCATAGATAATACATTGGGTTCTCCTGCTCTGCTTTTTATATTAATCTTATCCAAATATTGAAATGTTCCTGATTTACCAGGCACTGGGTCAGATCCGTTTGTTGTATAATATACTTTAACATCCTTCTGACTGACAGAAAGTGTTAAATCAAATGCATCAGTATAAAATCCGGCTTTATGAGAAAATATCGGTTCATCTACAGCAACCAATCCATTAGCATTAGCTGCATTAGGTGTGGACTTTGAGAAAGTGAAAAACTCCGTTCCACCATCCGTATTTCTTCCGTATGACTCATCATCTCCCAAACTTCCAAAGGAGACAGAATCCAATACGGCTCCATCCGGTGTTTTTAAAACTATTTTTTCACCTGAAGAACTTAGCTTAAAATTAACATGCAATTGGCCATCTTTTGCCACTTTATTTTTATCCGAAGCCCAAACTATCAGGTAACCCTTAGGTGGAACAATACTTTGTGGAAAAGTCCACGTCGCACCATCATCGGAAAGTGTATACCCAGTTAAGTCAACAGCCTCATTGGATCCATTATAAAGCTCAATCCAATCGGAGTAAGACCCTCCTGCTGCACCATTCTTTATGTCTTCAACATCCCCATCGCGAATAGTCATTGTGTTTGCTGCCATTATTTCATTGATATATAGACTACTCCCTTCAGGATCAACTGCTTCAACTTTCTGTAATGGCAGACTTACCGATGTTATCAACACAGTAGATAAGATAAAACATCCAAGCTTCTTCATAGTAAAACCCCCCTTAAAAAATTAAATTATCCTTCGAATTTCAATTTCATGTAAATCAAATTGAAGGTAGTTATGGAAATACATTCCGTATACTATTTATTATATATTAATTGATAATAATATCCAATAGCATTAATTCATTAATATAATCAAAAGTAAATTTTTTCTCATGATTATATGCTCATAATTTTATTTTTATATATGAAAAGCGTTAATAATCTTACATTTGTCAGAGCAAATAACGAACGCT
The DNA here is from genome assembly GCA_023430975.1 of Bacillota bacterium. GTDB lineage: Bacteria > Bacillota > Clostridia > Acetivibrionales > DSM-2933 > Pseudobacteroides. Next base: position 10,960 of record JAEYYB010000083.1, on the reverse strand, counting down.
TTTACGGGATTTGCGATAGACAAATGTAAAAGATTATTCACTTTTCATATAGAGACTTTTAGTTTTATGGTAAAATTATATATAAAGCTATTAGAAAAGCAATTATTTCAAGGGAGACAATACAATTTGGAAATAAAGGAATTAAGAATTGGCAATATTACAATACCTAATAATGTGCTTATGGCACCTCTTGCCGGATATACCTGCTACCCTTTCAGGATTCTGTGCCAGGAGCTTGGTGCAGGACTCTGCTTTACTGAGATGGTTAGCTGCAACGGTCTTAAATATAAGGACAAGGCAACTCAAAAGCTGCTATTTACAACTCCTGATGAAAAGATTAAAGCTGCCCAATTATTAGGTTCTGATCCAAGGATAATGGAAAAAATGGCAAGAAGTGATTATTTAGTTCCATTTGACATTATAGATATAAATATGGGCTGTCCTGTACCCAATGTGTTTAAAAGCGGTGAGGGCAGCAGCCTCATGGGTGATCTTAAAAGGGCATCCTCTATCATTAAAGGCTGTAAAAAAAGCGGAAAAGCAGTTACTGTTAAATGCCGTACAGGAATAAAAGAAGATTCAATGATTGCAGCAGAGTTTGCGAAGATGTGCGAGGATTCCGGAGCCGATATGATCTCCATCCACGGCAGAAGCCGGAATATGATGTATGAAGGTGTACCCTATTATGACCAGATAGAACAGGCAAAATCAGTGGTCAGAATACCTGTAATCGCTAATGGCGGCATCTTTTCAAAGGAAGATGCGGATAAAATGATGAACCTCACAGGTGCAGACGGCGTTATGATTGCCAGGTATGGGTTTGAGAACCCTTTTATATTCAGCAAGCTTACCAATAAAGATATAAAAAAGGACAAATTTACCATTATTTCTGAGCAGATGGACCTAGCATCTCGCTGTTATGACGAAACATATACAATTTACTATATAAGAAAACTTGCTTCCTACTGCATGAAGAAGTTAAAAGGAACCAAGCAATATAAAGCCGAGCTATATAAATGTGGAAATATAGAAGAATTGAAAAGCATTATAGAGAAAATTTTTAATGTCTAAACTAATGTCAAAATAATGCATCATCAAATGAGTAAAATTATTTTTTAAGGCAGATTAAAAGTGGTATATAAAGGAATTTTGATTTAAAGAAAGAGAGAATAGTTGATGACAGAAGGATTTATAATAAAGGATGGAATTTTAGAGTCATATACATTAAGGGAGACTTTGGTTGTGGTTCCTGAAGGAGTCAGCATAATAGGTGAAGATGCCTTCAAGGGATGCACATCCATAGAAGAGGTTGTACTCCCTGAAACTGTAACAAACATTATGAGCCGTGCTTTTAAGGGTTGCAGGAATTTAAGAAAAATAAATTTTCCTTCAAAATTAAATTATATAGGTGAACATGCATTCCATCGCTGCCACTCTTTGCAGCGAGTAGAATTACCGGATACAGTTAAAAAACTTAGCCACAGTGTGTTTTTGTACTGTGACAGCCTTTACTACGCCTCCATCCCGGGAGTAACACACCTTAGCTGGCAGGTGTTTTTGAATGATGTGAGTTTAAAGACTCTGGTAATTTCCAAGGACCTGGACGTATCCTGTATTTGTGACGTCTTTACAGGATGCGGCAATATTTCTGAAATAAGATTTACCGATGGTACTGTTTATAATATTGAAAGCTTGGTTTTAGTCCTTTCTAATAGCTATGATGCACATCCTATTGTTAAAGCAATTGTCGTAGATATATTCAGGATGATGGAAATTCGTGAAGGTAAACTGTTAAAATTCCTTACAAACTTGAAATATCTTGAAGTTCCCGATAGGATTACGGCTATCGGAAAGAGTTGCTTTTTTGATAAAAAAGGGTTGATATCGGTAAAGCTTCCCCCTTCCCTGACCGAAATCGGAAGCAGAGCTTTTAGAAACTGTATCAATCTGGAAAGAATAGAATTTACCAACCATAATGTAAATATAAGCACAGATGCCTTTAAAAACTGCACAACGTTAAAATATATCACATTATCTAGCGGGACTACATATGAACTTAAGGGTCTGCCTGATATGTCTGATGAGAGCGTTCCTAATGTAGTACGCACTATACATTCCCAGATACTTAGCAACTTTTTCATAAGCGGAACTACTTTGATACAGTACAGAGGTTTTGAAGAAAGAGTTGTCGTGCCTGATGGGATAACTGTAATCGGAGAAAAAGCATTTGCCGGAAATCAAGCGGTTGGAAGAGTAGTTCTGCCTGATTCCATAAGAGAAATCCATGAGGGTGCTTTCTCAGACTGTATCGTAATGCAGACCATTCATATAAATGAGGGGCTTAAACACCTTGGAATATCAGCATTTGAAAACTGTGTCAAGCTTATACGTGTTGAACTTCCACAGTCTCTTTCAAAAGTTGAAAAGTCCGCGTTTAACAGGTGCAGAAAACTAAGTGAAGTGAATTTCGGAAATGGTATAGATGAAATCGGTGACCTTGCTTTCTATTTGTGTACCTCTCTAAAGGAAGTTCATCTGCCGGAAAATATTAAAAGTATCGGAGACATGGCTTTTTATAAATGTTTAGCATTAAAGGAAATTACTTTGCCAAAATCTTTAACAAGGCTTGGCAATAATGTGTTTACAGCGTCAGGACTAAAAACAGCAACAATTAGTTGTGACCTTGAGGAATGCGGCACAGATGTTTTCTCCCAGTGCAGCAAATTATCAAGACTTAACTTTGATGAAGGTGTAAAGTCAATTGGTGACAAGTTTGCATTTAGATGTAACTCTCTTAAATATGTAAACCTCCCTTCTACAATTGAATACATAGGCAGAAATGCCTTCCATGACAGTATTTTTCTTAAAGAAACTGTAGAAAAAGGCATTGCTGGAGGTATATTAACGGATAACAGCATATTTTTAGACGGCAGCAAACTTTTCGGTGATGTTGTAATTCCTGATGGAATAACTACAATTGCAGGCGGTGCATTCTATGGAAATACCGGTATTACCTCTGTTAGCTTTCCGAACTCTATAAAAACAATAGGCTCAAGGGCTTTTTGCGGATGTGCTTCCCTTAAAAGTATTACTCTGCCTCATGGTGTAAAAGTGCTGGAAGAAGGTGTTTTTGCATATTGTACCTCATTGGAAAGTGTTACATCTGAGGGAGAATTAGAACAAATATCTGACAATGCCTTTTATGGCTGCAGCAGCCTGGTTAAAGTCCCTTGGTCAAATGGTGCCAATATCGGTAAGAATGCCTTTAGTGGCTGCAAGAACCTTAATGAAATCAATATAAAATGTTTAAGCATTAAAGAATATGCCTTTTATAATACAGCTTTTTTAGATAAATTTTTTAGCACTTCTCCCCTTGTTATAATGTCGGATATAGTTGTTGACGGCACATATTGCAAGGGTGAGGTTATTATTCCTGAAGGTGTCGTTAGCATAACACCCTATGCATTCTCCGGGAATGAAAATATAACAGGAGTTTTACTTCCAAATAGCCTTTTGGAAATTGGTGAAGATGCATTCGGCGGATGCAGGAATTTAAGAGAAATCGCTCTTCCCCACTCTTTAAGACATATCGGTAAAAAAGCATTTGAAAAATGTGTTTCTCTTAAAAGTGTTACAGGATATGTACAAGATATTGGTGAAAGTGCCTTTTCATATTGTACAGGCTTAAAGAATGTAAATCTCGAAGGTACCAAACTCTTTGATAAAGAAGCTTTTTGCGGCTGCACTCAGCTTAAAACCTGTAAGTGCAACGAACTAACATTTATTGGTAATGGTTGTTTTAACGGTTGTGAAAGTTTAGCTGAATTTGATTTTACCAATATTGAATGGATAGGTGTAAGTTCTTTTAGTAACTGTAATTCACTTAGAATTATAAAGCTCAATGCAGACACTTATGTTGCAGCCCATGCATTTTCTGACTGCGGCAGCATAAATGAAATATCTTTATCACATGATGGGCTTAAATTTGGAAGTTATGCTTTCTCAGGATGTACCGCCCTTAAGGTTGTAGAGATTGGTGATACAAAATTTTCTGTAGATAAATATTCTGTTATTTGGGACAGATATACACCAAATATTGCAAAATACATATATTTAAGTGCCATCAGTTGTTTTGACATAGATGAGGATCTTTCCCTACACGAGTACTTAAATAAAGGTAGCATTCTGCACATTCCCGAAGGTGTTGAAAGAATTGAACCTGAGGTTTTCAAGGATGCCATGAACCTTTCACAAATATATATACCTGAAAGCGTTAAATACATTGGTGAACGAGCGTTTCACAGCACAATGTGGCTGGATAAACAAAGAGACAAATCACCGATGGTAATTATAAATAACATACTTATTGATGCGGTAAGATGTCAGGGGAACGTTGTAATTCCTGATGATGTCAGGATAGTTTCAGGCTGGGCTTTTGCTAATTGTTACTCTCTCACATCAGTTGCCTATTCCTCACCTAAAACTCTGACAGAAGAATATGCATTCAGAAACTGCATCAATCTAAAAAAAGTAACAACTGCAGACGGCAAAGAATATAAGCTGACAGGAATATGGGATAGAAATGATGAAACCCTTCCTCAAGCTGTAAAACAGATTTTTATGGACTGTTTAAACTGTTTTAAAACAGATGAAAATAATGTGTTGATAGAATGTACAGGAAATATTCCAAGCCTTAACTTAGCTGAGGGAATAACCGGGATTGGCGATGAGGTGTTTAAAGATAGCAATTTACTGACACATATAACCCTTTCAAAGGATACTGCAACTATCGGCAAAAGTGCTTTTGACCTGTGCAAATGGCTTGTGTCTGTAAAAAACGCAAATTATGTAAAGAGGATAGAAAAGTTAGCTTTTTCAGGATGCTATTTATTAGAGAGCATTGAGCTTTCCGACATGTTGGAGCATATAGGAACAAGGGCCTTTGAGCATTGTACATCACTAAAAAGCATTGTAATACCCGAAGGTATCACAGAAATACCTGAAAGGGCATTTTTTAGGTGCAAAAGCCTTGAAAAGGTGGTTCTTCCCTCTACTCTTAAAAAAATTGGAAAAGAAGCCTTTGCTTTTTGTTATGAGTTAAGTACAATAAATTTTCCAAAAGGACTTGAAACGGTTGATGAAAGGGCTTTTACCCGGTGTGGTAAACTTTCTGGCAACATTATTCCGGAAGGTACTGTAAAAGCTGATTCCTTCGGCTCTGGTGACAAATTATGAGATATAGAGATTTAGGTGTTACAGGACTTAAAGTATCGGAAATATCCTTCGGCACTATCCCCATACTAAGCGGTGATGTCCCGGTACTTCCCGATTATTTCAGTCCCGATGAGGAAACTGCAATAGCTGTTATGGAGCATGCTTATAAGCTTGGCTGTAATCTCTTTGATACTGCAATTGTTCCCGAATATGGTGACGCAGAGATAAAGCTTGGTAAATTTGCATCCCGCATCGGCAGGGAAAGGATTATGATATCGGATAAAGCAAGGTTTTTCTATGGAAATGAGATGTATAATGCAGTTTATGAGTCATGCAGAAATCTTGGCACTTATGCGGATATATATTTTGTTCATCAGGTAGATGAAGGAAATGAAGATTTGACATTCGGTAAATATGGTGCTGTTGATGCATTAAATGACCTAAAAGCTGAAGGTAAAATTAAATTTGCAGGAATTGCCTCCCACTACTATGACATACTTTTAAGAGGTGCAAAAGACAAACGTGTTGATGTACTTCAGGGTAGCGGGAATATCCTTGAAAGGGGTATGCTTGACAGGATAGGAAATGAGCCGCTCTTTAGGCAAAAAGGGCTTATGATTAATAAGGTCTTTGCAGCAGGAATATTGCCTTCCTTCTTTCCTATCGATACCCTTTTATCTGCTGTACTTTCATATCCTGTTTCAACTGCTTTAATTGGTATCGGCACTATCGATCAAGTAGACCAGGCAATGCTTAATGAACCTCATAGCTATGATATACCAACTTTTTCACAAGTTATCTCGGTGCTTGAAAAAAGTTTTATTCCTATTCCCTGCCACAGATGTCAACGATGCAGATGCAAATATGGTACAGAAATCCACATAATTTTCAGGCAGTATAATTATTATTTTCTAGGCAAAGACTACTGGGCCTTAAGAAAGCTGGATATGGGCATAACCGAAAGTGCCATGCATTGTAAAACATGTACGGATATGCCATGCATGAAACAGTGTCCTCAAGGGATTAATATCCCCCACACTGTTCAGAAGATAAAGCAGCTGGTGGATATACATGTTAGAAATTCACTGATATAATTGTTAAAATATGTTGCGATAAAGATTTTACATTAGCAAATACAGTTGAATCATCTGCAAATTTGAAGCCTATTTCTTTTGCATTTCTTAAGAGCAAGCTGCAAAAAGATGATTCTTTAATAGCTTGACTTAATATTAGAATTGTCTCTTCTTTAAAAATTGATTTGAAAAACATTATATTTTCCTCCTACCACAAGTCAAAACCTTTTGTTTTATAAACCCAACCACCACTTCCAGTATCAGATCCTATCCAATTTCGAATTTTATCTAATGGTAAATAGTAAGCATCATAAAATTTTTCTGCACTCTTGCTTGAATATTTATTATCCTTAGTTATTTCTATTCCATTATCGCTCTTTGGTGCCTCAGGGATCATACTGTACCATTTTTCAGTTGCTGGCTTCTCTGAAGAAAACACATAAACAGGTCTTACTGATAAAAGTAAGCTAAAATACTCGTTTTTGGCAAGTGCTTATTTCTAGCACTTGCCAAAAACAATATGGGAATTTCCCCGAATTATTTAATCTTCAGATGCAGAAATCATACTCAATATACCTCACGCTTCATAGCAAGTTTAATAATATGTTATTTGTGGTAAAAATTATTGTGCATTTATACAGTATTCTATCGCATAAAATTATTTCTGTCCTATAAAAATTGTTATTCGCTAGATCAATGTCAGTTGGCTTAATATATTATATGGTCTAGCTTTCGGAATCCCAAACCTCATCAAATTTGAATCCTTTTAAATCACTTTCAAGTACAGTATTTCTAAATTGATCTGAAACATAAACAGAAGTTGCATATACATTTTGGTTTAAATATGTCATAAATATATCAACATCTGTCAAAATATCTGGCTTAAAATAAATTTTCTTAAAGCCTATTATCAACCCTGTACTTAGCTTATCAAATAATGATTTATTATAGTCTACTGCATCCAGGATATTCACGACATGTACAGCATAGTAAATGTCCCCAGTGTTTTTGTGTATTAATGGTAAAAGCTCAACATCCTTGCTCTTTAATACTTTTTTTGCTCGTTCACTAAACACATAAACACCTGATTCACCCCAGAAATGTACACAGTCATTTTTTTCACCTTCATCAATAGTTTCTACACTAATATTCCCCCAAGTATCAACTAATGAGGCATTGGACTTAAACTTATCTTTAAAATATGTATTATAATCATTTTCAAAATCTGAAAGTTGAAAAGTTTCACTATTATAAAGTATTGCTTTCATTTCCCAAACTTTCATTCATCATATCCTCCTTATCCAGTCGTATCAGTTTAGTTTTAATGTTCCATCTAGTAATTCTTGTCTCATTTTATTTAATGCTGCTACTATATCACTTTTACTTCCACCAGCATTTTTAACCTTTGTTAGTGTTGCATTTACATAATTTATATAATCCGGGCCATGATTTCCTATATGCATTGCTTCTGTGGTTACATGAATGTTCTTTTCCATAGGTAGGAATATACCGTTTGCTGCTGAATCAAAATGCACTTCTCATAATGTTCTGAGCTATTGATGCCCTACTGTCATTCCATGGAATTATATGATGAGCTGCAAATTTATATGGGGGATATTCAATACCTGCCGCTGCAAGTTCTTTCTTTAGTACACCTGGGTGGTCAGCCAATTGAGCTGCCGTATAACTTTTCCAATCAATATCAACTCTCCAACTTACTTTGGTTGCATAATATTCTGCAATTTCATCAGCACTTTTTCCAACATATGTCCATATACCCTGAATAACTTCTCTGTAAGCAGGTCTCGCTGCTTCTGCAACATCATCAGCTTCTCTTATAGAATATGATATTCCATTACCAAGGTCAACAACAGTTTGTCTTGATGATCACTACTTGTTCCACTTTTAATCATTTAGCTAATTAATTGAAATAAGAAATAAAAATCATATTTCCAAATAAAAGATAAACTCCGATGTAATTTATTATACACGGAGTTATCTTCTATAAGCTATATAGCAACATATAGAATATTGAATATTTTATTTCTTGTATTTTTCTTTAAACTGCTTAAGTGATGTTATCCAATCTTCAATTATTTCACAAAAACTAGCTATATCAATTGTACAACTAACCTGATCGTCAGGCACATCAATACTGTTTACCAGGCCTCTTTCAATCATATCCTCCATTGTAGCATTGTGTATAATAACAACATCCTTTTTTATGTCAGCTATTACACCATTGCAACCACAATATTCTTCTTCAACTAATCCAGTTTTGATTGACTGAATCTTTTCAAATACAATATTTCTATTCACTTCGTCAGTAATAACTCCTTCAAGGAACTCTTCAAAAACTGCTAAACCCTTCGGCAGGTCTGCTCTGAGAGTCATCAACTGTTCATCTACCCATACTTGAAGTTTGTAATTCATAAAAAATCCTTTCCTTATATCAATTTATAGGCTACATCTTCGGAAACGCAGATACAATCCTACCTTCTTTATCTAAAAACATTTCAATAGTTATTCCTCTTGAAGTTCCTACCCATTTTTGAACAAATTCAGTACCGTCTAGTTTTGCTACAGGTTTTGCATTTTTATATGCATCAAAAATTGCTTCAATAACTTCTGTCTTGCTCCACTTTCTCGGGAAGAATGTAGATGTATCTTTCTTTAGAACTCCTCCAATTTTTACTGTTGCCTCATATATACCATTTGTATCTGGGCCTTTGATTATAGAAACTATTGTCCCGATAGTAGAACTTGGTTCATGATGCCAACCCTTCGTACCTTTAACTACACCTTGAAAAATATGTTCTAGTCCATCAGGAGGTGTTGAAAAATACTTTAATGCTTCAGCAATTCTTTCAGCAGCTTCTTTACCAATCCTTACAAGCTCTTCACCTTGTATTCCTTGTGCACTTGCATTTGCAACAGCTTCATCAAAAGCCCTTGCCATTTCATCAGCACAATTGTTCCCTAATGGTACTCGTTAGCAAGGAATTTTATAAGCACCTGTTTCCAAGTGCTATTATATCATTGTGAAATGGTTGATTCAATTGGTGTTTCTGCATTATCTCCGTTAAAATCATCAATGCTTATCAAATCCGGATTATTGTATTCCGTTTTATGTGTCATCATTGCCCAGACTATACTTACAAGCCGTCTTTGTAGACAATTCAAAGCCTGACGTTTTGTTTTTCCTTCTGATACCTTCCTATGAAAGTAATCATAAAAGTATTTGTTTCTTATCATGTTACCCGGTGTTGCAATCAAGCCTACAGCCAATGTATGAAAGGCATGGTGTAGGGACTTGTTTCCTCGTCTGTTGGCAAACTGTAATTCGCTTTTGCCGGATGCATAAGTTGTTGGAGCAACCCCGGAATATCGGGCAAGTTTGGCAGGGCTTGAAAACTTTGATATATTACCGATTTCAGAAATTATTGTTGCTGCTAAAACTGTGCTGACACCTCTTATACTGGTTAAGTTATAATCAAAATGTTGGAGTAGTTCCTTTAATTTGTTGTCGATTTCAGCCAGTTCCTTTATGTTGGTTTTCAAAAGGGTTATAGTTGATTTTACTGCCATATCTCTTATATCCTGATATTCAATTTCATTGTATCCATCCGCTTCGACATATTCAAGTATCTTCTTTCCCTTGTCTTTGGGGTTGCTTTTTCCTGATACATTAAACAATAATTCGTCCAATTCCTCAACTGTAACACCTTTTAATTTTAAAGGTGACGGATATTTTTCATAGAAAGCCAATGCACCTAATGTATCAATGTTGCAGAAGAATTTTGAGTATGATGGATAATGACTGGATATTATGGAATGAATACGGTTTTTAAGTGCAATATTGTTTTTTACAATGGCTTCTCTGTGGGTAACCAGTGTTTTTAAAATCCAGTATTTATCTTGTGTATCAGCGTTTGGAAGGGTATCAAAACGGTTTAAAAGAACCCTTGCAGCACATTCCGCATCAAATTCATCAGTTTTATGTACAATATTTAGGCTTTCCCTTTCATGAGCCACCAAGTAAGAATTAACATGTTTTACAATAAACTTTTTTTCTTTGAGGAATACAGCCAGTGACCGTCCATATTCTGAAACATCCTCCAAGCCAAAGGCAAGGGAAGTTCCTTTTAATTTGAATTTCTTTACTTCGGTAAGCAGGTTTTCCAATTCTTTTGGAGAATTCCTGACAGTAATTGTCCCTAACTTTTCATAAAAACAATTGATTGCAACAATGCAATGCGTGTCTTTATGGCTGTCCACTCCCAAATAAACGTATTTCATCTTTGGATGATTAAACATTTTTACCACTCCTTAAAAAAATATTATATTATCAAAGGTCAAAAAACCTTATGACATCCCAAATGTCAGCGTTAAAACCGTTTGCACGGTCTCGCAAAAATATTGTAGTCAAAGTGTTTTTATAAAGCTGTTACAAAAACCGTAAAAACAAACTTTTACACCTTTTGTAACAGCTTTAAAGACTGGATTTCGTACATGTGCACGGAAGTATTAACCTTAAGCTATATGCTTCAACTATCAGGTGACAATTTGTGTATGCGGTATTAGCCTTGTGGCTTACAATTTTTAAAACCTTCGTCAACCTCCCGATATATCCACACAACTGCGTAACTTAAGGCTTACAGGAATAACTTTCA
>JAEYYB010000036.1 GCA_023430975.1 Bacillota bacterium | reverse complement strand
TTTCCTTAATTCTTCCATCTGTTCATCTGTTATTCCAGGTTTCCTTCCAGGGTTTCTAGGAAATGCCTCATAACTACCTGTTTCTTTTTCTCTTCTCTTCCATGAATAAACTGCTGATTTTTTGATCCCGAAAGTTGCAACAATTTCTTTTACTCTCATTCCTTTATTTAGTGCATTAAATACACTTTTTCTTAAATCTTTTGAATATGCTATAGCCATTTTTAATCTCTTTTCTTTAGTATTTGAACTATCTGAGAATAATATCGCTTATTTCCATTGATATGTCAATTATTTCCTTGCATAAAATCAAATTGCTGTAAAATGTTTTACACTAAACAAAACTACAGCCTTAATTATACAAATTCATGCGGCGGAGATTAAGAAAGATTTGGCGAGATAGGCAAAGCAATAATAACTTTTTATCATATAAAATGAAAAATACGTTGAAAAATGAGCTGAAATAGGTTAAAATTAGTTTAGAAAAAATTTTTGTTTATAATATAAACTCGATATGGGTAAATAATCTCATATAAGAAACTTCTTTAAAGACTGAATTGTCAGAGTTGAAGGTTCAGCCATCAGAAAAATCTTTATAATCAATACTTGCTTTAGGCGGTTTCAACAGTAGTTCGCCAACTGAACCATAGGTGGAAGACCTTTGTTTTCAGGCGAAACCTATAGGTCTACACTTTAAAAGGTAATTGTAGTTCATAAAATATAATGGTTCAGTTTACTTGGAAACATTTAAGATGTGCTTTATGAAGTATTAGCTTTATATGGTAATAGCTGCATAAAAAAATGGTGATTAGTTTAGGAAGGAGGTGAACATATGTCGATAGAATTGCTTGAACACATAACCGAAGCAGAGCACAAAGCAGTTGAAATCCGTAAGAAGTCGCTGGAAGAGGCAAATGAGATTTTATCTGATGCAAGGGAAGAAGGAATGCGGCTGATTCAGCAAGCTATAGCGGAAGCTGAAAGCCACAAAGAAATTATTATGAAAGAGGCAAAGGCTTCTATCGATCTGCAGAATGAAAAAAGGCAGGAGCAAGTTATGCGAGAGATCAGCAGAATTCAGAAAAATGCAGCAGGAATGTCGGATAAAGCCGCACAAGCCATAGTAGAAAGGATTGTGAATATGTATGTCTGTCGTTGAACTGAATAAAATATCGTTAATTGGCATGAACAGTGATAGGGAGGACATACTGAAGGAGCTCATGGAGCTGGAGGCTATACATGTTATAGATATTGCCTCCCGGGAGGATTTAAATCAGGAAGCAGGAAAAGAAAATGCTGAGTGTATCAAGCAAGAAATTTCTGACTTGGAAGAGCAACTGGAAAAAGTCGCGTTCGCATTAAAACAATTGAGTATATATGATAAAAGGAAAAAAAAGCTGTTTGAGGCCCGAAGAGAAGTTAACAGAGAAAACTATGAAAAGATCCTTACCGGACATGAAGCTATATGGGATATTGTGAATGGTGTTGCCCAGCATGACAAATATATGGCACATTTGAACATTGAAAAAAACAAATATGGTAATCGGGTGGAATATCTTAATCCGTGGGAAACACTGGATATACCTCTTGAAGTTTCAGCAACGCAAGCTACCCATATACTGACTGGATATATTTCTAAAAGAAGCAGCATGGAGGAACTGGAAGGAAAATTGAAAGAGCAGACCGGAGAGTGCTGTGTGAGATCTGTGAGCACGGACCATGAATACAGGTACATTTATCTTATCTATCATTATGCAGTTGCAGGTGAAGTAGGAAGAGTACTAAAGGATTATGGTTTTACTAAGGTGATGTTCAGTGATTTGAAAGGAACTGCACAGGAGAATATAAAACGTGCACTTGCAAAAATGAAAGAACTGGACTGCGAGCAGCGAAGAAGTGAAGAAAAAATGGAGGACTATGCAAAGCACATTGACAAACTGGAGGTTCTATATGATTATCTGTTGATGAACAGAGACAGAAAAAAGAGCTTCAGTCATCTGGAAAGCACACAAAGAACTTTCAGATTGGAAGGCTGGATTCCGGCACACCTTACCCAATGTATAGTTGATAAATTGCAAAACAAATGGGACTGTGCAACCCATGTTCAAAAGCCAGAGCCTAACGAGGAATATCCGGTGCTGCTGGAGAACAATTCCGTAGGACAGTCGGTAGAGGCTGTTACAGGAATGTATAGTCTACCTTCTCCTAAAGAAGTGGATCCCAATTTTATCACAGCTATTTTTTTCATTTTATTTTATGGGTTTATGGTAGGCGATGCTATTTATGGGGTTATTATGATAGCAATAAGTACTATCGTATTATTTAAAAACAAGTTGGAAAAGGGTATGACCCAGCTTTTTAAATTATTGAGGTACTGCGGCTTTTCGGCGGTCTTCTGGGGGGCTATGTTCGGCGGCTGGTTTGGAATTCCTGGTTTGGCTGAACACAATATCTGGCTTAATCCACTTGAAAAGCCTGAGGAATTCCTGCAGTGGACGCTACTTCTTGGAATCATTCACATTTATGTAGGAATAGGAGTCAAAGGATACAATTTATTCAGAAAGAAAAAGTATCTGGATATTTTGATGGATGTAGCAGTATGGTACGTATTTTTTACCGGCTTTGTATTATTTGTACTGCCTCTTGTTTTCAATGCAGGAACAGGCAATTTTGAGCAGGCTGTAACGGTCGGTAAATACATGATGCTGTCTGGAGGTATTATTATACTGCTTACACAGGGCAGAACGAACAAGAACATATTTTTAAGATTATCCGCCGGTGCGGCTAAACTTTATGAAGTAGTAAAATTTATGAGTGATGTGCTTTCCTATTCCAGATTGATGGCCTTGGGACTTGCAACATCTGTTATTGGTTCTATTGTTTATGAGATAGCAATTATGAATGGTATTAATAATCCTTTGAAAATAATTTTCTTTGTGGTTGTATTGGCGTTAGGGCATACGCTGAATTTTGGAATTGCTATGCTTAGTGCATATGTGCATTCCAGCAGGCTTCAGTATATTGAGTTTTTTGGAAGATTTTACGAAGGAGGCGGAGTTCCTTTCCAGCCTCTAAAAGCACACAAAAAATTTATTAAACTAGAAGGAGGAAATAGTTGTGGATACTCTATTTTGGGGAATGACAGGTAATATTTGGGCTATTTTTGGAGCGGTAGTTGCGTTTTTTATTGCGGGAATAGGTTGCAGCATAGGTATGGGAAGAGCTGGACAGGCGGGTGCCGGTGTATTGGCAGAAGAGCCCAATAAATTCGGTACCGTTATGGTGCTTCAGGCTACAAACTGTACACAGGCCATTTACGGCTTTGTAGTTGCATTTTTGATTTTAAATAAAATGACAGGAAATTCACTTAGTATTGAGAGTGGTTTGATGCTTTTTGCAGCGGCGATTCCTACAGCATTTGTAGGTTTGGTTTCTGCCATTTACCAAGGGCGTATTACGGTTGCCTGCATGCAAATGATTGCAAAACGCGGGGAAGCCATGGGAAGAGCTCTTACTTTGATTCTTATGGCAGAGATGTTTGCCATTATTGCACTGATTGTTTCCATTCTCATTATCGGAAAAGTTTAAAAATGAATCAAGGAGCTTATGAATATGACAGGAATTGAGAGGATTAGAGATCGAATTCTGAAAGATGCGAATGCCGAAGCTGCTGAATATGTAAAAAAAGCAAAAAAGGAAGCCGATGAAATTCTAAAGTCGGCCCGGGAGGAAGCTGATATAAAAAGAAAAACCATTTTGGAGCAGGCCCAAAAGAAAGCTGGTGATCTGGAAAAAAGATGTATTGCGTTAAATGATATGGAAGTCAGGAAAGAAATAATGAGAGTAAAACAGGAATTGGTGCAGAAGACATTTAATATGGCGATGGAAAGGCTTTCCAGTATGCCTCGTGAGCAGTACTGTGAGTTCATGGCAAATATGATTGTAAATGCTATACAAGGAGAAAAGGCTGAAATTGTCTTATCAAAAAAAGATAGGCAATCTTTAGGAGAAATTCTTCTTGAGCGTGTGACTGCTTTGACGGAGGAAAAGGGAGCTCAGGTGGGCTTAGTGCTGTCTTATAAAACGGCGGACATTAAAGGCGGCTTTATCCTTATAATAGGGGATATGGAAATAAACTTTTCTTTTGAAGCTTTATTCCGTACACAAAAGGAAAACTTGGAGGAATTAGTATATTCTTTACTTGGTGTACGATGAAAACCACATTATATTATACCTTAGAATTGCATGAATGAAAGGAGTGATGCGTCTTGTCTTGGATAACAAAATCAGAATACATTTATGCAGTATCAAGGATCAGGGCTATTGAAAAGAGACTTCTGGATCATGAAATAATGAATAGGCTTATTGATGCGGCTACTCCTAAGGATGCAATGGGAATACTGGAAGAGGTACATTATGGAGATAAGGAGAGCGGCTCTGAAGACGTATTAAATGTCAATCACGAAGTACTGCTGGCAGAAGAATATAAAAAGCTGTTTAAGCTAATGAAAGAATTAGCTCCAGTTCCAGATATTTTTAATATATTTTTGCAGGCTCGGGATTTTCACAACGTAAAGGTGTTGATGAAAGCCGAGTTTAGTGGACATGAAAATCTTCAAGGGCTTTTGTACGATTGGGGCCCAACTTCTCCTGAAAAAATCAAGCAAATGATAAGGAGCAGAAAATATACTGAAATGTCGCATATTATGAGTTTAGCTGTAGAGCAAGCCATGGAAGAATTTCATCATACAGGAGATCCTCAGGCAGTGGATACTATAATGGATAAGGCTTGTTACAGGCAGATGAGGGCAATGGCTGATTCTTACGGATATAGATTTCTTCAGGACTTTGTGGCAGGAACTGTAGATTTGAAAAATATTTCAACATTTTTGAGATTAAAACATCTAAAAAAGGATAATGGATTCATTGAAAATGTATTATTGCCTGGTGGATATATTCCTATGGAAATATGGAGTGAAAAAATAAAAGCTTCTAAAGAATTGGCATCGGAAATTTTAAAGTATTCACCTTTTTATCATATTGCCGAAAAAATGCCGGCACATGTAAATTTCCACAACAGTTCCATGAATCAGGAAGGACTGCTATATGAGTTCAAAGCTTTATTTATAAAAAAAGGTAAGGACGCGATAGACGGTCTGGAGCCTCTGGTTGGATACCTTTTGAACAAGGAAACTGAAATACGTGATGTCAGAACGATTATGACGGGAAAAGCCTATGGCATATCAGGAACGCTGATTAGAGAAAGGTTGAGAAAAGTCTATGCATAAAATTGCTGTTATGGGGGATAAACACAGTATACTTGCCTTTAAGGCTCTTGGAGTTTCAACATATCCGGTTGAGGATGCAGATGAGGCTGGTAAACTGCTGCAGCAGTTGGAAGGAGAGCAATATGCAGTTGTTTTTATTATTGAACAGCTTGCGTTGAAGATGATTCCAGAAATAAGTAAATATAACGCTAAAAAATATCCCGCGGTAATACCCATACCTGGAGTAAACGGTTCATTGGAAATAGGCATGAAAGGTATACGGAAGGCTGTTGAAAAAGCAGTGGGTGCCGATATCTTGTTTCGTGAGTAACTCGTTATATGCAATACATTGATGTTAATACTGGTAAAAGGAGGACAATATGGTACAGGGAACTATTGTCAAGGTTTCAGGCCCTCTAATTATTGCAGAGGGAATGAGAGATGTAAATATGTTTGATGTGGTTCGTATAGGTGAACATAAATTGACAGGAGAAATTATAGAAGTACACGGTGACAAAGCGTCAATACAGGTATATGAGGAAACAGCAGGACTTGGGCCGGGAGAACATGTTATATCTAGCGGGAGTCCCTTGAGTGTGGAGCTGGGACCTGGGATTATAGGCCAGCTGTTTGACGGTATCCAGCGGCCGCTGGAGGACATGCGGGAAATGGTAGGAAACCATATTATTAGGGGAATTGAAATTAAATCCCTAAATCGGAATAAACCCTGGACTTTTGAGCCGATTCTTACTAAAGGCACCCGGGTAGCAGAGGGAGATATTATCGGAACAGTCAAAGAAACTGCCTTAATAGAGCACAGGATAATGATACCATATGGAGTGTTGGGAGTAATTGAAGAAATACATGCCGGAGAGTTTACAATTGAGGAGCCCGTGGCAACTATTCGCAACGACAAAGGTGAGCTAAAAAAGGTGACAATGCTGCAAAAGTGGCCTGTACGCAAGGGGAGACCCTACAAAGAAAAGTTGACACCCGATGAGCCTTTAATTACAGGGCAGAGAGTAATAGATACATTTTTTCCTATTGTTAAGGGCGGCGTAGCTGCTATTCCAGGACCATTTGGCAGTGGCAAGACTGTTGTGCAGCATCAGTTGTCCAAATGGGCAGATGCTGAAATTGTAGTATATGTAGGCTGTGGAGAGCGGGGAAATGAGATGACAGACGTTTTGAGAGAGTTTCCGGCCTTGAAGGATCCCCGAACAGGAGAATCTTTAATGAGCAGAACTGTTCTTATCGCAAATACCTCCGATATGCCTGTGGCTGCAAGGGAAGCGTCTATTTATACAGGTATTACCATTGCAGAATATTTCAGGGATATGGGATATAACGTGGCACTTATGGCTGACTCTACTTCACGCTGGGCCGAAGCACTGAGGGAAATGAGTGGACGTCTTGAAGAAATGCCAGGAGAAGAAGGTTATCCTGCATATCTGGGTTCCCGTTTAGCACAGTTTTATGAAAGAGCAGGTAAGGTAATATGCCTGGGAACTGACGAGAGAAAAGGGACACTTACTGTAATAGGGGCTGTATCACCTCCCGGGGGTGACATTTCAGAACCTGTGGCACAGGCTACACTTCGTATCGTAAAGGTTTTCTGGGCACTGGATTCAAGTCTAGCCTACAGGAGGCATTTTCCGGCCATTCACTGGATTAACAGCTACTCCTTGTATCTTGACAGATTGGATGTATGGAACAGTGAAAAAATAGCTGATGACTGGAAAAAGCTCAGAACTGATGTTATGCGTATTTTGCAAAAAGAGATTGAGTTGGAGGAGATTGTAAAGCTGGTAGGCGTTGATGCACTTTCAGCAAATGACCGCCTTATACTGGAAACTGCCAAGTCAATTCGTGAGGATTATCTGCATCAAAATGCCTTCCATGAGGTTGATACCTATACTTCTCCCGAAAAGCAGTACAGGATGCTTAAAATGTTGATGAATTTTTATGTTCTTGGGTGCGAGGCATTGGATAAAGGTATCCATATGGATAAAATTTTTACGATGCCTGTCAGGGAAAGAATAGGCAGGGCAAAATATGTTAGTGAAGCAGATATGGATGAAAAATTCACCGGAATTGAAAAAGAACTTAATGCTCAGATGGAGGTTCTTTATTCAAGTACTGAATGGAGGGCAGAATGATAAGAGAGTATAAAACAATATCTGAAGTTGCAGGACCTTTAATGCTGGTAAGGCAGGTTCAGGGAGTAAAATATGGAGAATTGGGTGAGATAGAACTGCCAAACGGTGAAGTGCGTTTCTGCCGTGTTCTGGAAGTCAACAGGGATGCAGCCCTGCTTCAATTGTTCGAAAGCTCTGCTGGAATAAATGTCTCAGAAAGCAAAGTAAGGTTCATGGGAAGAGGAATTGAGCTTCAAGTATCGGCAGATATGCTGGGAAGAGTGTTTAACGGACTTGGGAAACCTATAGATGGAGGGCCTGATATCATACCTGAGGCACGTATGGACATAAACGGTGTTCCTATGAATCCAACAGCAAGAAATTACCCTTCAGAGTTTATTCAGACTGGAATATCTGCCATTGATGGGCTAAATACGCTGGTGAGAGGACAGAAACTTCCGATCTTTTCAGGCTCCGGCTTGCCACATGCACAGCTAGCAGCCCAGATTGCCCGCCAGGCAAAGGTGCTTGGCACAGACAGTAAATTCGCTGTTGTATTTGCTGCCATGGGAATTACCTTTGAAGAGGCTGATTTTTTTAAAAAGGAATTGGAAAACACAGGTGCAATGAATCAGTCTGTACTGTTTATAAACCTTGCAAATGATCCGGCTGTTGAGCGTATTGCAACGCCTAGAATGGCACTGACTGCTGCCGAATATCTTGCCTTTGAGATGCATATGCATGTTTTGGTAATCATGACAGATGTAACTAATTATGCAGAGGCATTGCGTGAAGTATCGGCCTCAAGAAAGGAAGTACCAGGCAGAAGAGGTTATCCTGGATACTTGTATACAGATCTTGCAACTTTATATGAGAGAGCAGGAAGAAAGATAGGACTGGAAGGGAGTATCACCTTAATTCCGATTCTTTCAATGCCTGAGGATGACAAGACCCATCCAATTCCTGATCTAACAGGGTATATAACAGAAGGGCAGATTATATTGAGTCGGGAGTTATATAGAAAAGGAGTTATTCCACCCATTGATGTTTTACCTTCTCTTTCGAGATTGAAGGATAAAGGAATTGGGAAGGGAAAAACAAGAGAAGACCATTCGGACACTATGAATCAGCTTTTTTCAGCATATGCAAGAGGGAAGGAAGCCAAAGAACTGGCAATAATATTAGGTGAAGGAGCACTGTCAGAGGTTGATAAGCTTTATGCAAGGTTTGCAGATTCCTTTGAAGAACAGTATGTTTCACAGGGGTTCAACGAAAACCGAGGCATTGAAAGCACGCTGGAAATGGGTTGGAAGTTGCTGGCTGAGCTTCCTATAGGAGAATTGAAAAGAATAAGAGATGAGTATATTATAAAATATTTAAATAAGTATAAAGTGGATAGCGAATAGTGAAAAAGTGCAGGATAAGAGTTGAGTATGAATTTAAACCATATTTGTTGGAAGAGAATTGCTCTATTAAGCACAGATGGAGGTATTATATGGCTGTTATGCGTGTGAATCCAACCCGTATGGAACTGTCGCGAATAAAAAAAAGATTACAGGTTGCACGTAGAGGATATAAGCTTCTTAAGGATAAAAGGGATGAGATGATGAAGCAGTTTCTGGATATGGCAGCCAGAAACAAGGAACTGCGTAGTAATTTGGAAGAGCAGCTTGTCAGGTTTCATAAAAATTTTCTTAATGCCCAATATTTTATAGATTACGAGATGATGCAGGAGGCATTGATGCTTCCCAAGCAGTGGGCAGGCATAAAGTGTACGATGCAAAATATTATGGGGGTGGAAGTTCCAGAATTCTCACTTGAATATCCTGATTTGGTTGAGATGAATATTCATCCATATGGATTTGCATTTACCAGATGTGAATTAGATGCTTCAATAGAATTTTTGTCAGGGTTGCTCCCTGATATGGTGAAGCTTGCACAACTGGAGAATTCTGTTCAGCTGCTGGCGGAGGAAATTGAGAAAACACGCCGCAGGGTAAGTGCTCTGGAATATGTACTTATACCACAGCTTGAGGAAACTATCAAATATATTTCGATGAAGCTTGATGAAAATGAGCGTGGAAACCTTACAAGGCTTATGAAAGTAAAGGATCTTATGATTGAGCGTTCCAGAAAGGATATGGTAAAGCAGAATAACATAAGCTAAGCCTAAGCTTGTAAAAATGTGAAAGCTAAAGTGTTCAATAAAGCTTACATTGGAAAAAGGCACAGAAGTGTCTTTTCCCACTTTTTTATATTCAAAAAAGCACACAAATGGAGGGTACTATGAATATCAGAGAATCTGATTTGCCTGGAATAGGCAGAAAGTTTGAAATTGAAGTGCGTGGAGGGGACAAATTAGTCATTATTGTACATGATGACGGGCGGCGTGAACTGTATCACTTCTACCATGATGATCCTGATGAGAGCATATCAATGATTACATTAAATGATGAAGATGCAAGATCAGTTGCGGCAATTATTGGGGGACTGGCATACAAGCCGAAAGATTTGGATACAAAGGATGTAATCCTGGATAACCTGGTTGTTGAGTGGTATAAAATAGAAGCTAGCTCAAAATGTATTGGAAAAACCATAGGAGAATTGGAAGTACGTCAAAAAACAGGGGCAACCATTATTGCTGCCATTGGGAGAGATCACCAAAAGTGTATTAATCCACAGGCAAACTACGTTTTGGTAGCTGAAACTACTATTGTGATTGTAGGTGAGAGAAAACACATCAAAAGTCTTAAAGAGTATTTGTTCGGAGGGAATATATAACTATAAAGGAGGTATAATGGATACACTTATTTTTGAAATAGGTCTAGCAATCGCTTTGATTGCTTTGGTAGGGTTTATATCAAACAAACTTAAATTTTCGGTTATTCCGTTTTATATACTTATAGGCATGGCGGTAGGGCCTCATGCACCAAATTTTGGAGTGATAGATTTTCGCTTTATTGAAAGCTCAACATTTATTAATTTTATGGGGCGGCTGGGAGTACTATTTTTATTATTTTATTTAGGGCTGGAGTTTTCGGTAACACGTCTCATAAAATCGGGTAAATCCATTATTATAGGGGGCTCTTTTTATATCATAATTAATTTTTCCTCAGGTTTGCTGTTAGGCTACATGATGGGGCTCCCATTTAAAGAGATAATGGTGGTTTGCGGTATTATGACCAGTTCTTCCACTGCAATTGTTGCGAAAGTACTTATAGACTTAAAACGTACTGCAAATCCCGAAACCGAAGTTATTATGGGTATGATAATGTTTGACGATTTATTTATTGCCATACATATTTCAGTACTGTCTGGATTGCTGCTTAGCGGTTCCAAGTCTGTTCTGGGCGTACTTTCTACCGCGATGATAGCTCTTGCATTTATTTTTGGAATTCTTTTAATAGGAAAAAGAGCTATGAAATACATAGATAAATTGCTGGATATACAGTCTGCTGAGTTATTTCTGCTTGTAGTAATGGGAGTGCTTTTTCTGGTTTCGGGTTTTTCCGAAACGCTGCATGTAGCTGAAGCCATTGGAGCCCTTCTGGTAGGTCTGGTTATGGCAGAGTCGGTGCATGTAAAGAAAATTGAACACTATGTTCTTCCTTTCAGAGATTTTTTTGGAGCACTGTTCTTCTTCAGCTTTGGGTTAACAATAGATCCGTTGTCTCTGGGTGGAGGTTTATGGATGGCTGTTATTGCTGCTGCACTTACAGTTATTGGCAACGTTCTTTCGGGATTTTTTGCCGGACGTTCTTCCGGCATCTCTAAAAAGTCATCTGTAAATATTGGGTTTACGCTTTCTGCAAGAGGTGAATTTTCAATTATCATGGCTAATATGGGAAAGGTAGGAGGCTTGCTGCCTGTCATTCAATCCTTTGCTGTTATATATGTTTTGCTTTTAGCAATTATTGGTCCGATACTGACAAAGGAATCAAAAACAATTTATCATTTTGTTAACACAATATATGTAAGGATACGGTCTGGTAAGGAAAATAAATAAATGTTCTTGCCTAAAGCCTTTATTATTCATAATGTTTTTATTATGTAAAACCTATCTTTTAATTATTACACATCAGTGTTTTATAAAAGGTGCCATTTTAATTAGAAGTTATATTTGAGCCATGATATAAAAGCGGTAGAATAACATCTATCGCTTTTTCATCTACCCCTTTCTGTAAACAGCAGGTAAAATATATTTAAATTTTGTTTCTTCACGGATCAACGACTCTGAATGGCCTATAAACAGGTAGCCTCCAGGCTCCAAAAAATCATAAAACTTATTTACAAGATCAATCCTTGTATGCAGATCAAAGTAAATCATTACATTCCTGCAAAATATAACATGAAATTTGCTCTTGAAAGGAAAAATCTCCTGCATAAGATTAAACTTTTTGAAAACAACTTCTTTCTTAAGCTTATCCGCAATAATACTAGTTTCTTCATTAGCCTTTACAAAATAATCCTTTTTCCATTTTTGAGGCAGTGCTCCAATCCCATCATTTAAATAAATGCCATTACAAGCTGCTTCGAGCACCTTTGTTGATATATCTGTTGCCAGTATTGTTGTATCCCATAAGTCTTTTTCGTTCCCAAAATACTCATCTATAATCATAGCAATTGTATATGGCTCTTCGCCGCTTGAACACCCGGCACTCCATATACGCAAATCTTTTTTTGCAGATTTTGATGTCTCCAGATATGGGAGTATTGTATCTCGGAAAAAGTTAAAATGCTCCGGCTCCCTCATAAAATAAGTATGATTTGTTGTTAACTTGTTTATCAAGGTAGTTAGTGCACTTCCGGTTTTGTCAGACAGCACAAATTCCAAGTATTCAGAGAAGCTTTTAAAGCCGCTTTGCTCCGCATAATTCTGCAGTCTTCCAATAACTAATGCTTTTTTGTTAGAAAGATTAACCCCATATTTTGTTTTAATTAAATTCACCATCTGGCTAAATTCTTTTTCTGTTATAGGCATCATATTTTTCACCAATTGATTGTTGGATAAGAGGCACTCCTCTTATCCAACAAATTTTATATATTTGGCCAATCAATACTTAGGCATAGATCAATACTTCCCAAAGTTATTGTCGTCTAAAGATATTTTAGTTTTTGGGAGTATTTCCTTTGAACGGTTATCTCCGGCAGAAACACTGCTTAATTGATCAGAATGGCCGTTCATCTTCTTCTTTTCCACAATGTTTTCAATCATACGAACCATCTCGGAGTTTAATCCTCCATCAAAACCTGAATTGGACTTAACCTTGCTAAGGCGGAATCTGCTGACTGAACCTTTTAGAAGTTCTGCCTGGCTTGATAGCTCTTCACTTGCAGATGCACTTTCTTCAGCTGTTGCAGAGTTGGTCTGAACAACCTGTGCCACCTGTGCTATAGCCTGGTTAATCTGTGCAATGCCTGATGCCTGTTCATTTGATGCTGCTGCAATATCTCCAACAAGTTCAGCAGCTGTAGTAACTCCTTCAACAATCTTATTTAATGCCTCTGCAGTATTATTTGCAATTTGTGTTCCTGTTTCAACTTTCTTGATTGAATTTTCTATCATCTCAGTAGTTTCTTTTGCAGCATTTGCACTTCTTGCTGCAAGATTTCTCACTTCCTCAGCTACCACAGCAAACCCTTTGCCGTGCTGCCCTGCCCTTGCCGCTTCAACAGCAGCATTTAATGCAAGTATATTGGTCTGAAATGCTATCTCATCGATAACTTTAATTATTTTGGATATATTGGCCGATGAATCGTTGATTTCTGCCATGGCCCTAACCATCCCTTGCATCTGGCTGTTTCCCTGCACCGCATTTTCTTTTGCATTTAATGCAAGTTGGTTTGCCTGATTGGCATTAGCTGCATTTTGTTTGGTTTGTGATGCAACCTGAGTCATGGAAGAAGTTATTTCTTCTATAGAACTCGCTTGTTCCGTAGATCCCTGGGACAGCATCTGACTGGAAGCAGATACCTGCCTTGCTCCTGCAGCAACTTGATCTGATGCTGAACTGATATTGGAAAGTATTTCATTGTTTGTTTCTATCATTTCACTGAGTTTTTTACCAAGCAGATCATTTTCCGATTTAACCTTAACCTTTGCCGTTAAGTCGCCTGCAGCAATTTTCTCTGCTGCAAGGGCTTGCTCACGGATATTTTCCACCATTTTGCCAAAAGATTGCATAAGGTCGCCGATTTCGTCCTTCGAAACCGCCTCAACATTAACATTTACATCACCAAGTGCAAGCTTCTCAGCTGCTTCAACCATCTTTTTCACAGGATTGCTTATAATGCGTGCTATAAACAGTCCAAGTACTACAGCCAGTGCCATTCCGCCTCCAACAAATATGATCATCATTAAAACCGCTTGATTGGCGGCCGCTGTATTTTGACTAGTTCTAGTAGAAGCCTGTTCAAGGTTTATGTCGTATAGCTTGGTTATTGAATCGTCAATTTTTGTGGACAATTCTCCAAATTCTCCTTCTGTCATTTTCAATGCTTCATTATCTCTATTCGCTAATGCTAAATTAATACATTCAGTACGAAGACTTCTGTACTTTACCATAAGAGTTTCTACATTATCGAATTCCTTTTGCTCATAATCAGAAGATAAAAGTTTTTTATACTCATTTAGATTATTCTCAACCTCCTTATCATAATTTTCTATCTTTTCTACATATGTATCAAATCCACTATCATAAGCTATTAAAAGCATAAGGTTAACCCTTAACCTTTGGAATTGAACAGCCGCTTTTTCCAGATAGCCAAGTGGTACAGTATTTTCCTTATACATCAAAGAATTGTCCTCATCAATTGACTTGATATTAATAATACCTGTTACTCCAACAACACCAGCAATTATTGCAACAATAACAAATCCTATTACCAGCTTTAAAGAAATTTTTAAGTTATAGAACCATTGCATGTTTGTTATTCCTCCTTAATTTTTGTGTTTTAATCAACTAAAATGATTCAACATTGTTTAGTTCCGGCATTTTAAAATCACCCAATAGCATATCACAATCCAGTATAAGCTTTACATTGCTTTCGACTTTACCTATACCTTTTATATATTTATTTTGCTCATTTGATACACTTGGAGGTGGAACAATGTTTTCTTCAGTGATTGACAAGACCTCTGCTACATTGTCTACTATTAGCCCTACTGAAATACTGTTTACTTCAATCACTATTGTGCAAGTCCTGTCATTATACTCCTTTGTCTCCTTATTAAACCTGAGTCTTACATCAATGACCGGGATAATCTTTCCCCTGAGATTGATAATCCCTTTTAAATAACCTGAAAACTCAGGCACCTCTGTAATTGCTTGCAATCCGATAATTTCAGTTACATAACTTATTTCTATTCCATACTCTTCCTTACCAAGTGCAAATGTCAGATACTTATCCTTCTGAGTATCTTCACCAACTTCCAAAGCTTCTTCCAATACTTGTGCCATTTAAATACTCCTTTCATAGGCATGATAGTTTAAATAACTTTCCCATTTCTGAATAAGTTTACAATAGTTTATCGTATATAATGTTATTATTTTTAACACTTATTTTAATAATAATTAAGGGTGTCGGTATTAATACTACTTAAACCCGACACCCCACAATTTCCAATCCCAATTGTTAATCTTTAATCTTTTTCATTTCCCAAACCGTTCCCTTTGGGTCTGGACAGTGCAGCTTAAAAACCCTTCTGTCCTCGCCGTTCCATGACGGGAATCCAAATGTTACCCTCCAGATATACAGATCAAGCACGTGCAAAAGTGCAGTACAAACGCCTTCAGGCTTTTTATAGGGATTTTCATAAATAAAGCTATCACCCAGACAATGCTTGCACTCTTCGTACTTTTCAACCATACGTATTTCAACCCTGCCCAGTCTTTCCCACATATCCTTATACCCATTATGATCCTTAATTTGATCAAAGTCCAAATTGAGATCCAAGCTTTGACTATCCATTTAAATCCGCTCCTTTATCTAGACAAAAGTGGTTAATGTCCCTTTTTTTCTCTTTGTTTTTTTCCTGTTTCATTTCAAACTTAATCTGTTTTCTTTCTTCCCTTTCTTCTTTAGAAATCTGTTTTCTTTCCACTTTTTTAAGTTCATGTTCCAATTTCATCGCCTGTTGGGCCTTTGTACCCACACCGGTCTTTGCCATTTCCTTCTTAACAATGCGATGAAGCCTTTTGGGATTGATCTTCTTTTCATCTCTGCAATCAGCCTCAATAGGCCTGCTAAAAGCCAGTTTTGAGTAGTTTTTAAGCAAATAGAAATAAACCTCGTAGTCCTTTGGCTCTGCACCAAAAACAACCCTGGAGGTCTCAAGCATTCCATCCTCGACTCTTTCAAAAACGCCAAACCAAAAAGTCAAAAACATTTTAGAGTGCTTATGTAAGTAATTTTTTAATCATACCTTAATAAAATCCATTATAAGTTTTGCTGCTGCCTTATAACCTCCTGCCTCTACGAATGATCTGCCTATCTCAGTACTGCTTGCTTTGTAGCTTGTATCCGACAGAACAGTCTTAACTGAATTCCTCAAAACCTCATCTGTGATTTCTTCCATCTTGAGTTCCAATCCAGCCCCAAGCTTTACCAATTGCCTGCTGACCATATACTGATCATTAACCTGCGGTATTGATATGACTGGCACACCATAATATAATGCCTCGTTTACACTGTTAAGTCCTCCATGACAAATAATTACATCAGCACTTTTTAAAACCTCCAACTGAGGTACATGATTTCTTACTATAAAGTTATCCGGTATCTCACCTAACAAACCTATATCAGTTTTATTTCCTACCGACATAATTACCATGCAGTTTTCATTCTTAAAGGCTTCAAGAGCCATTTTATAAAAATCCACACACTGATTAATTATTGTACCCATGGATATGTAAATAAGAGGCTTATTTCCCAAATCATCAATTCTGAAATCCAGCTTCTCTTCCCTTTCTGCCATAGATGGGCCAACAAACCTGAAGCTGTCATCAAAGGTTTCCGATTCGAGCTGAAACATTTTTGATGTATAAACAATATTAAGACTCTCCTTTTTGAAGAAGATATCCATTATGTCAAGTTCAACACCCCAGTCAGTAGCTGTATCTTTCAGTTTTGTGTATATGTTATCCAATTGAGAATTGAAACCTGGCTGAAGCATATGGGACGGCAGCGGAAGCCTGTTCATTGCAAAGGAAGTGCAGGAACAAATTGCAGGAATATTCAGCAATTTTGATAATACACTTCCTCCTCCAAACATTGAATCATGTATTATGTAGTCAAAAACTTCACCACTGGTCTTTTCAATTACAATAGGCACAGCTATCCTATCCATTTCCAACATAAACTCTATCAATGTATAAAAAGGGTGATTTCCACTGGGTTTAAATTTCTGAAAAAACTCGTACATCCTGCTTCCATAATCTACAAAGTGAGCTCCTGTAGCCTCAACCTTCTGCTTAAACTCAACTGTTGAAAAATAGCAAACCTCCTCACCATTGTTTACTAATTCTTTAACCACCGGCAGGGTGGGATTTATATGACCATGGACATTTCCATTTATAAAAAGCACTTTTGCCATATTGACCTCCATAATTAGTGATTTAGTAATGGCTAAGAAATAATATCCGATTCTCATCGTCCAAAACCCCGTTAAATCTTCGGGATTTTGTCCTTGAGAATACGAATTTATTTATAAGGCATTACTTAGTCATGCCTTATAATATTCACTATAGTCTCTTCACACCACGTAAGTGCAGCCTCTGATGCAATAATTCCATAACGCAGCGGTGCCAGCCAGTACGCATACTGAGGATGTTTTTTTGCATTCTCATCATTTATAAAGGAATCCTCCATTTGCTTATACTCCTTCAGCCTGGATTCGTGAATATTTTTAACTTCTTTCACCATCTCAATAACATTTTCCTTAGGAATATAGTTGCCGAAGGACAGCTTCAACAGCATCTCTGAACGAGGCGGCTGGGGCTCAAATGGCTGCATCAGCCACTCACAGAATTCCTTTCTGCCTTTATCGGTAATTTCATATATCTTTCTCTTGCTTCCTTCGCTACTGTTACTCATAATTATAAGATCTTCTTTTTCAAGCTGGCTTAACACCGGATAAATATGTCCGAAGTTCTCATTCCAGAAGTGGGAAATTGTCTTGTCACAAAACTTTTTAATATCATACCCTGAGCAAGGCTTCATGCTTATAACGCCAAGGATTGCATATCTGGTTTTATTTTTTGTCGCCATATGTACACCTCCAAATAATAAGGTTATATATCAGTGTGATATATTCCATTGTATATCACACTGATATATAAGTCAAATTATTTTCTTTATCATATTAAAAGTGATAAATCTATTACATTAACACTACTAATATAAAAATAAACCACCCCGAAAGGTGGTTTATTTTTATATTTTAATCAAATATTTTATTTTAAGATTTTGTTACTTCGCCATAAGCCCATTCAAGCCATTGAAGCATGCAGGCTACATCTTCCTTATTTACTGTAGCACCACACCAGAAACGCAATCCTGCAGGTGCATCCTTGTAGGACTTGCAATCGTAAGCCGCACCTTCTTTATCCAATAATTTAACAAGAGCATTTAACTGATCCTGATCAAGCTTTATTTTTAAGCAAACCGATGTGTTGGAACGAATATCCTTGCTTACTGGAAGGAAATCAATCCAATCATGGGTTTCAACAAACTTCTCTATTTCATTTAAGTTTTCATTGCTTTTTTTGATCAAGCCTTTGAGTCCGCCTATTGAATTTGCCCATTCCAATGCTTGTATATAGTCTTCGACGCATAACATAGATGGAGTATTGATTGGAGAACCTTCAAATATATCCATCATGAGCTTATCTTTCTTCCTCAATTGGAGGACCTTAGGCATCGGCCATGGAGGCATGTATGACTCTATGCGTTCTACAGCACGAGGCGACATAACTAACATACCATGAGCTCCTTCACCGCCTAAAACCTTTTGCCATGAGAAAGTTAAAACATCAACTTTGTTCCATGGAATTTCCATTGCAAAAACAGCTGATGTTGCGTCAACTATAGTCAATCCTTTTCTGCCATCTGGAATCCAATCACCATTTGGTATTTTTACCCCGCTTGTTGTCCCATTCCATGTCATAACAACATCATGATCAAAATTAACTTTTGAAAGATCCGGCAAGTATCCATAATCTGCGGAAATCGATTGTGTATCCTCAATTTTGAGTTGGTTTTTAACATCATTTGCCCACGTTTTACCAAAGGATTCAAAATTAACTACATCAACACCCCTTGGACCTAAAAGGTTCCACATTGCCATTTCTATAGCACCAGTATCTGACCCTGGAACCATACCAACTATATAATCATCTGGAATTCCAAGTATTTCCTTCGTCTTTTTAAGGGAATAATTCAGCCTCTCTTTAGCAATTCCGCATCTGTGAGATCTGCCTAAAAGTGCACCCTTTAAGATATCAAGTGTAAATCCCGGATACTTGGAACAAGGGCCGGAAGAAAAGTTAGGATTTTGGGGTTTAACAGCAGGTTTCATATCAAATCATCCTCTCGTTTTATGTTGAAAATTAAGTAATTACATGAGAAGCCATCTGTCTTTTCATATAATTACGCTCTTTTAAATTATATTGCAGCAAAAGCTATATACATGTATTTCCCCTTTATCAACACGGCATATAAAAGCTGCAAGCTGTATGTAACCATCTCTTACAGTATATTTAAGTTTATTAATTAAATCAAGCACTTTTAATTTTTATAAATAATCCCTCTCATTATCTTAACACAAAATACCATTTTATGCCATCATAAATACAAATCAAAATCCTATTGACAAATAATCAAATCCCAGGGCCTTGCCAGAACCTATAAAAAAGAAGCACAAAGAGCCTTAGATCGTGCCTCAAAGCAAGATAATAGCGTATTAATGGAATTGGATATTAAACGCTTACCTGAGCCGGTACAAAAATATCTTAGGTCGTAAGGAAGCAAGAATGCACATTAAAGCCGCAGGCATTTTTACTGTTCTAGACTCTAAAGGTGAGGAAATGAGAATAGGTGATACCACAACACTTTTTAATGATATGTGCTTTTTTGCCCCTGCTGCATTGATAGACAACAGAATAAGCTGGGAAACCATAGACTCAAAGACTGTTAAGGCCATCTTTGAAAATGAAGGCTGTACAATATCAGCATTGCTATACTTTAATGATAAGGGTGAGCTGATAAACTTCGTTAGTCAGGACAGGTTCTTTACCCCCCTTGATGGCTCACCCAGCAGAAAAGCTCAGTGGTCTACACCAATAAAAAGTTACAAAGAGATAAACGGCCTTAAGTTTCCCGGTTATGGAGAAGCAGTGTGGAATTTCCCCGAAGGAGATTATTGCTATATAAAATTTACCGACATAAAGGAAGTAAAATATAACTGCAAAAGCTTTGAATGAGCGAGTTAATCTCTTATAATAAATATTAATTCATTTTTATGCATTTAATTAAATTTTCCTCTTTTCGAAAGAGTCAAAAAACTTTTTTAGATCTTGTTTTGTTTCACTACTTAAATGATGCCACCTGATACCTTGAATCGCACCCTCAAGGCCGCAAAGGGAAGAAAAGCAGGTATCCCCTTCAAGCAAGTGAAGCTTAATAAAAGCTTCCTTGCTTCCGGTTTTCATAAAAGTTTCAACATCGTAGATTCCAATAGAAGCAAGTCGTTTTTCCATTTCTTTTCCTATATTAGGCAGCTGGCTTAATCTCTCAATTTTCTCCATAATCACACCTCTTGTATATATCTGTTTACTCTCCTGCTAAAAGCTTCAGCACCTGGCTTTTTGCTTATTTATCCAAAATCCCGCCTATCATTGCATTGCTGATATAAATATCTATCTGATCACTTTTATCGTGTTTGTTAATCTCTACAAGCACGTTAATAATGTCCATAAGAAGGATTTTTCTCTGCGTCTCCTTGCGTTGTGAAATATCTATCGCCATAAGCTTGTCTGCAACCCTTCGGCAAAGCTTCTTTTTCCATGGTACAATCTTGGAAAGACTCTGGACACATTGACGTACAGTTATAGGTTTTTCATCATCACAAAATGAAAGATACAGGTCAATATCTTTATCAAGCCTTCCAGCATCATCCCATCTTGCATTTTCAGCCATCAACATGATGCCTAAACTTCTCTGGTATGAATTGGTACTGGATAGCTTATCCAAAAAAATCACCCAACCTCCATACTTAACTTATATACAGATGATACCACACCAAACATGACACAAGGATGTCATATTTAATAATACCGAATTATATTTCATAATCCACTACTCTTCTCTCAATCCTAGCCTCAAGAATAAACGGCATAACCGCCTTGTGCTCCGGATGTACCTGATAGTTTTCCAGATCATCCCGAGTAGCAAATTCAGAATATAAAACCACATCTGAGCTGCTATCAGTAAAGGAAAAATCTATGCCCACCTCAATATTTATCATTCCAGGTATTTTGCCACGTAAGGCTTCAAGCATGTTTTTTATTTTAATTGCATTTTCCTTTTTAGAATTCCCATGGGCTGTTTCTTTCAAACGCCACATAACAATATGCTTAATCATAAAATGTTCCTCCTTGTTTCCTAAAATATAAAATATCTTATAATTCATAAAATGTTGTAAATAAATCCACTAAATACCACTTTGCCCCATAACTCACTCCTTAATTGCATAGAAGCCTGCCTGCATATAGGAAACCCACAATATTTCAACAACCGAAAATCCTGCCTCCTTTAGCAAGCCAAGGTGCTCTTCTATAGTGATAGGGTAATAATCCTGTCCAAACCTGTTAACATGTTTCTCCGCTTCCTTCATACCCTTCCCCAAAGCCATCTGAAACCTCTTCCACCTATCCAAACCAACCCTGATACCTGAAGAAGTAAACGGACTGATATTCTCATATGTAATAAATATTCCTCCAGCCCTTAACATCCTGAAACAGTTCTCTACTGCTGCTCTTCTGCCATCCTGATCAAGATAATGATGAGCCTGTATAGCTGTTATTACGTCAATTCCCTCATCAGGCAACCTCAAATCCTGGGATGACACTGGACCTAATATTTCAATCATGTTATTTCCCTCATGTGATAGCTTTTCCCTAGCAATTTCAAGCATTTCCTTTGATGGATCTGAAAGAACAAACCTTGTACTTTTAAAATCATCTAAAGCAGAAACCACAAATGTACCTGTTCCACAGCCCGTATCTAGCCATTTTTCAGGCAGAGGCTTTATTGATTTAACAAGGTCTATGGTCTCCGAGTGAAAACGCTCATAATTTGGAATAGTAGCTCTAATTTTCCCGTCATATTCCCCTGCATTATGTGCAGTCTTATTATCATTCATCATATGCAAAGTCCCTCCCAACCTCTTATCAGTACTTAATAGCCCGACTTTTTGCCAGTAATAGTATCAATCTCCACCTTTATAACAAGAGTCCTATTCATAACCTCATCAGGATAGCTAAAACCCGATCTTCCTAAATATCTGGTCATTATGGCATCTAAAGCTGCCTTTTCCCCTTCATAGTCACTAATAAAAAATGCAGTTCCTGTCCCAAAAACGCTCAAATATTTTGTTCCGCACCTGCAGGCCTCCTTTTCAAGTAACAGTTCAACATCTTTATCTACTTGGAAAGCCACTTTATTATTTTTCTTTAATATATTGATTTTTCTTCCTTCCTTTGCGGAGTGCATGAATATTGCCCCATCTGCATATGCATAATTCATGGCTACGAGGTAGGGCATGTCTCCATCAACCATGGCTATCCTTATAATTTCTGCTTCTCTTAGAATTTTCTCAACCAAGCTTATATCTGTTATTTCCTTATCTTTTCTTCTCACTGCTTCACCTCTTAAATGATTAATTTTTTTATAATTATATAAAGTATGATTAGAAATAGATATCCGAAAACTCAACATTTATAGCCTCAACCCGGCTATCAGCAAATCTGCCGGCTGTCGCAGCAGTCTCTTCAAATGTATTCTTACAGGATTTCTGATTTAATAAGGTTGGAAGGCTTATAATGAATTCGCTGCCTTTACCGTACTCACTTACAACTTTTATTGTTCCACCATGAAGCTCTACCAATGATTTTACAAGGGATAAGCCTATTCCGCTACCCTCATGGCTTCTTGTAAGGGATTTATCAACCTGACGGAACCTTTGAAAAATCAGTTCCTGCTTATCCTTTTGTATTCCTATGCCATTATCCTTAACGGATATTATTATTTTATCTCCATGATCGTAAATATTAACATTGATTTTACCTTTGTCTTTTGTAAATTTTACCGCATTTGAGAAGAGATTAAGCATTATTCTTTCAATCTTATCCGGATCACATTCCATAAACTTTTCTTCTATATTGGTATCAAACTCCAACTGCAGCCCTTTACTCCTAATAAAATCTGCAACCGAAAGAGTAACCTCCTCCACAATATTTACTATATTGTATTCCTTTTTATTCAGAGTATAGAACCCTGCATCTATTCGTGACGTATCAATCAAATTGTTTATAAGTCGAATAAGCCTGCTGCAATTTTGCCTCATTGAGTTTAGAAGTTTTCTCATCTTGTCATCATTATCCTGATAATTTTTAACGTAAATATCAAACAATTGAATGGAGTTTAAAATAATATTCAGAGGTGTTCTAAACTCATGTGATATGTTTGCAAAAAACTCAGACCTTAATTTGTCGTACTCAATAGTATCATAAGCTTTTTTAAGCTGGGTAATATCCTGGATCTGTAATACAAAATAGATGGGATTACTCTCACTGTCCCGAACTAATGAGCAGCTTAGAAATACCCATACAGGATAACCATTCTTATGAATATATCGTCTTTCTATATGGTAATACTGTATTTGACCCTCTAGAAGCTGCTTGGTGAGGCTAATATTAGATTCCATGTCATCAGGATGGATTATATCCTCATATGTCATATTATGGAGCTGCCCATGGGAATACCCTGTTATATCAAATACAAAGCGATTAACTTTCAACCACTCACCGTCGATCCCGACAATAGCCATTCCAACTGCAGCATACTCAAAGGCATTCTCGAACCGCTCTTCACTTATATTTAACTGTTCTACCTTTGTCCTATAAGGATAAGTAACCGCACTTATGAAAATACCTTTAAAAAGCAAGCAATAAGATATTATTTTAAGAATATGGCCTAAAACATTATAGAATGAAGCTATGGTATCATATACTGAGAATAATATTTCTACTGGTATGGCGAAAATTACCGCTGACAAAATATACTTGTATGTTAGTACCTCTCTCTTGTTAACTTTCTTTATCAAAGGATTGAGACAGAAAGCAAATAATACAAGTATTATACATTCCATAATAGCTCTATAAATGGTAGATCCTTCATCGGTTAACATCTTTGGAAACACGTTTGGAAACTGCAGAAGCACAAGTGATATGCCAAAAGTACTAGCCAACGAGATAATTAACATAACCCATCTATTGGCATTAATTCTAAAAAAACCATATATCAAAGCTAATATAAAAATAGCTTCAATAAGTCTGCCTATCACACCAAACTTTGCAAATAAATCAGCATGATCAGCTGGTGCAAATCCAAGGGGAGTAAAATACAAAGCATGAAGACTAATAAAAATAGCTACACTAAGAAATGCAAAACCCATTAACCTGATATTCAAAGAGTTATCATCATATGTATACCAAATAATAACAAATATTGAAAAAGAAATAAAAACACATACAAGTTCAAATACTGTATGGAACAAGGCTATATTAGCCCCCCATATGTTAAGCGTTAAAATATCGGCTACTAACCATGCCGCAATTAGAATCAGTACATTTTTAATTACAAATATAAACATATTTGACTTAGTTTGCCCAAAGCAAACTTTTAAATAATTGTTTAATTTCACTTTTAACCTCTACAATATTAAATAATATTTTTCATTTAATATTAAAATTATACAACACCTTGCATTATATTACACTATATGTTTTTAACTTACAATTAAGATATTTTTACTGCTATATAAATATATTAATTGTGATAAATCTATTACATTAGGTTACAAACACTTTTAATATAGAATCTCATAATTATCTGTTCAATATTTTATAATAGCATGCCGATAATATTAACAATTACTTTTTTATATTGGGAGATAACCTATGAGAGTTGTTAATGTTTCCAATCTTAAAGGAGACGAAATACTTGGAAAGCAGCTATTCGACGATACCGGCAAGATACTCATCAATTCAGACATTAAGTTAACCCGATTTTTTATCGATAAACTTACCGATTTGGGAGTTAAATCAGTTTATATCGATGATGAGTTTTCGAAAGAAGTTGTTATAGATGATACAGTATCGGAAAAAACCCGCCAGATGAGCAAATATAACCTAAAAGAGGCCATGGAGAGATATACGAAAAATAGCAGGATTGATAATAGTGACATAGTGAAATCAGTCAATTCCATTATAGATGAAATCTTTTTAAACAGGGATAGTCTAATAGACATTATGGATATGAGAGTTGGCGGCAATACTGTATTCTCACACTCTGTAAACGTCTGTATATTATCAAGTTTTATTGGAATTCATTTAGGATATAACATGCTCAAACTAAAAGATATTTCTATTGGAGCAATTCTTCATGATATAGGTAAACTAGTAATTCTAAATGACAAAAAATCCTTATCCAAATTCGCTTCCAAAGAAGATGCGGATATTTATATCCAATCAATTCATCCTAGAGTAGGATATGATTTCTTAGGCAAAGAAAACTTCTGCAATACTCACTCAAAGATTGCAGTGCTAATGCATCACGAAAATTTTGATGGAACAGGATATCCACTTAAATTAAAAGGCGATGAGATAAGTGATATCGCTAGGTTAGTTTCTATTTGTGATGCTTTTGATAATTTAATTTCGGGAAATGGCAAAGGACCTCCAAAGCCAGTGCATGAAGCACTTAATGATATAAACAGCATGAGCGGATACTATTTTGATGATAAACTTCTAAAAGCATTCACAATGAATATAGCTGCTTATCCATCTGGGACTGGCGTAATATTAAATTCCAATGAAAAATGCCTGGTAGTTCGACAAAACAAGTCAATGCCCATGCGACCAATTGTAAAAGTATTGACTGACAAATCAGGAAAACCAGTGGCTGAACCTTATGAAATCGACTTGTTAAAGGAATCGGCAGTCTTTATTAAAGGACATTTCCAATTCTAAGTAAGAAGTAATAATATATACCTGCTGCACATATTATCTTTTTGCATCAGACTTTTTCCATCTATAAACAAAATCGCTTGGGATTTGTAGCCCTGATTATTGCTGTATGAAATCTTTGTGTAGAATACAGCATGATTTTTCATTTATCAAGAAATTTATGCGTCTCATTTAGGGAGTTATATATTATTATCTCCTCATCATTCTCTAAATGAGGCTTTTTAAAATTAGGACTTTCCAGCTCCCCTCCCATATCCTTTATTATTTGCTTTATCCTATCCTCTTGGCCTTCACCCGATTCCACAATTACTCTACAGTTGGTATCTGCTACCTCTTCAAATTTACCAAATCCGCTGACCATGGGGCTATCAGCCTCTAAAGGTGCCTTATCCCTGATTTCACCATATGAGCCTGACTCAAGTACCAACCCCGACAAACTTACAGACGTTTCAGTCCCCGGTAGGTTTGTCTCTACATTCCTGTCATCACGGTAATGCTCATTCATATCTATAAAAGCTTTTGAAAAACCCGATTCTTTAAGCTTTGCAACAGTTTCATTCGCAGTTTTAATATTGCTGAAAAACCCTTCAATTTTCATCGTCAATCCTTCTTTCACAATAGTTATTCTATAGTTTTGCTTTTATAAAAATAAATTATTCCTATATTATATATAAGCTCGGTATCAAAAAAGTACTTGCACTAAGTTGAATAAATATCAATGATGTAGCAAAACATATAACTGACTGGTAAATATGTAATGGAGGAAACTGATGAAGGCAATAGTATATGAGGGTATAAAGGATGTACAAGTAAAAATGTAGGCGATCCTGAAATAAAAAAGCCTGACGACATTATTGTAAAGGTCACTTCAACGGCAATATGCGGTTCCGATTTACATCTGATTCACGGTATGGTGCCTAACATGCCTAAAGGCTTTATACTTGGACATGAAACAATGGGGATTGATGAGGAAGTCGGCAAGGAAGTCCATAAAGTAAAAAAGGCGATAGGGTTATAGTTCCCTTCCCTGTTTCCTGCGGACACTGCTGGTATTGTGAGCAAGACTTATGGAGCCAGTACGACAATTCAAACACCAATGGAGAAGTCGGTGCAATCTTCGGGTATAGCAAAACCTATGGTGGCTATGAGGGCGGGCAGGCAGAATACCTCAGAGTCCCATATGCCGTAAATTACCCATGGCGGAACTGATGTTGTTATTGACTGTGTCGGTATGGATGGAAAAATGTCTGTTATTGAGCTAGTAGAGACTGCCTTAAAGCTCCAGGGCGGATCAAAATCCGCTATTGAAATTGCAACTCAGGCTGTAAGAAATAAAGTATTAACAAATAAATAACTGATCAATCGGGCATTTCAAAAAGCTTAATTGGCGATATTGTATAAAAATTCTTGAATAATGTACCTTTTGAAATGCCCTAAAATAAGGAGGAAAGCTAAAGGATGAAAGCAAACAAATTTGTAATTTCAGGCTTGAATGACCCTAAGGATCTAAGAAACATTGAACAATCCATACTACATTCACATGATGGTATAAATGCAGTACGTGTAGATATGGAAGCAAGCACCGTTACCGTTGATTATGACGAAAGCAGATATACAGAGGATGATATCAAAGGCTTTGTAACACAAACAGGATTTAATGTAGTAAAGGTTAAGTAATTGAGTAATTTGCACAGAAAAGGACGGCAATCTAGCCGCCCTTTTTCGTCCTATTAAATGTATTTTCATCTATAACATCAAGACCTTAAGCTCTGACAGCAACATTTCACATTCTATCATATTTTGCTCAAATGCTGCTTTATTAAGCTTTTTTGCCAGCTCAAATACCGGGCCCACCCTTAGGTTTCCGGAAGAGCCTTTTAACTGATGTGCTAATCTGCTTAATTCTAAAAAGTCATTGCTCCTGAATGTTTTTTCCATACTTTTATATGCTTCCGGTAAAGTTTTTATGAACTCTTCAAATATTTCAAGTGCTGCCTCTTTATTAATACCGGTACTTTCAATAAACTTGTCGATGTTGTCATCAATCAGTTCTCTATGGTCATTAATGCTACTCTTTATGTTACTTTCAACCATTTGCAGCATAAGACTAAAGTTTATTGGTTTTGATATATAGTCATCCATCCCTGCTTTTATACAAATTTCCCTATCGCCTTCCATGGCATTTGCTGTCATAGCTATTATTGCAGTATGCTTTCTATCGCCTTCCATTTCCCTTATTTTGATGGTTGCTTCATATCCATCCATAACAGGCATCTGGCAGTCCATAAAAACAACATCGTAATCTTTTTTAGCTACAGCTTTTACAGCCTCTGATCCATCAACGGCTATATCGCAAGTCATGCCATGTGATTTAAGCATTGTTACAACAATTTTTCTATTAATATCATTATCCTCTACAAGTAAAATTTTAGCTCTTGATACTTTAATCTCATCTTTAACTCCTCTTATAGCTACCTTATTATCGTGGGCTATTTCTCCCTTCTCATCTAAAACACCTATAATGCACTCTATAAGTTCGTCCCTTCTCACAGGCCTTGTAATAATCTTTGAGAACTCATATTCCTTTTTAATGCTCTCATCTCTATATCGGGCAGCTGATGATATCAGAACCAGTTTGATATCATTTTGACGGCAGGCAGCTTTAATATTATTTAGCAACTCATAACCACCCCTAAAGTCAAAGTCAAAAACAATCATTTTTATTTTACTTAAATCGAGTAAGATTCTTTCAACATCACCAGTATTTTTTGCTTCTAGCACCTTAAACCCTGCTTCCTCAAGGTATCCTGTAACAATTTTATTGTTATTTGGATTATCTCCAACCA
Source organism: Bacillota bacterium (assembly GCA_023430975.1). Taxonomy (GTDB): domain Bacteria; phylum Bacillota; class Clostridia; order Acetivibrionales; family DSM-2933; genus Pseudobacteroides. Next base: position 155,269 of record JAEYYB010000036.1, on the reverse strand, counting down.
ATAAAATATTAACCTTTCCATTCTCCATAATACTCCACCTATCTGTTGATTTCTTTGAAACTTTCAAGAACGCACTAAATCTAAATAAAGAACCTTGACCTGCCAGGCTTTCAACCTCCATATCTCCACCCATCAATTTGTCAAGCTCTCTTGATATTGCAAGTCCCAGGCCGGTACTACCAAACTTTCTGGTTGTTGAAGTATCAGCTTGTGTAAAAGGTCTGAATAACTTATCAATTACTTCATTTTTAATCCCTATTCCAGTATCCCTGACTTCGAAAATCAGCTGGTGCTTTCCGTCAATTTCAGTACCACAACCCACCGTTACATTGATTTGGCCTTTTTCTGTAAATTTAACTGCATTGCTCAACAGGTTATTCAGCACCTGCTTGAGTCTGGCCGGATCTCCCATAACCTCTTCCGGAATACAGGGCTTTATATACGTATAAATATCAATGCCTTTTTCTGCTGCTTTAGGCAACATAACAGATACAGCATCCTCCACCGCTGTCCGGACTTTGAAACTTGTCTCTTCAACTGTAAGCTTTCCTGCCTCAATTTTTGAAATATCCAGTATATCATTTATAAGGTACAAAAGTATTTCAGAAGCTCTCTTTGCCTCCCTCAAATAATCTCTTTGCTCAAAAGACAGGTCTGTCGTTTGCAGCAACTCGAGAAATCCAAGAATACCGTTCATGGGAGTCCTAATCTCATGGGACATATTTGCAAGAAACTGACCCTTCATAATATTGGCTGCTTCTGCTGCCCTTCTGGATTCTTCAAGTTCCTTCTGAATCATGCTCCTTTCTATAGCCTTTTCCAGTGAATTTACAAAAGCACCTAATGTAGAGAATTCACCCTCTGTCCAAACCCTTTCATACTTGCATTCATCAAATCCAACGAAACCCCAGAGTAAATTCTATATACCCATTATCTATACCCGATACTTTTTCTCTAATGCGAAATAAAGCAATCCCTCTTTCTTTTGGAGATACAAAGCTCATAATATTTACACCCTTTTGAACATCCTCAGGTGAATACCCAAATCGATCAAGCCCATGCTGGTTTGAATAAGTAATATTGCCATTAATGTCAGCTTCATATATGGTCTCAGGAAAGATTTCTGCCAATTGCCTGAACTTTTCCTCACTGGCACGCATCTGTTTTTCTATATTTTTTCTTATAGACATATCTCTTGATATGCCAATAAGTCCAGCCAACTTACCGTTTTCATCATAAAATGGAGTCTTTGTAGTTTCAGCATATACAACCGTCTGGTCAGCCATTCTTATTTTCTCTTCACTGACTATCGTTTTTTCAGTTTCAAGAACATCAGCATCAGTTTTTATAAAATGGTTAATAAGATCTTGGTCCTTAAATAACTCCAAATCCGACTTATTTATGATATCTTGTTCCTTAATGCCCATAAAATCCTTCGCAAAGGCTTTATTACATCCTAAGTATCTACTTGAGATATCCTTACAAAATATAAGATCTGGAATAGCATTAAGTATCTGCTGGAAAAAATTCTTCTGTTTTTCCAAACTGCTTTCCATTTCCTTTCTCTCTGTAATATCTCTAGCTACTGCATAAGCGATATCTCCGTAAGGCCTGGAACACCATCCAATATATTTGTAATTTCCATTCTTACATCTATATCGATTGATAAAATTCAACACCTGCTTATTCTCACTTAATTCGGATATTGATTTAAGCGTTACCTCAATATCATCAGGATGGACAAAACGCATAAAGCTTTGCCCCTCCAACTCATCCAGGCTATATCCTAATACAGTTTCCCATAACTTGTTAAGCTTTATAAAGGTTCCTTCCAAATTTGCTATGCATAGAAGATCCAGGTTCAATGAAAAAAAATGCTGAAAATCTATATCATAATTTGGTCCTATCATAATAATTATCCTCCAAATACAGATAAAGGGTTTAATATCAAGGCTTCTAGCCACTTGTTCAATATAATATCGTCTTTAACCGATACTTTTTTAATCATTATTGTACCTTAAACTGTTTTGACAATACTGTTTAATTGTGGTATCGTAATAACAATTGAATAATGTTATCAAAGGTTCTTGAATATAGCATTTTCAATATTCAAGACTAAGAGGGAAACAGGTGTAAATCCTGTACGGTCCCGCCGCTGTGATTGGTGAGGTTTCACATAAGGCATGATTGAAATATTGCTTCCGTTTTGAGCGTATGTTCACGAGTTAAGTTAACTTAGAAAGCGAAATTATACGTGAAGTTATATTTTCAACATGACGATTGCCACTGGATAAAATCTGGGAAGGCGTGAATCCTGCGAACCTGAGTCAGAAGACCTGCCTTTGAATTAACACCAAAAACTCTACGAGTGATAGGGGGTGTAGGAATGTTCGTTTATTATTACGGTAATTACCTTTGCGTCTCTTAACCCTTTGGTTGAGAGACTTTATTTATGTGTAGATATGTTACGAAAAAGATTTTACATTAGCAAATGCAGTTGAATCGTCTGCATTTGCATTTTAAAATGAACTTTTCGTAACATATGAATCAAGGAAAATGTTTTGCAATAAATAAAAATGTAAAATGAATATTGCAAAACATATAGATTAATTTTATATTTGGAGTGTTGATTATGTTTAAAAAAAGGTTACTGATACTAATTTCCATTATTATATTAGCGTTTTCGCTTGTCGGGTGCACCGAAGGCCAATCTCAATCTTTACAGAGTAGCGAAAAGCCTACAAACACCTTGGCAAATGACCCTGTTTATCCATTGAAAATAAAAGACTCCTATGACAGGGAAATAAAAATAGATAGTGAGCCACAGAAAATAATATCCATCGCACCTAGTATTACCGAAATAATATATGCATTAGGTAAGTCGTCAAAGCTTACAGGCAGATCTGAATACTGCGACTACCCGGAAGATGTAAAAAAAGTCACCTCAGTAGGCTCTTTGGAAGATCCAAGCATTGAAAAAATTGTTGAGCTAAAGCCTGACTTGGTTCTGGTTTCAACTCACTTTAAAAAAGAGATAGTTCAAAAGCTGGAAAGTATGGGTATAAATATAGCAGCATTCTATGGTGATGAAAACTTTGAGGGTGTATATTCTACAATAGAAAAAGTAGGGGCGGTATTAAATGCAAGGGATAATGCAAATAAGCTTATAACCGATATGAAGGCCAAAGTTCAGAATGTTGCCGATAAGGTTAATGGCAAGCCCTGCCCGAGTGTATATTATGTAGTGTCCTATGGAAAAATGGGCGATTTTACTGCTGGGAAAGACACCTTCATAGGCCAGATGATTCAAATGGCTGGTGGAAAAAACGCTGCTGATGATGCACAAGGATGGTCATACAGCCTGGAAAAGCTGGTAGAAAAGAATCCTGAAATTCTTATCTGCTCCAAATTTTTTAATTCAAAGCAGGGAATAGAAAGCACCAACGGCTACAAGGATCTATCTGCTGTAAAAAACAAAAAGCTTTTTGAAATTGACAACAACATGCTTGACAGACAAGGTCCCAGACTGGCAGACGGACTTACAGAGCTTGCTAAAATTATACATCCGGAAGCTTTTAAGTAAGGCATGATTGAAATTCATAATACAAAAAAATCACATTTATATGACTGGTACACGAGGTTATAGTAATGATATATGTTGAAAAAAGACCGTTTATAAAATTAATATTATTCATATCTATACTGGTCCTACTGGCTGCTGTTATTCTTTCAGCCACCTTTGGTGCTGCACATATATCATTTCTGGATGCTGTACGAATTATGTCCTCTAAAATTCCTCTTATAGGGAAATTTATACCGATAGATGATTTGGATGCCTCACATGTTATGATCGTGTTAAACTTAAGGCTTCCACGAATTATTCTGTCGGCCCTTGTGGGTGCTGCACTTGCAGTCGTAGGTGCTGCACTTCAGGGGATGTTTAAAAATCCTATGGCAGACCCTTATGTAATGGGAATATCCTCCGGTGCATCCCTCGGGGCTGCAATTGCTATAATAGCTGGGCTGGAGTATACATTTTCCGGGATAGGATTCATAACAATATTTGCATTTGCGGGTTCCATTCTGACAATTGTCTTAATTTACAGTATAGCCAGGGTGGGAAACAAAATCCCACCAACGACCCTCTTGCTGGCGGGAATAGCAATAAATTTTATGCTGTTATCAATGGTTTCAGTAATTATGGTATTTAATCGGAATCAAGTGGAGAAAATAGTATTCTGGGTGATGGGAAGTGTTTCTGCTGCAAGTTGGAACCAGATTGCTTTTTTATTCCCGCTTGTATTTATAGGTATCGCAATTATATTGGCTTTTTCAAGGGATCTCAATCTAATGTCAACTGGTGAAGAAACTGCCAAAAGTCTGGGAACCGAAGTGGAAAAGGTTAAAAAGATTCTAATAGCAATATGTTCATTGTTAGTGGCAGCCTCAGTGTCAGTAAGCGGTGCCATTGGCTTTGTAGGTCTAATTATACCCCATTCCGTAAGATTGCTATCAGGGTCTGACCACAGGTCACTGCTTCCATTTTCAGCAATTGGCGGTGCCGCATTTATGGTGATCTGTGATACCATAGCAAGAAGTGCTGCAGCACCTGCGGAAATTCCAGTAGGAGCAGTTACATCCATATTAGGATCACCATACTTTATATACCTATTGTATATGAATAAGAAGAAGGTGTTTAATTGATGAATAGAAAAGGGATAATCACCATAAATAAACTTGACTGGGCTTTTGGTCATCACAAGGTATTGGATGATATTAACCTTACAATATATGAAGGCGGAATATATGGAATCATTGGCCCTAATGGCTCCGGAAAAACAACTCTTTTAAAAAATATAGCCCGCTGCCTTATGCCGAAAAAAAATTCCATACAACTTTGCGATAAGGATTTGACACAGTTCTCCAGCAAATCCCTGGCAAAGGAAATATCATATGTTCCTCAAAATACCGATATGGAGTTTGAGTTTTCGGTAATGGATATGGTTTTGATGGGAAGAAGTCCCTATATAAAGAGGCTTCAATCTGAAAGCACCAATGACATTGAAATAGCAAAAAACGCCATGGAGATGACCAACACCTGGAACTTAAGGGATAAAAATATAAACATGATAAGCGGAGGCGAAAGGCAGAGAACAGTAATTGCCCGTGCATTAGCTCAAAAGGCTAACATAATGCTCCTGGATGAACCTGTATCCCAACTGGATTTACATCATCAGCTTGAGATTATGGATATTTTAAAAAGACTTGCCATAGAGAATAAAGTTACTGTTGTAATCAGCATTCATGATCTAAACATTGCTGCTCAGTTCTGTGACAGGCTTATACTTATGGACAATGGAAAGATATTTAAGGAAGGCATGCCCAACGATATTATAAAAGAGGATATCGTGTACTCAGTATATGGTGTTAAAGCCATTGTTATGAAAAATCCAGTTACCGGCACACCTCATTTAATACCATATGGCTGCCAAAGCAACCTACCGCAAAAGCTGCAATGTATCCCCATTGAGAACCCTCTATAAATCCTGTATAATTAATATATAGAAAATTGAGAAATCTTTTACATTTTAATATAGATGAGTAAAGGGGGAACTTGTCATGAAGTGTCCTGTTTGTAAAAGTATTGAACTGTCTGAGAGTATTATGAGCATAGGACTTAAAGGTTATAAGTGTGATAGTTGCGGCGGTACATGGGTAAGGTTTGCAGATTACGAGAATTGGAAGCTTGAAGGAGAGCATACTATAGATGAAAACTTATCGGAATATATGCCTGAGTATGACTACAAAAAGGCTGTTTTGTGTCCTGATTGCGGTATAATTCTCATAAAATATAAAGTAGCAAAAGATTTACCTTTTTACCTGGATCACTGTAATGCTTGCAATGGTGTATGGCTTAATAAAACCGAATGGGAAAACCTTGTCAAGAAAAACCTCCACTATCATATGAACAGTTTCTTTACAAAACCATGGCAAAGCAAATTGCAGGCTGAAATGACAAAAGAGCGATTAGATCAAAACTACTTAGAGTCATTTGGCCCTGAAAGTTATGAAAAAATTAAGGATATCCGAAGCTGGCTGTGCAACCATCCTCAAAAAGACAAATTGATCCATTTTATTCTTGATAATGACCCTTATAAGATTTGAAGTTAGAAAAATGGCTATTCATGCTGATCCAATGTTTTAAATACATAACCCTTATCTTTTAATAGCCTTATAACCTCAGGAAGAGACTCAATGGTTGTCTCTTTTCCTGAGCTGTCGTGCATCAGTACAATTACTTTATCTTTACCCTCTATTGATTTAACTATGTTTTCGACCAATCTCTTCGCAGGTACTTTTACTCCTTCAGCATCGCCATTCAAAGCATCCCAGTCATAGCTGATGTAGCCTTTCTTTTTTATTTCTTCCCTGAACGGTGCTAATTTTTTGCCAAAGGATCCACCTGGAAACCTTATAATTTTATTGGCATTCCATTGAGTGCCCAGCACATTAACAATAGCCTCCTCACATTTAACCAATTCTTTTATAAAAGCTTCTTTAGCAGAATATATTTTGTCATAGTCATGGGAATAAGTATGATTGCAAATCAAGTGACCCGAGGCTTGTACATCCTTCAAAATCCCGGGATTTAAAGTGCACATCTCCCCTAGCACAAAGAATGTAGCCTTTATATCATTCTCCTTTAATATCCTTAAAACTTCAGGTGTTATTTTAGCTGTAGGGCCATCATCAAATGTCAGGTATGCAATTTTTTTATCCTCCTTTAAAGCATTTTTATCCTTTGATAAATTTCCATCATCCATTGTTTTTAAATTTACTGGCTCAACTGTATTTTGCTTTGAAGCAATAAAACATTTTTGTATAAAATTAAATCTTGTACAATCTGAATGATATGAGTTCCTAAATCCATCATTAGCTGCAGCACTTCTATCTAATTCATTTATATTCAAGGCATTAATATCACATAATCTTAATATAATAAGCACTATATTAGCAATTAAACTGGAAAACATTATAATCGTTTTAATTTCAATTTTGCGTCTTCTTTTATACACTTCCAAATTGCAATAATATCTTTGATTCAAATTGCCGCTAAAACCTTCTGCAGTAAATTTACAAATCATTTTTGCTCCCCCGTACAAACGAAATTCCCTACGATTTTACAATATAACTTTATGAGCAAAAACTATTTAATAATTGGTTAAAAATAGTTACAAAAGCATTACAATACAATGAGTATTACGAAAACCAATAAATACTTATTGTTTATCAATAAATTTTTATTGATTATCCTCACATCCTGTTTTATAATGAAAATGTAAAGATAAAAATGAGAACGAACAATTAAAAGGTAAATTAATAATTTTAAGGATGTGATTGTGTGGAAGAAATTTTTAGCTGGGAAGAAAAGCAAAGTCCAGTCAAGGAACAGATACCGGTAAACAAAGAAAACGTCATTCTTTTACTCTGCTGCATAGGTTTGGGCATAGCGGGAGACATACTTTTATTTAAAAAGCCTTTTGGCATATCCTATCCAATTTTTGTACTGATTTTTTATGCCATATTTTTATGGAGGTCAAGAGGCCTGATAAAATTCAAACTTGATTTCGGGTGGCTTTTATGTGTTCCTATTATTGGGCTTTCATCAACCTATGCCCTATACTCAAATGATGTTTTCCGAGTTTTGAATTTTGCTGCCATACCTGTTTTAATTATTGCTCAAACCATTATTTTAACAGGTCGCAACAAAAACAAGTGGTCTTCATTAAGCTTTATGTTGGATATTTTAGAAGGCATGTTTATCAAGGTATTTCAGCATATGGGAAAGCCATTTGCCATCATATCAAAAATTCCATTATTCAATACAAACAAAAATAAAAACTTCGTTAAAATACTGGCCGGATTAGTTATCTCATTGCCCGTAGCACTAATTGTTATTCCTTTATTGGCATCTGCCGATATAGTATTTCAGCATTACCTTAACAATTTACCCAACCTTTTTACAGGTTTAAGAATAGATGAGATTATATCAAGAATCATATTCATTGCATTGATCTCCTTAGCATCCTTCAGCTATATTTGGAGCCTTCATATGAAAAAAAGCAAAGAACAGATGGAAAATTGCGATAAAGACACAGACCGGTGGAAATTTCTAGACCCTGTTATAGTATCCACTATACTGGTTTGCGTAAACTTAATTTATGCAGTGTTTGTCACGATACAATTCACATACCTGTTAGGCGGTACAAAACCCTTAGGTTATTCCTTCTCAGAATACGCACGGAGAGGTTTTTTTGAACTGGTTGCTGTTTCACTCATTAACTTTAGCATTTTACTGCTAAACATTAATTTTACCAGGAACTCTGGCAAAAACTCACATTTGGGAATCAAGGCTTTAAATACGTTTCTCATATTATGCACACTTATTATGCTCTACTCGGCACATTATAGAATGTGGCTTTATGAAGATGCATACGGATATACATATTTGAGGGTATTCACCCACAGTTTTATGGTATTCATATTTATTCTTCTGATAGTTTCAGCGATTAAAGTATGGAATGCCAAGCTGCTCCTCTTCAAGTATTATGTGATTATCGGTCTCATTAGCTACATGGCAATTAATTTTATCAACGTAGATAATATAATAGCATCTAAAAACATTGACAGGATTAAGGAGGGTAAAGCTTTAGATGTAGCTTATTTTAACAACCTATCCTATGATGCTGTAAAATATCTGGAAAAATATATAGATGATAAACAATACGGTCCAGAGATCAGCCAGGTCTTTAATAATAAGAAAAATGCACTAGAGAGGCAAACCCAATGGCAGAGCTTTAACTTTTCAATGCACAATGCATCAAAAATATTGGCAAAATACTGATTAATTCAGATTAAAAGCAAAAAATCTATCCATTTGTCTGCTGAAAAACCCGTAGCACAATTGGTAGCTTGATCTGACTAATGCAAGATTTTTAACACTTTAAATATAATAGTGGATAGCTAACTCATATATAAAAAGAAAAACTATTTACACCATATTATCTCCCCCATTCATGATAATAGGCTAAATAGTTTTTATTTATTGTAGAAAAATCTTATTAATAATTACGATATTAGTAATAAATAAGCAAGCACAAATTGTTTATTCTGCCATTTTTCTTCCATTTTAGACTTTACAAATTATAAAACATATAGTAAACTATGACATGCGGTCATTATTTGCCGCTAATGTCATATTGCAACTAATATGTAATATATTTATAATGATCTAACCAACGAATTTGCATAGTATATATATGAAATGAGGTTAATAGAATTTAATGGCAGAAATTCGTAATGAAAATGATAGTGCTACATATAAAAAATATATGAAGGCCAGAAAAATTAAAATTATTGCACTTATTGCAGGGATAATAGTTATTATGGCTATATCTCTGATTATTGGTATAAGTTTGCTTTTTAAAACAGTGTTAAAAGAAGGCAAAGAAATAAATTTATCGAAATCAGATGTGTACCAAGGTCGTGTTATTAGCAATCAACAGGGTATATGGGGTGGACTGTTTGTATTTCCTGATAAATTGCCTACATCGGCAAAAGTAGAAGAATATTTCGCATTTGAAAACAAAAATATGTTTGACGATTCATATCAAATATATTTGAAATACAAGTTATCTAATGACGATTTTATTACAGAAATTGAAAGATTGAAAGCAATCAGCTGTGAGATTAAGGATTATAACTTTGGTAATGTTAGAAGTTTTACAAACAATATCAAATATGATGAGACAAATTTTAATTATCCAGCTTATGTTGCAACGTTTGCAAGTCATGATACTTATGAATATGCCCTTATTGACAAAGAGAATAAAACTATTATATGTGTATATCTGCAAATGATAATATCAAAATCAAAAATTAAGTTTAAAAGTGATTATCTTCCACACTTCTTATCAAGTCAAAAACAAGATCAATGGGACTTAGGCAGTTCATGGGAGACTGAACGCGAAAAACAGAATATATATTATCATACCTTTGATGATGGAAAAACATTCACTAGCTTTAAAGACTATCAAGGTAAACAGTAGCCAATTTTCATATTCATTATTTATAAACGCAATACGATCTAATAATTTCGTTGTTCATAATATACTTTATATATATTGTGAAGTAAAATGCTGCAGCAAAATAGAAAATAACACAAGGAGGATTTAAAATGAAGACAAGTTGTTTAACAATGCCAGTAAATTATTCAGTAATGGAAAACGAAGAAATGGAATATGTAGACGGTGGTAAAACAATGGGTTACAATCCATTGTTAGCTACAACAGCGGGTGCTGCAGGAGCAGCATTAGCCTTCCAAATCCAAAATGGGTATTGGAATATTTCAACTCCTGAGATGGCTGCTGAGATATATTCCCATGCAGCAGCTTATTATGCCGGTTCTGCATTTTTGGCTGCTTGTTCAGCGGTAGGTTATAGCGCATCGACAATAAGAAATTCAAGCTTTTGGAAATCAATAAATAATGGAATTGATTTGGCAAACGGTCGTGATACGGCCACTATTGGCGGAGTACAAAGATATATAATTTTTAACGCTGTATATGCTTATGCAGCACTTAATCCGATTATTCCATAAACTTAATTTTGCATGAATGTGTTCGGATTATTCAGTTAATTCGAACACATTTTTATTTTAGTTTAGCATTTGTTAATTTTTTATATCCATAAGATACTTATGTTATTAATTTTCCAAACATTTAAGAAGATGCAATTATAAGAAATGAATTAATATTTTTAAGGGGATCAAATGAGGTATACGTTTGTAAAACAACACGATATTATGGATTGTGCTGCAGCTTGCTTGGCAATGGTTTGTCTGCATTACAAAAAAGAAACTACAATAACAAAATTAAGAGATATGATGGGAACTGATTTAAAAGGTACAAACCTGATAGGGCTAAAAAAATGTTCCGATGAATTAGGATTTACTTCCCAAGCAGTTCGCGTAGATAAGGAAGGATTCTTAAGCAAGTTTACATTGCCATGCATTGCCAATGTTCTTACAAAAGAAGGTTTAAGCCATTTTGTCGTCATTTTTAAGATTACGAAGAAGCATGTAGTGATCGGCGACCCCGCTAAGGATTTATTAAGGTTGGAAATTGACGAGTTTTACAAAGATTTTACTGGAGCAATCCTACTTCTTACGCCTAATCAAGAATTTAAAGCAGGTAAGATCGGTGGAAAAAGTATATTCACAAGGTTTTTACATTTACTGCTCCCGCAAAAAAAGCTCTTTGCTTATTCAATCCTTGCATCGGCTATATTGACGGTAATGGGCATTGTATCATCTCTGTTTAATAAAATCATAATGGATGAGATATTGCCATATCGTTTAAAGAACATGTTGATTGCTGTACTGGCAGTCTTTGCAGCAATAGCTGTTACTCAAGTGCTAATAGGCTTTATAAGACAATGGATAATGATTTATCTTTCACAAAAGATAGATATTCCTTTACTTTTAGGGTATTTTGAACATATATATAAGTTACCTATGAAATTTTTCGCCTCAAGAAAAACAGGAGATATTATTACCAGGTTTTCTGATGCGTTTACTATAAAGGGTATATTCACCAATATAGCATTGACCTTAGTAATGGATATATCAATGGCACTTATAACAGGTATTATTCTCTACAAAATGAATACATCTCTTTTTGTGGTTATTGTTTTCCTTACTCTGATTAGTGTAGGATTGGTATTCATTTTTAAGCAGCCTTACAAAAAGATTAATGAGGAGCAAATGCAGCAGTCATCTACATTGAATTCGCAAATAATTGAAGGCTTGAAGGCCGTTGAAACAATTAAAGGTAATGCAAATGAAGAAACAGAATTGGAAAGTATCGAAAGAGAATATATAAAATCTCTTAGAATATCGCTAAAATCAGGTATGCTATCTAATATACAAGGCTCCATATCCAGCTTGATTCAAACCGGAGGTAATCTGGCATTAATGTATTTTGGTGTTATGCAAGTGATTAATAATGAAATCACTTTAGGAAATATGATGGCTTTCATGACACTTTCAGGATATTTTATGGACCCAATAGGGAGATTAGTACAATTGCAGATACAAATTCAAGAAGCTAATATTTCTATGAAAAGAATTGCAGAAATTTTGGATAGTGAAAGAGAGCAAGAAGGTGGCAATTATCAAGATATAGAAAAAATTGATGGAGACATTGAATTTAAAAAAGTAACATTCAGATATGGTAACAGAAAACCAGTACTCAAAAATCTGTCATTTACCATTCCTAAAGGTAAGAAAGTAGCTTTGGTAGGAAGCAGCGGAAGCGGCAAGTCAACAATTGCTAAATTATTGCTTAAATATTATGAACCAGAAGAGGGAGAAATTCTTATTGATGGACTAGATATAAACGAACTAAGCAATGATTCTCTTAGGAGGGCAGTTTCCTATGTTCCTCAAAGTATAGAATTATTCTCAAAAAGTATATATGACAATATCAGGGTGACAAAAATGGATTCATCATTGGATGAAGTAAAAGAGGCTGCTAAAGAAGCAGATGCCCATGACTTTATTAAAAAGCTTCCCATGCAGTATCATACACATCTTGAGGAATCAGGCAATGGGCTAAGTGGTGGAGAAAAACAAAGAATAGCATTGGCGAGGGCATTTCTTAAAAAAAGCGGGTTTTATATTTTGGATGAGTCTACAAGTAACCTTGACTTTGCTACTGAGAGCATAATTTTCGACATGATTTACAATAAATTCAAGAAGAAATCTATGCTAATAATTGCTCATAGGTTAGCTACCGTCAAGAATTGCGATTGCATTATAGTATTACATAATGGTGAAATTTATGAAAAAGGAACTCATGAGGAATTATTGGCAATGAGAGGAAAGTATTATAAGCTTTGGGAGATGCAGCAAGGTAACTTCTTGATCAAAGAAGATAAGGAAGAACAAATTGAGGATTATATAACTGAATATGAAAATGAAATAAGCTACTAAATTATGTAACCAAAAAAGATCTAATTTAGGAGGGATATTATAATGAAAAATGAAAAAATTCAAATTAGTAATAACAAGACATTAAAATTAACAAATGTAATAACAAAGGAATTTGACTTACAAGAAAATGAGGGCCTGGATAAAGAAATTATTAAAATGGAGAATTATATTAAAAATAAAGGTGCACAGCCTATTGGACCAATTGTTCAATATACAACTATTGGCACTTGTAGCGAAACACAAGATGCTAAAGTAGTAATTAAACTTTTAAGACAGGCAAACACATTTCTGCACAATGTTGAGTCGCCATATTCTATGGAAGCTGTCTTGAGAGTGAAGAATTGCATTTATGCTAGATTCAAGGGAAATGAAAGCAAGCTAAAGCTAGCATATGATAAAATTAATATAACAGCCTTTGAAGAAGATATTTCATTGAAGGGTGATAGTTACACTATTTTTGTAGCAAATAATGATGGCGATTTGATAGCTGATGTTTTTATGGAGTGTGAGAATAATGAGTAAACAAATGATATCTTTTAATGAGTTAAAGGATAGCAGGTTGTTGTATGATAAAAAAGTTCCGAATTTCGGCTATTTTATCATAATATTTATACTAATACTGATATTTATAATAATTTTTTGGAGTATTAGAACCTATAAAATAGATATAATCAAGTCAAATGGAATAGTACAAAGTATTAATAAAACCATGGTGATGCCTATTTATAATGGGAAAATAGCAGATAACTATATGGAAGAAGGTAAAACCGTGGAAAAGGGTGATGTGCTATTTACAGTAAAAAGTACTGACCTGGATTTACAAGCAAAACAATTGGAAGGAAAAAAGTCAATATATTTATCTGAGATTAAGCAATTGGAGAAATTAAGAGAATCTATAAAAGATAACACCAATTTTTTTGATGAAAGCAATGACAAAGATAGTCTTTTCTATTTTCAATACAAAAACTATCAAAGCCAGATAGCACAAAATAAACTTGATACAAGAACCTATAAGTCATATGGCTATTCTGATGAACAGATAGAAAAAGAAATAGTAAAAAATCAAGGTAAAATATCTGAGATCTACTATTCTACTTTAAAAGGGGTAGAAGATTCGATATTAAATTACCAAAATGAAATATCCTCTATTGATGTTCAACTTGAGGCCGTCGGAAACGGTCAGGAGGAATACAAAGTTACTGCAAGTGAAACAGGCAAGCTCCATATGCTAGGAGATTATAAAGAAGGTATCGTTGTTCAGGCAGGTAGTCCTGTTGCAACCATTGCAGCAGAAAAGGATGAATATAAAATACAGGCATATTTAAGTGCAGAAAGCAGATCAAAAGTTACAGTTGGTGATAAAGTAGATATTGCTATATCGGGCTTGTCTCAAGGTATATATGGAACTATAACTGGAACTTTGACAAAGATAGACAGCGATATTACTGTTGAGAATAATGAGAATGCTGCGAGTTATTTTAAAGTTGATATTATTCCTGATAATAAATATATCATTAGTAAGGATGGATATAAAGTTAATCTTTTCAATGGTATGACAGTGGAAACACGTATACATTATGATCAAGTAACCTATTTTAACTACATGTTAGAAGGATTGGGACTCTTGACAAGATAGGAGTTTGCATAATGGTAAGGAAACTATTGGTAGGGTTGTTGGTAGTTATTTTGTTAATGGCTTGTCAACTTTTTGACAATATACATATATTTGCTGAAGAGAAACCTGATGTATCTATAAAAGAAAGTTTCAATGGAAATAAAGAAACAAATAATTTGAAAGTGAAGGAACTTGATTTAGGGGATATCCAGAAAGAAATGAAAATAGGAGAAACACAGTTGATAACACCAACTTGTTTACCCCAAAATGCTATTGATCCTGAATTTACCTTCAAGTCTAATAATGAAAAGGTAGCCACCATAAATGGATTTGGAAGAATAACTGCACATTCTGTTGGATCAACAGTAATTACAGTTGAAGTTGATGGAATAACAGAATCGTTTACATTAATGGTGAAAGAAAAAGCACAAACTTCGGTAAAAGATATTGAGCTAGGTGATTATAAAGAAGTAATGGAAGTGGGAAAAGCACAGGACATAACCGCAACAGTTCTTCCTTCCAGTGCATCAGATTCAACATTAGAATATATTTCTAGCGACAAAGAAGTAGCTTCAATTAGCTCCAGTGGTGTGCTTAAAGCCCTAAAAAAGGGCGAAACAATTATAACTGTTAAAGCTGGAGAAGTATCAAAGCAATTTAAGTTTAAAGTAGAAGCTGCAACAACTAGCATTGAGATAAATAAAACCTTTTTAGTATTAAAAACAGGCGATCAATTCCAGCTTATATGTAAGGTATTACCACCGGAAGCAAATCAGATGATTAAATATAAATCCACTGATGAATCAATAGCATCAGTAGATCAGAGCGGCTTTGTAACTGCTGTAGATTCAGGAGAAACAACAGTTATTGTTTCTAATGAATACATGAATTCAGCTGTTAATATAATTGTAAATAAAGATAGGGCAATTTCTGATGGAAACTCTGTTTTACCAGATAAATCAAGTAAGGTTGAAGATGATTATCTACTTAATTTATTAAATAAATCTGATATGACCACGAAACTTAGGATTAACGATATTTCTATAGTATCTAAGCAGATACTCAAACATTTATACAAATTGAAACATACTCTCATAATTGAAGGTGCTAAATATAATATTATATTGGACGGTAAGAATATAGTTAACTATGAAAATGAATTCCTGACAAAGGTTTTATTTAAAGAAGTAAAATCAGGAATTGAGCTAATTATCAATGATAACAAAGATCTTCCAGGTAGTATAAGCATTTCATTTAAAGGAGATGAATTTCTTCAGAAAGATCACCTTTATTTATTTAATAATTCAAAGGATAAATATGAATTGCTTAATAATTCAGTTAAAGATGGAACGATGATAATTGATGTTCCTGGTAAATATCTACTTGCCAAAGATAAAATAGACTCGCTGACTGTAAGCATTGGATTATTTGTTTTAGCATTTATATTCCTTATTGTTTTGACAATTGCATATACCATTACAAAGAAGAGATATTGGTTTTGGTAAAGTATCATAAAAATATTATTACGGAAAGTAATGATTAAAGAATACTTTCACTTGCGAGATTATA
Organism: Bacillota bacterium; assembly: GCA_023430975.1. GTDB lineage: Bacteria > Bacillota > Clostridia > Acetivibrionales > DSM-2933 > Pseudobacteroides. The sequence goes on along the minus strand of JAEYYB010000036.1, from coordinate 139,031 downwards.
TTCACGAGTTCAGTGGACATGAAATCAAGCACATAGGTGGAAGTTTTTTTATAATTACTAAGGAATCAACCTTTTTACTGTATAAATTGTTAAATATGATAATAAATATAACTCACTCCTCACTCCAATCTGAACCTTAACTATTTCTTAACTATTCGGTAATTATTTTTGACTCCTATTGTAATAGAATAAAAGAAGAGAATTGTGAACGCTATTCTAATTATCGCACTTTGATCTGACAAACCCAAGATTAATAATATTTTTTATAAGAGGAGCAATTTATATGAAAAAAATAGTTAGCCTAATATTATGTTTAATACTTTTACTACCGTCATTATCTTTATACTCATCTGGCGAAGATAATGCAATGCTTCTTCCCGCAGTTACAGAACAGAATGGAAGTGATAAATGGGGCTTTATAAACCTTTCTGGTGAATTTGTGATCTCCCCTAAATATGATTCTGTAAACAATTTTTCAGCTAAAGGAATTGCTGTTGTATATGAGGACACATCAAATACCATCAACACATATGATGTCAATTCATACTTCATTAACAAAGAAGGGAAAACAGTTTTAGGTCCTTTTAGTTGTTACATACCAGATTTTGATAATGGTTATACAGTTGTTTATGAAAATGAAAAGGGAGGCAAATTGGTAAATGAGGAAGGGAAAGTCGTTCTTACCAGCAAGTACAGACTTGAAAGTGTTTCGGAAGGAATTGTTTTATTCTCAGAAACCAAAAAAGACAATACCTTATATGGTTACATGGATATGAAAGGAAATATCATTATATCACCAAAATATACTTATGCCCAGAACTTTAAAGACGGTATTGCAAAAGTAATGCCTACAACAGAAAAATCCATCAGCATTGATCGGAAGGGTAATGTTGTAAAAAATAGTGATGTACCATCTAATGGTCAAGAAGTTTTATGGCCTGTTTCTTTTATGGACCAAAAGACTAATAAATTCGGTTATAAATTCTCAGACGGTGAGATAGCTATTAAGGCTAAGTTTACTGAAGCAGAGGAATTCATCAACGGTGTAGCAAAGGTTACTATTCAAACGGGTAAGGAAGAATACGAAACAAACCCTGCACTTATCAATATTAATGGCGAATATATTATAAAACCCCAATACTCAGGTATTCATTATATAGGTAAAGGTCTTTATGGTGTTAACAAAAAAGGCTTTGGGTACGCTGGGTATTCAAATTATCCAAATGCAATATTTAACAGTGACGGAAAACAGTTAACAGACTTTTTATACTATAACATACAGGAATTTGATGGGGATTATGTTTCTGCATGCAGTTCAACGCAAACATTCTTCATTGATAAAAACGGCAATAAGGCCTCTGATCTTCCTACTATAGAAGGCGTTGGTAGATTGGAGTTTGTTGGAGGAGTAATAAAAGCCAGCTGTGATAATTATCTCTCGTATTACCAAAAAGACGGCTCCTTAATCTGGAAGCAGAATAAAGATTACACATTTGATTCAGGTATTACAGTTAAAGGGAGCAAGTTCAGACCCGACTATTACACTTACATTGAGTACCCTGAAATTTCAGGATTATCTGATTCCGGCTTGCAGGAGAAAATTAATAAAAAGTTGACTGATGCATTTCTTAAGGATAAAGAAAAAATTGCCCAGGATAATTTAGAAAATGAAAACATTCAAGATGAAAACTTCAAAGTACAAAAAAACAAAGATCTTCTGACAATTCAGGCCAATGGATATATATATCCCATTGGAGCCGCCCACGGAATGCCTTACACCAAAGACTATCCATTGAACCTAAAAACAGGCGAACTATATAAGCTTAAGGATCTTTTCAAAGCAAACTCCAAATACAACGAGAGGCTTACAACTATAATAAGAAATCAGATTGCTCTAAACAAAAAGATTACTGATTTTGAATATTTCCAGTTTGTTGACTCAACTCCAACTGTCCAGGATACAATTGGGTTTACAGCAAAAAAGGACGCTCTGGTGATAACCTTCGCCCCTTACGAAGTAGCTGCCTATGCAGCCGGATTTGTATCCTTTGAAGTACCTTACGGACAGATAATTGACATTATTGATACAAAAGGCACCTTCTGGAATTCTTTTGACAAAGAAATTAAAAAAAGCAAAATCCATTACCTAAGTAATATGGCTGTTGATACTTCTGCAAGTATTGAAAATCAAATCAAGGCTTATGAAAATAAATTAATTGAGGCGATAAATACAAACGACTTCAAGAAGGTGGAGCCCCTTCTTTACAAGGACAGCAGCCTATATAACGAACAAAAAACCCTTATAAAGAACCTGAACAAAAATGGCATTAAGGAAAAGCTTGTAAGCTTTGAAATCTATGGGATGGGATATTTGAATAATTCCGATGAGGTAAAGGTTTATGTACTTGAAGACATAGGCATAAAGTACTCTACAAAGAAAAATTATGAATCCCGTAAATATAGCTGGTGCTATACCTTGAAGTATGACAAGAGTACTAAGAGCTATAAACTGAGCAAAATCAGCAAATGGTAGATATGAAATAGGGGAGATGCATTTTGCATCATCCCCTGTTTTTTAAATAAATAACCTAAAGATTAGGCATTCTTTAATCATTCATTAACTGTTAATCATTCTTTAATCAAACGTTGGTACTCAGCTTCAAGAGCCTCCCTATCCGCTCCAGGCATTGAAAGTTTGGAAACTACCTCGGCAATCCTCAATTCCAGCACCACACGGTCTATATCATTTTTCTTATTTGAATGCACTTTACGACTTCCGTTCATATAATCTTCCAGCTTCCCATCAATCTCCCTGACAGCACCTTTTTCAAAAGCCAACATTTTTGTAGCAACTTTACTTACAAATGCAGTATCATGAGATACAAAAATAACGGTACCCTCATAATCGCACAACACATTTTCCAAGGCTTCTATGGATTCCATATCAAGAAAGTTTGTAGGCTCATCCAACAGAAGCACATTGGCACTTGATACAAAAAGCTTGGCAAAAGAAACTTTAACTCTTTCGCCGCCGCTTAATACGCCTACCTTCTTAAATACATCATCCCCCCCAATAAGAAGCCTGGCTAATATTGTCCTTGCAGCAGCCTGGTTCTGCACGCTGCCATCCATTACATTTTCCAAAACCGTTTTATTGTTATCAAGGTTTTCAAAACCCTGTCTGAAATAACCCAACCTGGCTTTGGGAACAACATAAATGTTCTTATCGTCTTTTTCAAAAATGAGGTTTAACAATGTAGTCTTTCCTGCTCCGTTTTCTCCCCAAAGAGCAGTTTTAGAACCGTTATAGATATTGAATTTTACATCATCGAACAACTTTCTGCTGCCGAAGCTGCAGGCCAAATTGTTCGATGATATTACTATTCTGTTTTCAGGCGGGTTTGTCAAAGAAAAATCCAATTTAATTGTAGGTAGTTCATTTGGTTTTTCTTTTACCTCAAGCCTTTCAAGTCTGGTTTTTATACTATTTACAGCATTATTGAGCTTCTGCTGTTTCTCAGTAGTTTTCCTTTTATGAAGCCTGGCCTCAGAATTTCCCATTCTTTTTGGTGCCTTCCTCATGGATTTTGCTCTGTCTTTCCTGTCAATGATTGCTTCGGTAAGCTTTGACTTTTCCAAAATGTATTTTTCATATTGCTGTTCCTTATGCCTGAAGTCCATCTCAAGTTGCTCTTTGTAACAGGAATAATTACCGCTGTATACAGCTATCTTACCATCCTTTACCTCAAGGATTTTGTTGCAAACACTATCTAAAAGTTCTCTGTCATGGCTAATAAGTAGTAACGACTCCGCTTCAAAAAGCTTTTCCCTTAAAAGCCCTATTCCCTTATAATCCAGGTTTGCTGTCGGCTCGTCTGCTAAGAGAATCACCCTGTCTTTGCTTACTGCATTTGCAATTCTAATTCTTGTTCTTTCCCCTCCGCTTAGTCCGCTGTGTTGAGATATATTATTCAAATTGAATTCCTTCAGTGCTTTAGGATCTGCTTCCATTTTTTCATCAGAAAACTGCTTTATATAAGCAATCTCGCTGTATTGCTTTACAAAACCCTCATCCGGTTGGATACTTTTTGAAAGTATGTTTAGGAGTGTTGTTTTCCCTGAACCGTTTTGTCCTACAATCCCAATCTTGTCACCTCTATATATCTTTAAACTGTCAAAACCTACTATAAGTCTGTCTCTATAATATTTTTTTATATTTCCTGCTTCTAAAATAAGCATAAAAAAACTCTCCTTCCACATCCTAATTAATGTGCTGGAAAGCCTAACCTGTAAATTTGCCCTTCAATATCCAAATATGGATACTATTAGAGCATTAAGTTTCTTATAAACTGAGCTTCAAGAATAAAAATTATATAAGCACAATTTACATAAACTTAACATATTAAAAGTGTTAAGAACTTTTAATATGGCAGTCAATATCTGCCCATATCTTATTTACAGCTAATCCAGCACAAACAAAATCACAAAGTGATTTTGCAACATTGATTGTTGTTGTGAGAAATTGCGGTTTAGAATACACCATAATTCCCCAGTAACAAACGTCAATATCAAATTGCTTTTTGCCGAATTAGCCAATCCTCATCAGTCTATACCTTACCCTTTCTTAATGGTAACTATTTTATTTCCACCAGAGATTTAGTAATGGCTAAGAAATAACATCTAATTCTAATCGTCCAAAAACCCGTTAAATGGTCGGGATTTTGTCCTTGAGAATATGAAGTTATTTCTAAGGCATTCCTTAGTCATGTTTAAAATACAACTTACCGTACAAATTCGCTTTCAAAGTTAACTTAACTCGTGAACACACGCTCAAAGCGGTAATTAATTTTTCAATCATGCCTTACCTCATATAACAATTTTACTTCCGTATCAAAAATTAGTCAATCAATAATTAATCATTTACCATTTCATATTGTGGCAACTAGAACACATGCCTGAACCGCTTTCAACCCAAGATCTTCTATTTGCTTCATGACTTCGTCATCATATGTTCCCGGCTGGAGCCATACATAATTTACGCCCAGTCTGGCAGCCTCATCCAAAAACCCCTTTCCTCTTTTAGGAGAAACAACCATATTAATGACTTCAGGGACTTTGGGCAGGGATGAGAGATCATTGTAGCATTTATCTCCCTCTACCTCATCATATACCGGATTTACGGCATACACTTCATACCCCTTATTCTTTAACTTGCGGTAAATCATATTTCCGTATTTCTCCTGCCTCTGATTGGCACCAACAACCGCCCATACCTTTTTTTCAAGCATTGTTTCTTCCAGCATGATATCGCTCCTTACTCACAGCCATAGTTAAACTTTTATAAATCTTAACAATTATTCCGTCAAAATAAGTTATTTTACTTTAATTTACCCTATCACCTTTAGCTTATACCATAAAAAACATAGTCATAAAGTTGTTTACCGAGTGAATAATCATACATGGCCAAATTGATTTTGTTCTTTTTAAAACATAACCCTGCAGTAACCCGAAGCAAATTACAAAAACAAATGATCCAATTGCTTCAGTATGTAGCAAGCTTCCCTCTTTATACCACTTTGGAAAATGAATCAGCAAAAACAGTACGGAGGATATTAAGTTTGCTGCCCAAAATTTTGTCATCTTCCATAGTTCCATAAGTATGAAACCCCTGAATACAATTTCCTCAGTGAACCCTATAAGAATCACTGTACTAATCATTGCATATAGATCAAAAGAAGGGTTAAGACCTTTTTGAAAAAGTAAAATCCTTGCAATATGATAAAATGTGACCAGTATCCCAAATATTAATCCAGCTTTTAATCCGGCTTTAACATTTCTTTTCATTTGAAGATACGATAAAACATTTTCTTTGAATTTATATTTTACAATTAAAATAACCGGTAAAGTCCATACTAAAAATTTAGTCCCCAATGCTAGATATGGATTGATCTCTTTAACAGAATCTTTCAAATAGAGCTCAAAAACTGTCCAAGCGGTGAAAAACGCTATGCAATACAGAGTTAAAAAAACTTTACTTTTACTTTTTATATCCATTAAATCCCCCAAATATTAAAAAGCCATTGAATTCTTTCCAATCCAATGGTATAATAAAAATCTATATATTTTTTGTTTTTTTGCATAACTCTACACTTTAACTATATCACAAACAAAATTGTTTGTCAATAGTTTGGGGAAATATTTTAAGGAGGTATATTATGGATAAAAAGTTTCTCCTCTCTCCAATACTGGATTTAAGCCAATCTGGGGTAGATGAAATCATAAAGTGCAATGAAACTACATCCCGATACGGGCTTGTTTTATCGCCTGACGAGGCTAGAGAGCTTGTTGAAACGAGAAATGATACCTTAAAAGGTTATGGAAGGATTGAATTGGGTGGAGGCATAATAAATAAGTTGATTGAAGCCTTTTGTGATTCGCCTTATATAACACAAAAAGATTATACAAATATACTTAATGAATTGATCGAAACCTTTTACTACTATAAAAATGAAACTCTGGACCAGTTAAGCGATGATGAACTCATTGACATAATGAAGGATAACTTTAACAACAGGTGTCATGGCTCTTTAGAGCTGCTGCAGAACAGGGATCTGGATAAGATAGCACGTAATATCAGATACGACGAAGATGATTATAATAATATTGATGAAGATGACGGAGCTGATGAATACTTTTTCGGGGAGGATTATGAATGAGTACAGGTATAGAAAAACAATATTCAATAAGGGAAGAGAACTTAGACAAGTCAAATTATTTACAATCTCTGTTAAATGAAGCGGTAAGGCTTAAGCTTCTTACCATGGAGGAAATCACAAGCATCAGAACGCAACTTGCTGATATCCTTACTATTGAGACAAGATCCTACACCCAGGGGGACAGTAGCTCTGTGACGGTTGAAACTGCTCAAAGCCTTATGCTGTCAATTATATATACAATGGATTTTTATCTAAAAAGCCTACCAAACACTGACGAATGTTTGTATGCAATTAAATCTACGAAGTTAATGGACGTTTACTCCAAGGGTAAAGAACTTATAAAAATTGAGATTGAAAAAACAAGAGAGTTATTTCATTTGGTTCAAAAAAGCAAAATTTCTATTGATAATATTGCATATAATGACACCATAGAGTCGCTTGCCGGCTTTTTTAAGGATTATAACCCCATGTTTGCTGCCCATGATTCAGTTGTATCAATAGATTATCCATTATGTATAGACAGGATGGACACATGCGGAATTGAATATATCAGCTCTTACCTTCAAAAGCTGTATTGTGAAAATGAATTCTGCAGACGTTTTTCAAAGGAAAGTATTTTTTATTTGTTAAACGGTTATAGCAAAGAGAATAAGAAGCTGCTGATTAATATTTTTGAGCTTGTACTTGCAAATTCATTGGGTTCGGTTTTGCTTAAAAGAAGTGCCAAAGATCTAAGAATTAATGAGAATGATTGTTTATACCTGCAACGTACTTTATTAAGCATGTCCTCAGATGACTATGAATCGGAAATATCCAGCTCCGCGGATAAAATAATAAGGGAGTTGGAAATTGAAAATGAATTTTTAATAAAATACATTTATGAAGCTATTAATGGTATGTCGGCAAGAATAAAAAAATTGCTGCAGCTAAATAAATTATCTACTATTTTTATTCAAATGAAAGAAAAAAATGATTCGTCAGATTTCAGGTTCGAAGACGGTAATAAGATGGATGATGAGTTATTTAGAAAGGTATCCGAAGAAATACGATCTTGCAGAAATGTTTCAGACAAATTGAAAATCATTTGGCAGGAAGTTCATAGCTTTGTTGATTTGATGGATATACTTGGTGCAAATTGTATATTTGAAAATGAATATAACGAAATATTCTCATCTCTTGGGGATCTGGAACTGGCCATGCTTTTAAAGGAGCTCCCATCCAATAAAATCCCAGACTATAGATACTTAAGTAACAGAGACTTTGATTTGCATTTATCTGAGAGCGAAAAGGAATGGCAGACTGCCTTGGCAGCTTATATGAAAAGCCTCGATAGTACTTGGGTGAAGAAGATTATTCAAATGTCGGAAAAACTTGACTAAGGAAGTTAAACAGTAACAATACTTTAGGTGGCAACTTTAGATATTTTAGTATTATTTATACTATAATTATTGACGATAAAAATATAACAAGAAGATAAATATTTCACCATTATTATGCAAATTACTTTTATAAGGAGTGTAGCACTATGACGAAAAGATTTATTGCACTAACAGTATGTTTTTTGATAATCACGGCAAGTATGGTGTATACTGCAGCTGTAAACATTGAATCTCCAAAAGACTTGACAGTTGAAGTTAAAAGCAATGAAGATGGCATACCTTATTTTGAGCTCAAGTTTAGCGTTCCAGAGGCAGTTAAGAACATATTGGAAAACTCTTCGAAAGATGAAGAAGTAGTTTTTTATATGGCTGAATACCAGATCGGCAGCGGTGAATGGCAGCAAACCGGAAGCGTGGATGCTTCTAACGGAAATACTATTACAATCAACCCGGAAGATATGGGAATTAACGGAAATATAGACATAAAAGCAAATGTTTATAACTTCCGTGTTAAAGCAGACTATTTTCACTATGAAGTTAATGATGAACATGGAAATAGAGTTGCGACAGATACCAGCTCTTCTCCCTATTCAAACATAGCATCCACCGCTATTAAAGGATTTCAGAAAAGTTATAAGGATGCCAGCGAATGGGCAGTTCCTGAACTTGATAAGGCAGATGAATACGGATTTATTACTGATAAAATAAAGGATAAAATGAATGGTCCCATTACCCGTGAAGAGTTTGCAGAAGTTGCAATAAAGCTCTACGAGAAGATGTTTGGTAAAGAGGCTTCATATCAGGACACAACTGCTTTTAACGATACCAAAAATCCAGAAATATACAAAGCTTTTGAGCTTGGCATTGTTAACGGAGTTGGAAACAACAAGTTTGCTCCTAACGAATTGACAAACCGCGAGCAGGTTGCTGCCATGATGAACCGTGCAGTTAAAGTGGTTAAACCGAGTGCAGACTTTAGCACCAATGGTATTGAGAAATTTACCGATGAGAAACAAATATCACCATGGGCATTGGATCCTGTAAAATTTATGAATAAAAACGGTTTTATTAAAGGTGTAGGCGGCGGTAATATAGCTCCTAAAGGTACAACCACAAGAGAGCAAGCAGTTATAATGGTTGTACGAGTTTACGAGAAATACGGTAAATAAGAAACCATTAGTCATTATAACCCGCAGATTCAAGTTTTTTGATTCTGCGGGTTATTTTTTTCAAGCTATTATTTGTAATCATTTCGAGGGCCGGCATCCATAAGTACCTTAATCTTGCCGTCATGTCCTCTTAAAAGCTTTGGCCGCCTCTCCGATCCCGGCTCACTGTACATCTCAACAGCATCTATCACAATTCCTTCAGGTGTATTTAGAATAATTCCAGGAACACATGTAAATATAAGATCATCATCATTAGCATTTTGAGATGAAATAGAAACAGTGGTTCCTTCATTATTATCAATAGTCATTGACGCTCTATATCGGTAAAAAGAACCTGTACCATTGCTTTGTGCGGAGTAGACCACAGGAACTACTGCCATTACGTTATCATTAGGCCTTATTTTAATAATCTCAGTTTTACTGTCTTCCTTGGACTTTTTAGAGCGGAAGGAAAAAAATCCTCTTGCAGAACGCCCAACATCACCCATATGCTCAACAGCACCATTATCAAAACTTTGTAGAGGTTTTACACCATCAGCACCAAACATTGCTACATCAGTTTGTCTCCCATCCTTTGTTAAGACCAGTGCATATATATCATAGTCCGTTTTAGAGTCCCAGGTTACATAGGCAGTTATTTCTGAAGTTTTATCAATAATGACTGGCTTCTGTCCCTTACTCAAATTGATCTTTCCAGTGACTTTCTGCAAATTGACCTTCGGACTTTCCATAGATGTGGTTGAATCATTGCCCTGTTTTTTATCCATGCCATTTTTAGCTTCAAAGCCTTGTTCTGAAACTGTACCCTGCTTTGAAGCAGCTAGATTTATGCCAGCCTGGCTGCTTGCTTTACTGGCATTAACTTCATTTACTGCATTCACTACATCATCTGTTTTAGCAGCACCTACATCTTCCTTTGCTACCTCAACGCCGAAATGCTTGCAAAGGCCATCCAATCCTGATGAGAATCCCTGCCATACAGACTTCACTTTCGGCTGGCCATTACGAATATACAGTTCAAGCACAACAATTCCTTTTTCTTCAGTAAACTGTGCAGGCGTAAGCTCAATAACATCATTTCCCACATTTACACTTGCCTTAAGATTTTGAACTTTTACAAATCCGTTACCTTTATCTTCAGTTAATGTTACAGCAATCCTTGTAATATTTTGACCAGCCTTTGATAAATCGAAGCTGATCTTGTGGGTCCTCTCCCCCGATTCATCCTGAGGAGGATAATAAATTGCCATACCTCCCGGCCCCTGAGGTTGATTATAAAACACAATACCTTCGTCTCCCTGAACCTTACTATTATCAGTTAACAAAAATGCAGTCAAAGAAGTATCTATGTCTTGTGAAAGTTTATGTGTAACTATTACAGTTCCTTGCATTGAACCTAGAGCAACATTTCCTCCAGGTTGAAGTGATCGGCTCATAAGTCAGTCTCCTTTAAATCCCTACATTTATATGCTTCTGCAGCTTTACAGCTTGAAATTTATTTTATATATTTACATAATAATTATATCATATTTATCATATTAAATTTGCTATATCAATGGAGTTTTATTCATATATGTTGTAAATAAAGTATCTATTGAGCCAGACCTTGTTATGTAATAAATCAGAATTTTAAAGTATATGAGCTATATTAAATGTGATTAATCTATTACATTTATCTATGGCAAATCCCGTTAAAACCGTTCGTTATTTGCCCTACCTAATGTAAGATCATTAACACTATTAATATAACTAAGAAGATATGAATTAACCCAAGATTCTAAAACGCAGAAAAGATAATTTTAAAGGCAGATATCATTAACATAACTGCAAAGATTCTAATAATCCAAATATTTTTCATCCTTTTGGATATTGATGCACCAAAAAATGCTCCAGGAATTACTCCAAGGCTAATCGCAATAGCCATTATTATGCCTCCTTTTATTGCACCTGATACAATATTAGTTATTGTTCCTGAAAGACAACTAAAAATCACAACAAATTGAGTAGTCGCTGTAGCCACTAAAACAGGAAAACCAAGTATGCGGATCATCATTGGAATATGGAATACTCCTCCAGCAAGTCCAACAAGGCTGGAGATAAATCCTGCTGTTGCACTGCACACTACTCCTGACCTTACATCATAAGACCATTCCTCTATAGTTCCATCCCCTCTACTAAAGCTCTTTTCCATAATAAATTTTGAATGGTTTTTTTTAACATTCTTTTCTTTCTTTTTATCAGTGTTACTTATAAAAATGAGCACAGAAACCATGACCATAACTATTCCTAAAATTATCTTAAACAATGAAACAGGCAAGTATGTAGTTAAATAGGTCCCTAAAACAGAGGCTGGAACAGTAGCTGCCGCAAAAATAAAGCCTGACTTAAAGTCAATTCTACCGGATCCTCTGTGTGCCAAAACGCCTGTTGATGAGTTAATGAGTCCTATCATAAGCGTGATTGCAGTAATAACTTCATGGGGCTTTTCGGGGTATATGGTCAACAGAACCGGAAGGAGTATAAAACCTCCGCCGACACCAACAAGTGTTCCTAATGTTCCTACAATAAGTCCCAGAATAATTAAAATCATATATTCAATAATTCATTCCCCCTTTTAAAGATTCTGTTCTATAAAGCAGTATATCAGTTCATTATACACATATTAAAAGCATCAGTAAACATTTTCCCATCTACTTAATGTTATTATTTCCCATACATAAACAAAAAATGCTGCAAAGGGCATTTTTTATCCCATTTGCAGCACTTTTTAATATTTATCAATGCCTTAATAAGATTCTACCAATACCTCGAAATATGATTTTGGATGAACACATGCAGGACATTTTTCAGGTGCTTCAGCACCTTCATGAATGTATCCGCAATTGCCGCATTTCCATTTTGTCTTCTCACCTTTTTTGAATACCGCATCATTTGCAATATTTTCAGCAAGCTTTTTGTATCTTTCTTCGTGGTGCTTTTCTACAGATGCAATAAGCTTAAAAGCTGCTGCAATTTCAGGGAACCCTTCTTCCTGAGCAACCTTTGCAAAAGCAGGATAAAGGTCTGACCACTCTTCATTTTCTCCATCTGCTGCAGCTCTCAGATTTTCAATTGTTGTACCTTGTGCAACCGGATATGATGCATTGATTTCAATCATAGCAGGAAGCTCACCCTGCAAGCCTTCAAGCAAGAACTTATAAAATCTTTTTGCATGTTCCTTTTCATTATCTGCAGTCTCTATGAAAATATTCTTAATCTGCTTAAATCCTTCCTTATCTGCAACAGAGGCATAAAATGTATATCTATTGCGTGCCTGTGATTCGCCTGCAAAAGCTTTAAGCAAATTTTCTGCAGTTTTTGTTCCCTTTAAACTCTTCATGTTTACCTCCCTCAATAAACTATATTTTTCATTGAATCATCTATACTATTCTACCACAACTTATTATCAGTTTAACAATTTAAATTGTAAAATAATTATTACAAAGTTATCAGAAACTGGCTTAATAAAACATACTAACTTAGATAAAAATAATGCTGGAGGTGAATTACTTTGAAAAGAAGATTTCCAGTTATTTTATCGATAGCATTAGGAGTAGGTCTACTAGGTGTTCTTTTGGCAGGCGGTAGCATTATCGGAAGAAACACAAATCGTATAACAAGGAATAACACAACTCAGCAAGGAAGGACTCTTTCAGGAACAGACATGAACGGAGTGAGCCCTATTCCGGGACCCACTGCAAGAAACATAATACAAAACAATCAAAAAGTAGGAATAGGAACCAACTCCCCTGATATAGTAAACATTGGCAGGACTCCAAGTCCAAACAATACTAATAATACTAACAATACAAACAATACTAACAATATTAATAATACTTTGGGTATTGACAATACAAACGGTATTAATAATGTACGGCTTGGTGCTCAAAATGAACAACTGGGATACGATACACGAAGGGCAGATAATATATGTAAGCAAATAGATAGCCTCAATGGAATAGATAAGGTTAACTCAGTTGTTACTGGAAACACTGCCCTTATTGGGTATGATTCTACCAGAAAGAACGATGATATCGCATCTACAAAAAATTTGATTTCCACCAAGGTAAAGCAAATTGATAACACTATAACAAATGTTGTAATAACAGACTCAAAAGATATATCTACAAGAATAGGAAACCTGGCCAATCATATTAAGGGTAAAAAGCCAGTAAACCAATTGAACTCTGAGTTTAATCAGATAATGCAAAGCCTTAATCCTTCAGGAAAGCTGCTTACTCAGTAAGGAGGTACCATTATGGATCGAAAGGAAGCCTATGACTTAATAAATGGTATGCTGGAAGATACAGATTATCCTATAACCATAAAAAATATTGGAGACTTGGAAGATTTTCTGCTTGACGACAACAGCAGGAGATTTTCAGAGCAATATGCAGCAATAGGAAGAATATACGATGAATTGAGCCACGGACCAGATATTGACAGATACTCTGAACCACCAATCGGAAAAGAAGAGGACAATTTATATAGTTAATTATTTATAAAAAGGATGTGTTTAAATGGCACTATTAGGAAACCCTTTTGTAGGCAATCCACCCAAGCTGATGTCAAAAGAGGAGTTGGCACAAGCCTTACGTGTGGATATCGCAGGTGAGCTTGAAGCAATCGTCGGGTATGAAGCTCATGCGATGGCAACTAACGATGAAAGAATAAAAAAGAACCTCTACCATATTGCTGATGAAGAAAGAAGGCATGTAGGAGAACTGCAGCAGCTTCTTTATATGATATGCCCTCGAGAGGCAGAATATACGGAGATAGGTAAGAAAAAGATAATAAAGCAGCAGGAACAAAACTTTCAAGCACCCATCCAATAATTAATCATGAAATAGTGATATACGATATACTAAATTTTCCAGACACTATAAAACCGGCCTGTCGCCGGTTCTTTTTTACTTAGGCATGCCTTAATATACATCGATCATTTACTTGCGGCAGTCCTTTTATTTTTTAGTAATCTTATTGTCCATGTCACAATGCCTGGTATTATACTTATAGCTACAACAGCAATCACTACCAGCAAAAAATTATTTTTAACCACTGGAATTTTACCAAAAAAGTACCCTAAAAAAACATTTATTGATACCCAGCCAATTCCGCCCACAATATTGTAATTAATGAACTTCCCGTTAGGCATATTCCCCATACCTGCCGCAAAAGGTGCTACAGTCCTGACCAGCGGTAAAAACTTTGCCAAAATAATTGTCTTGCCTCCATGCCTTTCATAAAAAGCATGGGCTTGATCCAAGTGTTTCCTATTCAACAGCCAAGCATTTTGCTTTTTAAAGATCTTTGGTCCAAAGTATTTTCCAAAGTTGTAATTTACTGTGTCTCCTAATATAGCCGCCAATATAAGAGAAATTGTCGCTAGCCATATATTCATTGTTCCCGAAGCAGAGAGCGTACCTACTACAAATAGCAGTGATTCCCCCGGAAGAAAAGGTGCCATAAATAGCCCAGTCTGGCTGAAAACAACTAAAAAAAGGAACAGATAAGTCAGAGTTCCAAACTTTTGGATCATTTCAATTATCTGTGTATCTAGGTTTGATATAATATTTATAGACTGTAATACTATTCCCATTAACCCTCCGTTTCAAGCACTAATTCCCAATCATGTCAAACATCTAAAAAAGACTTATAACATAACCTAAAACGCAGATTATATTATAAGTCTCATTAATCCTTTAGGTAAATAAGCCAGATGCATAATATATAATTAAGTATACGCACCGTAATGCTGACTTAGTACTTAGTAGCTCCTTTAAACAATAATATTGTATTATACCTAATGCAGTATTGTCAATAAAATTCCATATTATAACCTCAAACTTGGTCATGATCAAAAATAATTTCCGCAATAAATTTATTTTTCCAAAATCACACTTAACATATTATCCTCAATTGAGTAAAGAAGCGGGACAGCATTTACACCCGGATACTTTTGGGCTAACCTTTTTGATTCATTAAAAACAAATTCAACTTCATTATCAATTTCAAATATGGGGGCATAATTCATAAAATGTTCTTCAGCCCTTGATCTGCTCCAGTTAGCATTCTTGCATAACCCTTCAATAAACTGTTCTCTCTTTGAAACCAAATTGACCATCCCACAATTGTTATGGGCTATCAATACAATATATTTTACTCCCCCGATAGCTATAGCGTAAGACACTTTAAATTCGGAGTACCTTAAGTTTGCCCCGCCCGTTCTTATTATATAAGCAAAATTCTCCGGTATACGCAATTGTTTTCTATTGTCCATGCACATCCCTATTAAAAGCTGTGCAGAATTATAGGTTTTAAACTCTACCCCCAAGTTTTGATATGCTATTAGCTCCCAAACTGGTGTATTTTCATAGTTTAATGGGATTTGACTTTCTTCTGTAATTTTAATTAACTGCACTTTATCGCCTCTTTGTATTCTTTATATAGATCTAATATTACATCCTTACAGGAATAAGTTCAATATATTCTTCCAGTTTGCCATCATTCATGCAACACTCGATAATTTCTCTTCCCAAGGGATTTAGATCAGGTGTCAAAAACTTTTCCAGCTCTTTTTTTAAAAAGGCAGCGAGTATTTTCGAACCTTCATCATCCCCCCCATTGCCTATCTCAGGTTGAACCAGCTTACGTTCCTATATGAAGAGAAGTAAACTCACAGCCATAACCATCATTCCTGCCACAAGACCATAAATGGAAAGGTGTGGTTCCCCATATTCCCTTGCTGTAGGCAAAAGCTCATCTAGCGAGATAAATACCATTATTCCTGCGACTGCTGCAAATAAAACGCCAAAAATAGCATCATTAAAGAATCTGAATAATATTAAGTAGCCTATAATGGCTCCTACCGGCTCAGATAAACCCGAAAGAAAAGAGAGCTTGAATGCCTTTTTCTTATCTCCTGTAGCATAATAAATAGGTATTGATACTGCTATTCCCTCAGGTATGTTGTGGATTGCTATTGCTACGGCAATTGCAATTCCCAGCGAAGGGTCTTTTATGGCAGACGTAAATGTTGCAAGCCCTTCTGGAAAGTTATGAATAGCTATTGCAAGGGCAGTAAACGTCCCCATTCTCATAAGCTTACCCCGATCAACACCGGTACTACCTTTGTTTATATCTTCAACCTTACGAAGTTCATGAGGGTTCTCACCAGAAGGTACAAACTTGTCAATGGCAGCAATGATGAATATTCCAAGGAAAAATGAACCAACAGTTGCCCATGATCCCATTGTTTCACCTAAATATCCGATCAAAGAAGTCTTAGCTTTAGAAAATATCTCAATCATTGATACATAGATCATAACTCCCGCAGAGAAACCTAATGCAACAGAAAGAAATTTTGTATTGGTTTTTTTCGTAAAAAAAGCTAACACACTTCCTATACCTGTTGATAATCCTGCAAAAAGCGTCAGTCCAAAAGCAACTAAAATATTATGTAAATCCATAAAACCTACCTCCCACATTATAAGCCCAATTTAATATATACCATTATTATCCTGTGTGTAACAATGAAATCGGAAATATAAGTTAACTTAACCCGTGAACACACGCTCAAAACGGTAAGTAATTTTTCATTCATGCCTTAGATTATAGTCTGAAACTTTAGTATATACACGTTTATTTGTAATCTGCTCACTTTTAAACAAATGGAGAGTGTTCACAATGACAGGACTAAAATCCAACTTTCCAATTGAATCACGTATTTGCTGGAAATCACATTCAAAGACTAGATCCTGTGCTATAGTGATATGTGGGTTATAGCTTCTTTTTTCAGGTATAAATCCTACTGGTATTAATAGCTCGTCTATCCTTCTATGCAATGCTCTCAATTCCTCAAAATCTCCGCCAAGGCCCATCCATAAAACACGAATGGAATCCCTTCCTTCGAAAACACCAATGTCCTTAATATCAAGGCTAAATGGTTTTACTGTGCTGCATATATCCTTCATCACATTATCTATTTGCATTTGCTGGCTTGAACTAATATCATCTAAAAACTTCAAAGTCAGATGAAAATTATCAATATGTTTCCATCTTCCCCGTATCGCATACCTCCTCAGCCTTTGCTGAAGCTCGTTTATTTTATTCTTTTGTTCCTCATCAAAATCAATACCGATAAAAGCTCTCATTTCCCTCTCCTTAAAAATTACTTTTAATTTAGTATTTGAAAATTTTGATTAAATATGATAATTTAATATTATAATACTTTGCTGGGGTAGCTCAGTTGGTAGAGCAATTGATTCGTAATCAATAGGTCGAGGGTTCGATCCCCTTCCTCAGCTTCTTTACTTCAAATCATCCAAATGTTCCAGTCTTTCAAGCTTATATCTCCACTTATATAATTGATCAATAAACGCTCTTTAACACACATAGTTTGCCACATATTAACAAAAACGGTTGATAAGCCACTATTCAATGACCTATCAACCGTTACTTTATATCTTATGTTATGGAATTATTCTTTAAGTCTCTTTTCCAATGAATCTAACTGGTTAAATAACTCTTTAGGCATTTTTTCACCATAATTAGCATAGTGCTTCCTGATTGACTCAACTTCATTCAACCATTCATCCTTATTAACCTTGAGGAGTTCAGCCATATCATCTCCACTTACATCAAGACCAGCGGTATCAATAGCATCAGCTGTAGGCATATAACCTATTGGAGTCTTAACTGCTTTACCTTCTCCTGATACTCTTTCACAGATCCATTTAAGAACACGGCTGTTTTCGCCATATCCTGGCCATAACCATTTACCGTCCTTATCTTTACGGAACCAGTTTACATAGAATATTTTTGGTAATTTATCCGCATCAGCTTTTGAACCAACTTCCAACCAATGATTTAAGTAGTCACCAACATGGTAACCTATGAATGGAAGCATGGCAAATGGATCACGGCGAACCTGACCGATATTTGCTGATATAGCTGCAGCTGTAATTTCTGAACCCATGATCGAACCCATGAATACACCATGTTCCCAGCTAAAGCTTTCATGAACCAATGGAATAGTGCTTGGACGGCGTCCACCAACCAATATAGCCGAAATGGGCACTCCATTAGGATCTTCCCATTCAGGAGCAATTACAGGACACTGCTCAGCAGGTGCTGTAAAACGAGCATTTGGATGAGCCGCAGGAGCTTCAGCACCTGGTGCCCAATCCTTACCCTTCCAGTCGATAAGATGTGATGGTGCATCATAACCGATACCTTCCCACCAAACATCACCATCATCAGTTAAGCCAACGTTTGTGAATATTGTGTTCTTTTCTATGCTGTGCATAGCACTTGGATTTGAATCCATGGAAGTACCAGGAGCAACACCAAAGAATCCAGCTTCAGGATTTATAGCATATAAACGGCCATCTTTACCGTATTTCATCCAAGCTATGTCATCACCTATTGTTTCAACTTTCCATCCAGGAATAGTCGGAACAAGCATTGCCAGGTTTGTCTTACCACAAGCACTTGGGAAAGCACCAGCTATATATTTTACATTACCCTTTGGATCTGTAAGACGGAGGATGAGCATATGCTCAGCCAACCAACCTTCTTCACGAGCTATAGAAGAAGCAATACGAAGTGCGAAACATTTCTTACCTAAAAGAGCATTTCCGCCATATCCTGAACCGAAAGACCATATAGTCTTTTCTTCTGGGAAGTGGCTGATATATTTCTTTTCGATTGGTGCACAAGGCCATGATGAATCTTTTTGACCTTCAGCTAATGGAGCACCTACTGAATGTAAGCAAGGAACATATTCCCCGTCTCCAAGAGTTTCAAGAACTTTGCTACCAATACGAGTCATAATACGCATGTTAATAACAACATATGGGCTGTCTGATACTTCCACACCAATCTTTGATATAGGTGATCCTATAGGTCCCATTGAGAAAGGAATAACATACATTGTTCTGCCCTTCATGCAACCTTTGTATAATTCCCTCATTGTAGCTTTGAGTTCATCAGGATTAACCCAGTTATTTGTAGGGCCGGAATCTTCTTGTTTCTTAGATGCTATATAAGTTCTGTCCTCAACACGTGCTACGTCAGATGCATCACTGCGGAACAGATAACATCCAGGACGCTTTTCAGGATTAAGCGGTGTAGCCATTCCTGCATCTACCATTTCCTTTAATAAGCGATCATATTCTTCCTGTGAACCATCACACCAATAAATTTTGTCCGGCTGGCACATATCAGCCATTTCTTTTACCCAATCAAGCAATTTTTTATTCGTTGTCATTCAGAAATCTCCTCTCAAAATTTTTATTCTGGTATTCCCTAACGATTACCATCAGGTTTTATTTAGTTATATGAATACTTTTCAGTAGTCATCTTCTGTACTTTGATAATTTTATAACATTCTAACATATTAATATGAAATTTTCAATAAATAATTATGCAAAATCACACTATTTACCTATAATAATTTATCAGAAGGGCAATTATTATAACTCTCTATTCATTAAATAAGGTATATCCTTATAAATAGCATACTTATAAATAAGCTCACCCCATTTATTATACTATTAAATGTGCTTTCTATTCCCTCATAGCTTTTTTGGATTTTAATCTTTCTCGTGAACACTCTCAAAACGGGAAGTAATATTTCAATCATGCCTTAATCAATATTTACATATATGGTATAATAAACAACAATAGCAATAATCATTAGGGGGTACAAATCTTATGAAACCTGTATTTGAACATCCATGGAATCTGAATGAAGCTGAAGCATTGCTTCTTCAAAAGGAGTTAGCTAAAAAAGTAATAGTTCATGATGAGTTAAATGATATAAAATATATTTCTGGATGTGATGTTGCCTATGACGATAAAAACGATCTTCAAATCGCAGCTGTAGTAGTTTTGGATTCAGAGACTTTTGATGTTGTAGAAACTTCGGTAGTTGAAGATGTTTCACATTTTCCATACATTCCAGGTCTGTTTTCCTTTAGAGAGCTGCCATCCCTTGTAAAAGCTCTGGACGCAATTAAAACTATCCCGGACCTGATAGTTTGTGACGGGCAAGGAATTGCTCACCCTAGAAAATTTGGTCTTGCATGTCATTTAGGAGTATTGTTTGATGTGCCTACAATCGGATGTGGAAAAACACGACTACATGGCCAATCAATTGACCCGGGATTAAAAAGGGGTGACCATGCACCCCTTTTTGATAACGAAGAAATTATCGGTAATGTCTTAAGAACCCAAGATAATGTAAAGCCGGTCTATGTATCAGTTGGACATAAAATATCACTAAAGACTGCCTGTGATTGGATTATTAAATTATCTCCAAATTTTCGCCTGCCTGAAACTACACGGCATGCAGATCATGCAGTTAGAATGGCATTAAAGAGGGAATAGTGCTCGAGAGAACGCCAGTTTTCAGAACTCCCCGCTATCCTTCGCTACCATACCCACTACTTCTAGTTTCACATTAACCGTCCCGTCCCCTTGTTCCCAAGCGACTACTTAAATATTTTTTATTTGATACTGATGTACTAACTTTTGAAACTCTTCCTTTGATACTTTTTGTTCCACTATCATTGGCTCTTTTAATACTTTTCCATCTTTAACGGTATACGTATATACCGCTGAAAAATCTTCACATTCATCAATATCTACATATTTTGTACTGACCGCCTGTTCTTCCTCTGTCCATCCTGGTAATATACCATTTACAAACTTTAATAATACCTGATTTTCTTTCAGATATTCATATTCAGTTAGAATCTCCCATACTTCATCCACATTAGCTAAATGACTATCCCATTTTAAGAAAAATTGGACCTTGAAAATATCTTGAATGCACTTATCATCTTTGGGAATCTCTTTATAAAACGACCTAGATGTCGATAAAAAATCTTTATCCGCTTTTGTTTTCTGACTTGTAATAATAACAAAATGTGTTTTCTCATCCAATGAATGATATAAATTATCTCTGTATATAATAAATATAATGTCCTCCCCCCTATTCAACTGCTTCAAAACATTTATCAATTTTATTACATACTGCGTCATTTATCCACTAAAAAGGAAGCAAATGAACTGTCCACTTGCTTCCTTGATTACTTAAATATTTTTTGTTTGATACTGAGTTATTATCTTTTGAAATTCTTCCTTTGATACTTTTTGTTCCACTACCATTGGATCTTTTAATACATTTCCATCTTTAACGGTATACGTATATACCACTGAAAAGTCTTCACATTCATCAATATCTACATATTTTGAACAAACCGTCTGTTCCTCGACTGTCCACCCAGGCAGTATTCCTTTTGCAAACTTTAATAGCACCTGATTTCCCTTCAGGCGTCCACCATCAAGGAGAATCTCCCATACTTCATCTACATCATCAAAATGACTATCCCATTTTAAGAAAAACTGGACCTTGAAAATATCTTGTATGCACTTATCATCCTTTTGAATTTCCTTATAATAAATATCATCTTCTAACATAAAACCGTTATCAATCTTGTTTTTATCATAAGTGACAATTTCAAAATGATTCTTTTCTTTTATATATCTATATAAGAAACTATTATATATCATAAACATAATGAATTCTCCTCTATTCAACTCGGACAAAGCGTCCTTTTTTCTTGTTCCATGCCGCACACATTTTCTCATTGCCATCCTTATCAACCGTAAATATTGCACCTTCATTTATAGACTGTCCTTGACCATATGTATATTCAGGCAGCAAATGGCTTTCACTTCCAAGGAATCCCGTTCCGGTACATGGTGGACTTGTACGTTTATCTATTCTGGGGTATTCTCCATTACCTGGGGAAAAACTACTTGTGCATCGCATAACATAAGTTTCTCCTCCATTTTCTGCTTGTTCCTTGAATTTGTTTCCCTCATAGTCTAACCGAAGATTTTTATATGCTTCATCGGCATTGTTTGTAAAAGGAGCTACATCTGACGCTTTTGACACACAACCCGATATGGATACCCTAGGGTCATCTTCATCTAAATACTTATCAAATACATTTTTATCAATAACTTTTTGTACAATTGTATCCTCTGTTATTGGACTAATATCTTTACGGTAATTAGCTAATTCATCTAAGCAGCTTTTATCCTTGTCACTTAGCTTAATATTATCGTTATCTTTTAAATGTCCATCTAAATTTTCATTTAGTGCACATGTTGTCTTACAATTAGCCGCTGTCAAAATATCATGCTTTTCTTTATCAATTGAAGCATCAAAACTGTCTTCAACTTTAAACTGATCCCCACGAAATTTTTCATTTATTTCAAGATTCTTTCCCTCAAGCTTTTTTCCACTTGCCGATACTCCAAGATTTTTTAATTTAGCTTTGCTTACTCCCACAGTATCTGCCAGATCAGCTGCTAATGCTTCCAATTCTGCTTCCGGTAGCTTTTCAGTTCCCTTAACATCTTTTTTAAGTACCTCTTTGATTTGGGCAGCAGTTTTGCCCGTACATCTCTCCTTTATTTCCTCAGCCATTTCTTTATTTTTTTTTACATCTTTACACTTACTAAGCTTTTGTACCGTTATGTGTATCTTACATCCTTTACCAGAGCCTGCCCCTGTATATGCTATCTCCCCCATAATCCACCAACCTTATTTATCAAATTTGTTATTGCTGGCAATTATAATTTACTATAATCTAATATTTACTATATAATATCATTTTGTTTACTTGATTTCAATAATAGTGCACATATCACATACAAAAACAACTACCCTAATTAAGCATATTACTAAGCTTATTGAAATATCAAGCATTTCATATTCAATAACAATCTTGAGATAAAAAACTGCAATGCTCACGGTCCCATAATAAAAAGCTAAAAAGTAATAAATGCTGTAACCTTCTAATCTTATAAAAGGTTTTGAAGGTTACAGCCATAAAATAACATGTTTTTGCCACATTATTTTGCATCTTAATTCGGATAATTGATCATGCTAAACCCACAGCTTTAAAATGGTTGATCACCATACAAAAGTTCATTTCCATAAAACACTGTGACCTTGTCCCAAGGTTTATATGAGTTTTCAGGATTAAATGAATAATCATTTGTAAGGATGTACTTAGAACCATCATCTTTCTGAAGCCTCGGATTTAACTCCAAGTTGTCTCCTGCTACAAGCACCAGGTAACAGTTTACCTGCCGTTGACTTAAAACCTATTTCGTAGTAATAGTCAGCTGTTGCTCTTGGATCTGTCATTTTTACAAAGTGCGCCGTCACATTTGCCGTTCCTATGGATGACCAATCGCAATAGAAATTCTGATCGATTTCTTGATACTAAATCAGGAGATGCTTTGCAGCATCCCACAATTATATTTTATAGAAACTTAATTTTTCTTATCAATTCGCCATCATCGGATATGGGGCATGATTCACTTACTTTATGCCCATGTCGGGCGAACTAAAAAAGGCCACATGAGCATAACTCGTGTGACCTTAATAAATTCTTCCTACATCATTCTTCCAAACCCGCATGAGAAGCTAAAAGCATAATAAGCAAGAAGTATGATTGATGCATAAGTCAGGACAAAATCCCATATCCTCTTCCTTGACAACCATGCAAATATAACAAACATCGGGAAAATACACATAAGGTATCTTGACCCGCTTAGAAGCCACGTGGGCGAAAGTGCTATAGTAATGTATGCAAGCATATACAGGGAGTATGAGTTTCTTATTTTCTTTATACCATATATCACCAAAATGAAGACCAACGCAATGGAAAATGCCTGCGGAACCCAGATGGAGATCCTATCGGCAGCTCCCCATGTACTTACTCCAGGTATGGCATTTACAAAAGTTGATTTAATATTGTCATAAAACATTCCAAAAGATTGGCTCCAGTATTCCTTTTGATATCTTAAAAACGTAAACCAATCTCCTGATATTACTTTGTTAAGAAGCAAGTACAAGGAAAAACCTGCTGGCAGAAAAAGTATATTCAAGCCCTTTAGCATTTTTCTAACAAAATACCCATCATTTTTGTTTTTATAGGCATTTCCAATATACAATAAGAACTCTGCAACAACAGGCACTATAAGGATTATACCGAAATTTCTAGAAACCGCTGCAAACATACCGCACAATCCCATTAAGAACCATTTATGCCGCCTTAAATAATAGACAGTCATAATTGAAAGAGTAAAGAATACACTTTCACTGAAATTTATAGATAAAAAGAAGGTTATGGGATATATGAGCATATATTTTACAGCTCTGAAAGCAAAAGCTTCTTCATGATCAAGTTTCACCAGCTTGTACAGATAAGTAGCTCCTACAAACAAGCTGACATTCGAAACGATCATAGCAGACCAGAAATAGTTTCTTACAAAGAAGTATACACCTTTTATCAAAACAGGATATAGTGGGTAAAACACCAGATGGAATCTCTTATCGGTAGACATATCATTGGTATACCAATTTTCCGCCATGTACAGATAGTGACCGCCATCCCATCTGTTCCACAACATTTCCATACTTGACCAGAATCCAATAGATTGATCTTTTGTAATCATCCAGCCCATAAAAGCCATTAAAAACATGATTAATCTGGTTGCAACAACCATCAACAAAATAATGCACAGATCTTTAATAAATGGTCTTTCCCTAACCCATTGTGCTATACGGCCTAATCCACTTCCAAGCTTGTTAATTATACCGATTCTTCGCAATAAACTTACTTTTTCCGATTTTTCTACAACCCCCAAGGATTCTAAAAATTCAAAAATGTAAGCTTTGAGCGAAAAAATCAGTGCTACAAGAAAAGCTAACAGAAAGCATACCTTAATATAGTTATAATCACTAAAAATATCTTTAAGAAGCCCCATCATTCTACCCCTTAACTCTAAATTCTAAATATTAAAATATTAATTGTTTTATATAATATTTTTGGGAATACTTTATTATTATAACCTCAGTTAAGATACTTTTCCATATAATTTTGTGATACAGAACAAAATTATATGGAAAGTTTTATAAGATTTATCACTTTCAATATAGAATTAAGGATGGATAAGATTCAACTCTACTGCTTTTCGTATTGCATGCACCCTGGACGTCACATTCAATTTTTTATAAATATGGCTTAGATGATACTCTACGCTCCTCTGTGCAAGATTTAGTTCATCAGAAATTTCCTTGTTTGTTTTCCCTTTAGACGCTAAGTATAGAACCTCTAACTCCTGCTGATTCAAACATTCAATCCTTGTATTTTCAACGGACTGCTGATTATTGGTATTTGTTACTTGAAGGCTTTTTACCAGCTCAAGCGGCAGCACTACCATTTTTTCCATAGCCATATTAATGGCAGCAATAAAATGCTTATCGCTGCAAGCCTTGTCAACAATGCCACTAACACCTGATTTTATAAGCACATTAAAGTTTGAAGCAATATCTTCACCTGAATAAATTAATACAACTTGATCAGGATAAATCTCCAATGTCTTTTTAGTTAACTTCAAACCGTCCATATCCGGCATTTTTAAATCATAAATACAGATATCAAAGCTTTGCTTGGAAAGAACCTCCAAAGCATCGGCACCTGTAAAACAAGTGACAACCTCCATGCCATGGCTCTCGAGCAGCAGCTTTGTTCCTGAAAGGATTGATTTATGATCATCAACAAGTAAAACCGTAATCATTATAAGTCCCCATCTCAAAAATTTCGTTAATGTATATGAAACTATGTTTTAATAAATTTGTTTAATAAATTGTTTAATAAATTTATTGTTTTAATATAGTTTAGCATAAGTTTCATTCAAAATCACCGCAAATATGTTTGCGGAAACACGCAAAAAATTCAGGTGATTTTTGCGGAAAATAGCATAGTTATTGCGGTGACTAATCCAATTATGTATGTTATATTGATAATAAAACGATAAAGGAGATACTTCTTCTTAGGCAAGCCAAGGATTAACTATATATGTTATAATAATTAAAGGCATAAATAAAAATTTACTAAAATGATTGTTGTAAAACATTAAGACAACTAGAATAATTAAAAGGAGATGTAGTTCAAATGAAAGGAATATTAAAAGTACGATTTTTATTATTATCGCTTGTTATGGTATTTACTCTGCAAATCAATGTTTTTGCAGCAGAGCAGATACAACCGACGGCTGATGCAGTTGAACAGCCCAGTGCATGGGCTGCTGAAGGAGTTAGATGGTCTTCTTTATACGGTCTTGTAGATAAGAATTTTCTGTCAAATTACCAGTCTAATGTAAGCAGGGAGGAGCTGTTCGGAATAGGTGTAAATCTATACGAAAAGCTTACCGGCAAAACAGTAACGCCTGTAGAAAAGAGTCCTTTTACAGATGCAAACAGTGAAGCGATTTTAAAAGCGTATTCCATCAAGATAGTTGATGGAAAAGGCAAGCTCGAACCAAAGAAAGTAGCAACCAGACTGGATGTAACAACAGTTATTTATAAGGCTATAAAAGCCGCACAGCCAGGCTTCAATTTTAAAGCAGATGTAAAACTGAACCATACGGATGCCGGCAAATTAACAGCTTCGTTAAGTGATATGGTAAAGTATGTTTATTCAAAGGATATTTTGAAAGGCAAAACAAATAGCTTATTAGGTCTCAATTTGCCTTGTACAAAACAGGAGATCATGGTTATTGCCAGCAGGGCATATGAATTTTCCATATATGAAGCCGGTAAAGCTTCTAAAGGACCTTTCTGGAAAGTAAGTGATGAGGATAGTTCAATCTATTTACTTGGTTCAATACATATTGCTGATCCTTCATTATACCCTATGTCCAAAGATATACTAAATGCATTTGAAAAATCCGATTCACTTGTTCTTGAATTGGATTTGGTAAAATCCACCGAGGCTGATGCTGTTGAGTATATGCTGCAAAAGATGGCGTATCAGGATGAAGATTCACTGGATAAAAATGTTCCAAAGGAATTATATGATAGCTTTATAGAATTGGCAAAAACCAATGGTATTCCAGAACAAATAGCAAGAAAATACAAGCCTTGGGCTGCTGCAATGCTTGCACAAAATTTTGTTCTGTCAGGCAGCAACATGGATTCATCCCTTGGAGTAGACCTGTACTTTACATCAAAAGCCACCGGCAAAAAAGAGATACTTGAGATTGAAGGTCTCAAATTCCAGGTAGATCTATTCGATTCTTTTTCAAAGGAACTCCAGCTTCAATACTTAACTGGAATATTAGGTTCGGAAGAGTCCGCAACTCAGCAGGTAGATGTAATAAAGGATATGTTGAAAGCATGGAAAGAAGGAAACATATCAGATCTGGAAAAAATGTTGGAATCTGAAAATGATAATTCGGAAGAAATGAAAGAATTTAATGAAAAACTCATAATTACCAGAAATGATAACATGACTAAAAAAGTAAAGGAATACCTTGCTGATCCTTCAAGAAAAACATATTTTGTAGTTGTAGGTGCAGCACATATGATTGGTGATAATGGTATAGCTACACAATTGAAGGATGGCTATAAAATAGAACAAATTAAATAATACTTTTTAACATATAGTTCTCATCAAAAACAAGACCTCCTGATTTAGTCATGTCTTTATAAATACAGGGGTCTTGTTTTATTTATGTCTATATTAAGGCATGATTGAAATATTACTTACATTTGTCAGAGCAAATAACGAATGGTTTTAGCACCCAAATGGTATTATATGTAATTTTATTTTATAAACTATTGCTTTTTTTACCTTTTATGCAAACTAAATAAAAATTATAGTACAATTTTGGTAAAAGTTTGTTTATTTTGGCAATTTCATTTTTGTACAATATATGTTAGTATAATACCAATAGATTATTTGGTATTTAACCCATAATTTTCTATAACCATTAGTAAAACTATTAATATTTAAAACTATAAGTTTTGAGGAGGTGGAAATCAATAATTTAAGCTAATTTTTTAATATTGCATACCAGTCGCACATAAATCACAGCAAAAATTCGTAGCAATTGAACAGTATCTAAACACTACACTACACAACCAACCAAGGAGGAGTATGTCATGATTAATCTAAGAAAAAAAATAATACCCGTTGCTTATTTGTTACTAATTTCATCCCAATTTCTTCACCCTATCAATATACCAACATACAAACAAAATAATACAGTTTACTCTCTAAACGAAACGGCTACTCCAGCTACTACTCATCAAAACAACAGCACTACGTCTTCACCAATTTATACACCTGAAAATATTACACCTGTTTTAACATCTCCTACTGCTACACCTACAACAGCTATATTGTCTTTAGCGACATCTACTCTAACATCTACCGCACTTTTTACTACAACACCCACTACAACACCTACCTCAACACCTACCTCAACATCCGCAGCAACATACATACCTACATCTACACTTACTCCAACATCTATACCCACATATACACCAACACCTACTTTTACACCAGTATCTACACCCACTGTTCAACCTACCAATACACCTGTAAACTACAATGTAACTATTGAAGGCTGGTTTAAAGGTGATAGAAATGAAGCACGTGATGATTTCAAAATCGATGTGTATGAAGGATACAATTCGAACCCAGTGGTGAAAACCGCCACGAACCCAAATGGATACTTTAAGCTGAGCTTTAACACAAATACAAAGTATACTTTAAAGGTTTATAAACCGGATAGCAAATATATGCCAAGGGTTTACAAGTTAAGCCTCATTGGAAACTTTAGTATTGGCTCACTCTCAAAACCCGAAGTAATACATTGGGGAGATTTGAATAATGATGAAATAGTAAATATAGCTGATATTATTGTGGTATCCGGTAATTTCGGCCGCACATCGTCCAGCACTTCCTATAATAAGGATGCTGACCTGAATTCAGACGGAGTTATTAATATGAATGATATTATGAAACTCAGCAATATATTTTCTGCCACACCTGAAAACCAAACTAAAGCAATTTATCTTGAAAGTGATGCCGAAACATGCTATGAACCGAGCGGCTGGTATAGCATGGAAGATACATCGTTGAACCTGAAAGGCTATACACTGAAAATAAACGGAAGCCTAGTATTTAAATCATCAACGCTTATCAATAGTACCGGAAGTTCACTCAATATAAACGGCGGTACTCTGGAAATATTGAATGATTTAAACTTTGGCCAGCCAGGTTATAACGATTCATTAATAATGACAAAGGAAGAAGGAAAGCTTATAGTAGGCAAAGGATTTATTTTTGCTACAGCTGTAGATCATGAAGGCATTTTAACAGCAGGTACAATAGTTATAAAAGGTGATTATTTTAATGTTAACGACGATTCCAACAACAAAGCATTTTATTGCACTAAAAATCACAAAATACTGCTTTCAGGATCTCACAAAAAAGTAATCAAGCTATCATCTGATGATCCTTTAAGAAATCGCAGGGTAAATATTATAATTGTTCCAAAAAACTATGAATTTGAAATATGGCCCCGCAATGCATACAACAGCATCCTCGATCTTCCTGATGATGCTATGTGAAAAATGCTAGATGAAAAGTGAATAATCTTTTACATTTGTCTATCGCAAATTCCGTAAAAACCGTTCGTTATTTGCTCTGACAAATGTAAGATCATTAACACTTTTCATATAGATAGTGTTTCATATAGCTAGGAAAGTTAGAATTTATTTTTATGGATCAGTCTGATAATATGGCACAGTCCCTTATTATCAGATTGATTTTTTTATGTCCTGAAATTATGGTGTATGCTACACCACTATTTTTTCTTTCAATTCTATAACTGTTGATAACAAGTTAACCTTATGCTATATTTAATAAGATAAAATATCTAATACAGTTATTTTCTGCCATATACTATGCAGTTTATACATACTACACAATGATATATTAAAAATGATATTAGTTGATATAATACTTTGTTCTGTAATAAGGGGGGTATATTTTGAAATTTTTACTTAAGATGGTCATATCTTTTGCTATAATAATGATGGTTTTCGGATCGATTTTAGGGTATTTGCTGTACTCAAACTCTGTAAAATTGGTCTCTCAAACTATAGGAATTCAAGCAAAGAATGTTGCACAGTCCGCTGCAAACACATTAGATATGGATGAAATTGAAAAAGTTATTAACCGCACAAAACTTATGAAGGACCCGGAAAGAGAATACTCAGATATTATAGATATGCCCGAGTACAAAAGCATAAGGACACAATTATATAACTATAAAAAAACTTATGGTATTAAGTTTATATATATCATGACAAGAAATGCTGAAGGGAAAAACATATATGTCATAGATGGTTTTCCCCTTAACTACAGCGGAAGCGATATTTCATTGCCCGGACAGATTGAAGACGTCTCCTACAAGTACTTGGATCAAGCCTTTGATCAGCATAAAATGCATGTAGGAGATCTTACTGTTGATAAACACTGGGGAGCAAATGTTGCTACATACGTCCCTTTAAACAATAATTCCGGAAAATTTATAGGCCTTCTGGCAGTAGATATTG
This sequence comes from Bacillota bacterium, assembly GCA_023430975.1. Classification (GTDB taxonomy): domain Bacteria; phylum Bacillota; class Clostridia; order Acetivibrionales; family DSM-2933; genus Pseudobacteroides. Next base: position 108,220 of record JAEYYB010000036.1, on the reverse strand, counting down.
ATGCCGAGGAAGTATATATTTTCATGCAAAACAGCAAGAATGAAATGGCTCTTTTCACTTTCGGTGCCATATCCATTGCAATAATTATTTCTTATCTAATGTCTAAATTTTTGTTGAATCCTTTAAAAATTCTTACAAAGGCTGTTAAAAAGGTACAAGAAGGAGATTTATCCGTTAGATCACATATTGATTCACATGATGAAATCGGTGACCTAAGCAATGCATTTGACGATATGGTAAGCGTCTTTTATGACAATAAGTTTTCAATCGACAAGCTTATTACAGAATTGTCAAAGGCACAAACCATGGCTGAATTGGAACAATCTATAATAATGGAAGTAAAGAATATTTTAGAAATAAAATCAATAAGTATGCTGGATTTTGGCGGTGCTAAGCTGGACTTTTCCAACAACAAGGATATGGATGCATTTGCCATTGCAGCAACTAACAATTTTTTAAAGGATAAAACCTTAAAACTTCAATTAGGAGACATACTTACTATGGAAAAAGGCTATCTGGTATTTATCGGAAGGGCCAATAACATACATAAACTGCTTTGGTTTGATTTAAATTCTTCAAAAATCAGCCAGCGCGAGAGACTGTCTTTACAATTATTATCCAGATATACTGCAATATATTATGAAAACCTTATCCTCATAGATGAAATGTCCAAAAAAATAATTGATTTCAAAGAAGAGAAGGACATTCCTATCTGGATCAGCAAGCTTTTCCTTCAAATATCTGAAAATGAGAGAAAAAGGCTGGCATCCGACCTGCACGATGAAGTATTGCAGGATATAATACGAACTAAAAAAACTGTCAGTAACCTTCTTGATAGTGGAAAATTTGAAAAGGAACATTTAGTATCAACGCTTAGGAATCTTGAAAATGATATAAGTAATAACATTTATTTAATACGGCAAACCTGCAGCGAGCTGCTCCCTACCTTCTTATCCGAACAGGGAATTGCCAGTGCCTTAGAAGCCTACTTTAGAAAAGTGCAACTAAAATCAAATATAAATATTAATTTCGAAGTATTTAATCTAAACACCCAGCTGGATTTTGAAGAAACACTTGCAATATATAGAGTCGTTCAAGAGCTTGTCAATAATGCAGTATCCCACTCAAAAGCTTCGGACATTGATATTATGCTTAAGCAGGATCAGGGAAATTTTATCCTTTATTACAGTGACAATGGTATAGGAATTGACCTGAATGAAAAAATTGATACCTCAAAACATCTTGGATTCCAGGGAATCCAGGAAAGAATAAAACTTCTTAACGGCAATACAACCTTCCGGTCCGAACCAGGTTATGGCCTTGAAGTTTCATGTCAGTTTCCAATCAAAAACATATTGGCACTTCAAATGTAAGATTAGCGACACCTTTCGTAAATATGCGTGATACCGCAATTCATTTTTGCGGTATCACGCATATTTACATTGTTGGTTTTTTGCGGAAAATAGCACGAAGTTTTCGGTGACCAAATATGTTTTATATGATATATTTTAATCATTGGAGATCTTCTTTTAATCAACACCACCTACAGCCATTTGATGAAATTATAGTAACTGCGATAAGCTTTGAAATAAAAATATGAAATTAATGATCACCTTTAATATGTATAAGATTTTTATTTTTTAAATTTTTGTGAAAACCTAGGTGGTGTTGTACTTAATCAATAAACTTTTAATATTGATTTTCAATTTTAATCAGTCCTATGAATTGAAAATTATATTGAAGCCAAACATAGAATTTACTCATGACCTGTTTTCCCCAGCTGCTCAAATAATTTGAAATATTTATTTAGCAGCTGGTTTTTTCTATGCATAGAATAGTAGTCCCGCTGCCAAGGAACAAAGCTCCGATTGTCTAGGCTGCGGGTACATAAAAATTAAAAGGAGGCCTTTTGACCTCCTCCACTATTATATATCTATTAGCACTTAAAGCCACAACCGCCGAAAAAACCGGGACACAGGCAAATAAAAACAATTATAATAATAATAATCCATATCCATTCACTTCCACAACCAAATCCAAAACCTCTTTCATCAGACATTTTCAAGCACTCCTTTCAATAACAACTCTATTAACAATTTTCTACAGGACTAATCGGACCATGATCCCACTTAGGTCTGCAGCGGAATATAAGTAAGAAAAGAATTATAAACCAAAGTATTTCATTGTTATTAAATATTCCTCCACAAAATTTACCATCAGACATTGAGCGATCTCCTTTCAAAATGAGATTTGATTCAGTTATATAATATTACTGAATCAAAATTTTTGTTACAAACTATTTCATTTACTCCTTATAGTTGTATATAATCTTAAGATCGCTTTTGTCCTTAGCCCATTCAGACATAGGTTTAGGCAGCTTTTGTGCATAATTGCTATCGTTTGTGTAATATAAAATGCATCCGTCATCAATTACAGCAGCATAGATATGCTTATCAGAAATGATATAAAAGCAGTACCCTGACATTCCTCTCAGGATTGAAGCACCTGCACGGACTTTCTTTCCGTCTAATTCAGCGTCAGAGTAATCGGCATATGCCGTATAGTTTATGAATGTCTCATACTTATTCCCAACAAGCTTTTTAAAAACATCATCCATTTCCTTTGTCTTTACAATTCCGACTTCCTGGGCTGTAGGCATTGTAATTTTTACTTTTTCCTTTGTATATTCCGAACCCAAGCTAACCCCAAATCCGCAAAAATAACTATAATCATTGGAATTTAAGTGCAATAAATTATTCCTATATGTAAATTCGTAAAATACATTTTCCTTTTTATCTTCTTGTGATGTCATATCATTAAATACTGTTATGGCACTATTACCCTTTACCCTAGCAATGCCTTCCAGCCCTCCAGAGTTGGCACCACTATGTGCATATATTTTATAGTATATCAAGTCATCAAATAATGCCTTAATTTCTGCACCAGAGCCGCTAAAATAACTAGTCCCTTTTCCATTCCAATGCCCATCATAATTATTAACTGCTTCACCCGGTAATTTTGGAGACGCTATATTTGCTCCTTCTCTTATAAGATAAAAGGGTAAGACAGCTTCATTGGTTATAAAGCATCCCTGTAAATAGTCTTCTGATCTTAATACAACCTGGATTTCTCCCTTATTGGCTGTGTCTTCTGTTAATCGTAAAGTTTTTATGTCCTTTATATTATTATCAACTTCGCCACTTAGTTTAATGTTGGTTTTATACTTGTCGTAATAATAAACACCTGTAACTTTATCACCCGAAATATCAATTTTTGCATGAATCTTGGCATTACCAACAGCACCCCAATACCATTCACTTGCTGCTTCCGGACTCTTTGTTACAGCAGGCTGCTCGCTGGAAGCTTCACCTTTGTTATCAGCAGTTGGTTGACCCTGAGGCTCAATTGCCGCAGTTGTAGTTGGCATGGAATCTGCAGTTGTCAAGGTACTTTGCGAATTTGGGCTTGCTTGTTGTGATTCGCTATTTTCTGAGCAGCCGATAAACAATAATGCAATGCATATTAAAGCAGTAATCAAATAATTAAACTTTTTCATGAATTACCTCACCATTAATTCTATATATAATTAATAAAATTTCTTCTGTGCCAATGTAAGATTATTAATACTTTTAATATAAATCAATATTATCATCATTAAAATTACCTGTCTACTTTATAAGCCATTTATTCCAGCATTAAAACTCCAAGAATGGGTATAATTCCCATTAATCCAATGTTTTTATACGACTACAACAAGCAATAAAGGATTATATTATTACATAAGCAATCGTTCATATATATATTGACATTAACAATTTGACATAGTACAATAAAAATATAACGTATGAATACATATTCAAGCGTTCATGTTACATATAGTACCAATGACGATGATATTCACCAAAATACTTCATATTGTTGAGAGGAGCGGAAAATATGGTTGATAATAAAAACTTTGCAGATAGATGCGATTGCAGTGTCATACACGAAGACATTGTGAATAAAGTAAAGGAAAAGATGCCAGTCGAAGAAAACCTTTACGATCTTGCAGAACTGTTTAAGGTTTTTGGCGATACTACCAGAATTAAGATACTTTGGGCATTAGCAGAGTCCGATATGTGTGTTTGTGACATTGCAGTGCTACTGAATATGACACAGTCTGCAATATCTCATCAGTTAAGGGTTCTGAAACAATCCAGGCTGGTAAAAAACAGAAAGGAAGGCAAGATTGTTTTTTACTCACTGGATGATGAACATGTTAAACAAATATTTGATCAAGGTCTGGTTCATATTAATGAAAAATAGTAATTTGGGTTCTATGAAAGAAGGGGTAAATATGGAGGCAGCAACTGAAAAAATACTAACCAACCGGAAGTCCATATACTTTTCCGGTCTTCACTGTACCGATTGTGCAGCAAAAATAGAAAACGAGGTAAACCGTATAAACGGTGTCAAATCGGCGACCTTGGACTTCGTATCTCAAAAGCTCACCATAGATGCAATTGATAAAAACAGCTTACCTGATATAGTTCAGCAAGCAGCAGAAATTGCAGTAAGTATTGAGCCGGATATCGAAATTATCAATAATGAAAATTCAAAAGAGACAAAGCCTTTAAAACATAAAAAGGAATGGCTGGAAAGAACAGCATTTGGTTTGGGTGCACTACTTTTTGCTGTTGCCATTTTTATAGACCTTCCTTTTGTGGCTCAGCTAAGCCTATATGTTGCCAGTTATCTCCTAGTGGGCAGTGAAGTAGTTCTAAGGGCTTTTAAAAATATACTTAAAGGCCGGGTTTTTGATGAGAACTTTTTGATGAGCATTGCAACAATTGGTGCTTTTGCCATAGGTGAGTACCCTGAGGGCGTTGCGGTAATGCTTTTCTACCAGGTGGGTGAATTCTTCCAGGATGCAGCCGTTAACCGTTCGAGAAAATCCATATCAGCTTTAATGGATATCCGTCCTGACTTTGCCAACTTAAAGGTTGGTGATGAAATACAAAGAGTATCGCCCGAGCAGGTCAAAATAGGCGATAAAATTATTGTCAAACCTGGGGAAAAAATACCTCTGGATGGAATAGTAACAGATGGCCAATCAACACTTGATACTTCTGCATTAACCGGCGAATCCCTTTTGAGGAGTGCTGTACCGGGAGATGAGGTATTATCAGGCTCAATTAATAAAAACGGTCTTTTAACAATCAATGTCACAAAAGCTTTCGGAGAATCCACCGTTTCAAAAATACTTGATCTTGTACAAAACGCGAGCAGTAAAAAAGCTGTTACTGAGAACTTTATAACAAAGTTTGCAAGGTATTATACACCTTTTGTAGTGTTTGCAGCGGCTGCCCTTGCAGTTATACCTCCGCTCGTAATATCAGGCAGCTCATTTTCCGAATGGATAAACAGGGCTCTGGTATTTCTGGTAGTATCCTGCCCGTGTGCATTGGTTGTATCCATCCCCCTAAGCTTTTTCGGCGGTATTGGAGGTGCTTCCAAAAACGGTATTTTGATAAAGGGAGGAAATTTTCTTGAAGCCTTAAACAACGTTGATACCATCGTGTTTGATAAAACAGGCACATTGACAAAAGGTGTTTTCAATGTAACAAACATAACAAGCAAAAGTTCCATAACAGAAGCTGAAATCCTTGAATATGCCGCATTGGCCGAAAGCTACTCAAACCACCCAATAGCAAGTTCCATACTTAAGGCCTATAGAAAGGAAATCGATAAAACCAAAATTTCCAACTACGAAGAGATAGCAGGAAACGGTATCAGAGCTAATATTGAAGGCATAAACATCATAGTTGGAAATACCAAGCTCTTAGCAAAGGAAAACATACCTTTTGATGAAGTAGATACCTATGGCACAGTAATACACATGGGGATTGAAGGTAATTATGCAGGATATATTGTAATATCGGACGAAATAAAACCTGACAGCAAAAAAGCCTTAAAAGAATTAAAAAGCCTTGGTGTTAAAAGTTTGGTAATGCTCACTGGAGACAGTAAATCTGCAGGCGAAAAAATAGGCAATGAAATGGGAATGGATCAGATATATGCAGAGCTGCTGCCTCATGAGAAGGTCGAAAAACTGGAAATGCTTGATGGCAAAAAAACAACTACAGGAAAACTTGTTTTTGTCGGAGACGGCATAAACGATGCTCCAGTTCTGGCCCGAGCTGATGTAGGAGTTGCAATGGGCGGATTAGGTTCTGATGCCGCCATTGAAGCAGCTGATGTCGTGCTTATGACAGATGAGCCTTCAAAACTTGTAAGTGCTATCAAGATAGCCAGAAGAACTCGTAATATAGTATGGCAAAACATAATATTCGCTATGGCTGTAAAGGGTATTATCCTTATATTGGGTGCAGGCGGTATAGCAACTATGTGGGAAGCAGTTTTTGGAGATGTTGGAGTCGCAGTAATCGCAATTCTAAATGCAATGCGTGTTTATAAGTAAAATGCTACAATTAAAGCCTCCAGAGTTCAAAAACTTTGGAGGCCGCCTAAAATTCAAACTTAACCCATCTCCACTTTCTGATTTTTCCTTCTATAGAAAGCCAGTATAATAAGTGCAATAAGTGAAGCTATGGACACTGTCAGATAAACCTGCTTAAATCCTTCATTTAAAGTAGATTGAAACTCGCTTTCAATATTATTGCTCATTTTATCAATCTCTTTTAAGTAATCCTCATTTGCTGTCTTAAAAGCACCCGGAACAGCATCTTTCATTGTATTCATCTTGGATAATGTATCTTCCATATCCGTTTTAGCCAGTTTCATAGACTCCATAGTTTTTAACATATTATCCATTTTTGCATGATTTTCTTCTTTTTCTTTCACACCCATAGAAGCCATAGCATTATAACCTTTTTCAATACCATCCAATGCTTTTTCCATGTCCGAAGAGCTGCTGCTTATGGCATCAATTCCCTTTTGAATTCCGCTTTGTATTTGTGTAATTGTTTTAGGAGTCATCTGCTCAAACATCTTTTGGGCAAAGGTTTTGCTGTTCCTGGTAATTGTAGTCACATCAGAAGATTTCATAAGATCCAGTAGATCATCAGGAATTTTATATCCGCTGTTTCCGCTCATATCAATCTTTACCTTGGTCATTGAATCCAGGTCGGGCAACTCCACATTGGCAAGCTTATCCTTCATATTCGGGTCTTTCTTCAGAGCGTCCATTTTGTCACTGATTTCTTTGGCATATGGCAATGAAGGCACTGTTATTTCCTTTGGAAACAAAGTCATAACATTCGTTTGTATGTTTGCTCCGGCATGTGCCAGAAAGCCTATCATGATGGCAGGCCCAATTACCGTTCCCACTGAACGCACGAGGGAAAGAGTTGCAAGGGCAGAAGTTGATTCCTCTTTTTTAGTGTTTTCAAGCATCATATAGTTTAGAGGTGCTCCGATTGTAAAACCCATGCCAAGCCCTATAAGAACTAGGCTTACAATAACATTAACGGTGTTTGGATAGTTTGTGGAAACCAGAATAAGGAATAACGAACCCAGTATTGAAATAAAAAAGCCTACTGTCAAAACCGCCTTGGCACCGAACTTATCGATCAATTTACCTGATAAGGGTGCTCCCACTCCTGCAAACAACCCTAAAATGATGACAAAATATCCTCCGCTGCCTGATGCGATTTTAAGTGCGTTCTCTGAAAACTGAGGCACAAAAATCATACCCATCATCACTATACCTACAACAAATGAAATAATCAATGTGACAAGTATTCTCCCATTTGTGAAATATCCCAGGTTCATAACAGGATCTTCCGCTTTCTTTTCAACCAGAATAAAGACCGGAAGCAGCACAATAAATATTAACAGGAAAGGATAGACATCCAAGCCTCCAATAGTCGATGTAAAGTCAAAAAAGTCGATATTTTTAAGCCCATACATCAAAGACAATATCATCACCGTCAGTATCAATATCCCGGAAATATCAGTCTTTTTAACATCCTGAAGGCGATTGTTCGAAAGGAACATAAAGCCTGCTATTAGAATAAAAACAGTAATCGGAAGGTTTACATAAAAAATAAACTGCCAGTTATTCTTACCAAATATGTCCATTATTGCACTACCAGCAGATGCACCGAATATGTTGGCAATCCCATATACCCCGCCTATGAGTCCTAACGCCATGCCGCGTTTTTCAGGTGGAAATGTTGTGCCAAACTCCGCAGTAGCAACAGGAACTATTCCTCCACCGCCAAGTGCCTGTATAACTCTTCCTGCAAGCAGAACCGAGAAGCTTCCTATGTCTTGGGACAGCCCGCATATGAGTGACCCAAGTCCAAATAGAAATATGCTGGTAAGATAGATATATTTTCTGCCATATTTATCAGCCATCTTCCCCATTATTGGAATGCTTGCCGCATAAGCAAGTGTATAGATGGTAATCATCCATATACCTGTCTTGTCATCAACCATAAGGTTATTTTGAATTACTGTCCTGGCGGGGGTTACAATCCCAGTGTCAATTGCTCCCATAAATATGCCAGCCAGGTAGACAGCCATAATCATACCTATATTAGGCCTTTTAACTTTATCCATCTGTCACATCTCCCTTTTAATTAAATTATCAGTTAGCTACATTATTTATGTGTTATCAAATAATTATCTGGTCAATGGGGCATTTCAAAAATCTGAATTAATTGGTATTACACAAAAAATACTTGAACAATGTATTTTTTGAAATGTCCTTAGATATAATTAATCTTAATTATATATATTATACCAACATTGATTTAATGATATCTTGCAACCTTGTAAATTCAACATTTCCTTCGTATCCATACAAAAGAAACAGCTTGCATATTACATCTGCAACCAATTCATAATCCTTATCCCGCTCACTATCCCTTACAAGAATTAAAATTATATCTGTCAAACTATTTAACAACTCATCCTTGTGGCTTTTGATATTGTTTAATTCATTTTTACCCACATCTATACTCGAAGTATCAAACCAAATATTATGAGCATTGTTCATTAATGTTCCTAATTCATTATAAATTACCTCAAGCTTATCCATTAAGTTACCATCTGACTTTACAGCCTGGTCAACTCGGCGGATCATCATACACCATTCACTCTTCATTATCTCGCCAACAATTTCCTGCTTGGACTTATAATAATTATAGAGCGTACCGGTAGCAATACCGCACTTTGAAGCTATTGTTCTCATATTAAGTTTCCCATAGCCTTCTTCATGCAGCAACTGCCTTGTAACCACCAATATATCTTCTTTAATATTTATTAATGTTTTTGGCAAAAAATCACCTTCTTCAAAATGAACAATGTTCATTATACTCCAAAGTTAACCCTGATGTCAATTTGCAATTAAGGCATGAACTCAAGAAATTTAAATACCCCATAGAATAAACTTTATCGTCTATTCCATGGGGTATTTAAATTCATAATAATGACATTAATTTAACAAAGTAAGTTATAACTTAACAAATTAAACTATAACTTTATTATATTCTGTTAACTCCAGTTTTCTTAGCAGCCTCAGCTACAGCAGCTGCAACACTTTTACCTACTCTTGGATCGAAAGGAGCTGGGATAACATAATCTGGTCTTAATTCTTCATCAGATACCATAGAAGCTATAGCTTCTGCTGCTGCAATCTTCATTGCATCATTGATGTCACTTGCCCTAACATCTAAAGCACCTCTGAAAATACCAGGGAATGCAAGAACGTTATTGATCTGGTTCGGGAAATCTGAACGACCTGTTCCCATAACCTTACATCCTGCTTCCATAGCTTCATCAGGCATTATTTCAGGTGTTGGGTTTGCCATAGCAAAGATAATTGGATCTTTAGCCATAGTCTTAACCATTTCCTTTGTAAGCATGCCAGCTGCAGATACTCCTATAAATACGTCAGCACCTACAATAACATCTTTCAAAAGGCCCTTCTTTTGGTGAAGGTTTGAAATTTTAGCCATTTCTGCCTTTTCTGTATTCAGGTTGTCTCTTCCTTCATAGATAGCACCCTTTGTGTCGCAAAGGATAACTTTCTCAAGTCCCATTGCCATAAGAAGCTTTGTAATAGCTATACCAGCAGCTCCGGAACCATTAACTACAACTTCTATGTCCTTCATGTTCTTTTTAGTAAGCTTCAATGCATTTATCATAGCAGCCAATGTAACGATAGCAGTACCATGCTGGTCATCGTGGAAAATCGGAATATCACATTCCTCTTTCAGTCTTCTTTCAATTTCAAAACATCTTGGAGCAGATATATCTTCCAGATTAACACCGCCAAAGCTTCCAGCAAGTAATTTAACAGTGTTCACAATCTCATCAACGCTCTTTGAACGGATACAAAGCGGAAATGCATCAACATCACCGAATGTTTTAAACAATACGCATTTACCTTCCATAACAGGCATTCCAGCTTCAGGTCCTATATCTCCCAAACCTAAAACTGCAGTACCGTCAGTTATAACAGCAACAAGGTTTCCTCTTCTTGTATACTGGTATGAAAGGTCTACATCCTTTTCAATTGCCAAACATGGCTCAGCAACACCTGGTGTATATGCAAGAGAAAGATCCTCTTTGTTTTTAACAGGTACAGTACTGATTACTTCGATTTTTCCCTTCCATTCTCCATGCAGTCTTAACGACTCTTTTCTGTAATCCATTTAATTCCTCTCCTTACAAATATGTTGATTGTACTAGACTTTAATTAGACTATAACATTATAACACATTTATATATCCATTAAAGATCTTTTACTTCATTTAAAACAATCTTCAACTGTTCAGCTGAATATTTTAATGCTTCAAGTTCATCATCAGCCAATTTCAAATCTACAATACTCTTAACTCCATTTGAGTCAACTATTGATGGGAGACTCAGTGCAACGCCTTCTATACCATAATTGCCATTAATAACTGAGCTTACTGTTCTTATTGTGTTCTGATCTTTAAGCAATGATTCGAGAATAGTGTTTATGGTAACAGCGATGGCATAGTATGTAGCACCTTTTCTCTTGATAATTTCAGCACCGGCTGTTTTAACATCCTTCAAAATAATTTCCTTATCAGCCTCATTTATGCCATATTTCGGATCAGCGAAATACTCGTTGATGTTCTTTCCTGCGATATGAGTTGCACTCCAAAGAGGCAGCTGTGAATCACCGTGTTCACCAATAATATATCCATGAACATTTCTAACATCCACATCCAGCTTTTCGCTCAGCAAATATCTAAATCTTGAACTATCAAGAACAGTACCTGTTCCCAATACTTTTCCTGCTGGCAATCCTGACCAGTTTTGTATCTTGTAAGTCAGAATATCTACAGGGTTTGCTACCACAAGGATAACTCCACGGGTATAGTACTTCATGATGTTGCTTGTTATTTCCTTTGCGATTGCTACATTTTTCTTAGCGAGGTCAATACGTGTTTCACCTGGCTTACGATTTGCTCCTGCTGTAATAACTATTACATCACAGTCTGCACAGTCGGAATAATCTCCGTCATAGACCTTCATCTGTCCTAAGAATGAGAGGCCATGATTAATATCCATAGCTTCGCCTGCAGCCTTATCTTTAGCCACGTCAATCAGAACCAATTCACTGACCATTTGATTAAGCGATAATGCGAATGCTGCTGATGCACCTACAAAGCCGGCACCAATAATTGCTACTTTTGATCTGTTCTTTCCCATTTTTAATCCTACTTTCTCTATTTTTATTTCACAGTAATTTTATTCATTATAACAACATATTTCGGAAACTACAATAATTCTAAAAAATTTTTTTCAAAAAGTATAGGTTATTCTTTTAGTAGTTTAATTTTTGCCTTTTCATTTTAGTATTATAAAAATCATTAATAAATATTCGGGTTAATGTATGATGTATAATATATAACAACAAACATTACATTGACATATATATATAAATTTGATACACTAGTATATACGGGAGATATTGTAAATGGAAAACGTCTTAGTTACAAAAGAAGAATTTATATCAAAAGTTGAAGAATTGATAACCAATGGAGATGGCCCTTTTAGCATTGCCGTAGCAGATGTAGATAACTTTGAAAATATCAACAAAATATATGGCTACCCAATTGGCGATGAAGTAATAAAGAAACTGCTATCGGTGTTCAGGCAGAACCTATCAAACATTGACCTGATAACACGCCACGGCGATGAGTTAAACATACTTCTTGTAAAAAAAGGTTCTGAAAGAAGTTTTATGGAAATGGAAGAAATACGGCGATACCTTTCTGATAACACATTTACTCTTAATGATAAAAACAAAACTGAGAATGTTTATATAACTGTTAGCTGTGGAATTGCAAGTTATCCAAGAGATTCAAAAAATGTAGTTGAGCTGTTCAGGGTTGCAGACAGTGCCATGTTCAGAGCAAAAAAACTAGGCAAGAATAAGGTTTGCCTTTCCGAAGCTGAAAGTATGGTATTAAAATCCAGTTATTTTACAAAGACACAAGTTGACCGGCTTTCCGAATTATCTAAAGAAACAGAAAAAACCGAAGCCTTTTTGCTTCGCGAAGCATTGGATGATTTATTCAAAAAGTATAGCAAATAAGAATTTTTTTATTGATTACACGGTTGGATGGCTAAAATGCCATTTCAAGAGAACAGGCTTCTAGGGTGGGGAGCTTATATTAGCATTTTTGCGTATAAGTTTTACATCCTTTTTATATAATATAGTAGACAAATAAATAATTAACTTCGCTGAATCCAGTTTAAAAGTGATTAATCTTTTGCAGTGGTTTTATGCAAATAGCTTTAACCCAAACACAAGATTAATAGCACTTTTAATATAAAAATGGAGCGGGAGAACCAATTTATGGGGTGAGTCCGGCATGTCCGGTAGGGTTAAGCTCTTTCGACCCGAATCCGTCAGCTAATCTCGTAAGCGTTGGAAGAGAAGGTGATTGATATGCTTTAATCGTGCCCTGTATTTGGTAAACCAAATTTTAGCATACGCTATGGATACTTCTCCGTAGCGTTTTTTATTTCAACATTCTTTTACTTATGTAGCTTATTCGCTTTTGAATCAGTTTAAAAATTATAACGGAGGTATCAATTATGATTAGAGTTTGCATATCAGGACTTGGAAAAACCGGTAAAGAAATAGCCAAGGTTTTAATGGAACAACAAGATATAAAGCTTGTCTCAGCAATTTGCAGCCCAAACAGCGATAAAAAGGGTAAGGATCTAGGCGAAGTGACAGGCGGCAGCAGCACAGGGATTATCATAGAGAGCTCAAACAATCTGGAACAAGTCATTTTTAGAACCAGACCCGATGTAGTTGTTGACTTTTCAAGCCCGGAAGCAGTACTGAAGAATGCTAAGGTATTTTCTAGAATGAAAGTAAACATCGTAATCGGCACAACCGGTTTTTCAAAAACCGGATTAAAAAGGCTCCTTGTTCTTGCTACAAAACATAGAAATGCTATTGTTTATGCTCCAAACATCACCTTGGGAGTTAACGTACTTATGCTTCTTGCAAATTTAGCATCCAACATATTAAATAACTACGACTTCCAAATTACGGAAATCCACCATAAACACAAAAAAGATTCCCCATCGGGTACTGCAAAAAAAATTGCCGTTGAAATAGAAAAGGGCATTAAGGCTTCGGGAAGTCCAAGCGAAAATATAGAAATACCAATCACAGCAGTAAGAGCCGGAGGAGTTGTTGGAAAGCATGAAGTAATGATAATCGGTGAAGACGATAAGATAGAAATTTCTCATGAATCTTTCTCCAGGAAAGCCTTTGCCCTTGGTGCACTGCGAGCAATCAGATTCGCTAAAGGAAAAGTCGGATACTTTGAAATGAGCGATGTACTTAATCTTAAAAAAGTATTGGGAGACTATCTTGAAAATGAAAACAGCTCCTTTAAAGAACGCTATACAATACTCCTAAATAAAAAAGAATTGCAAATCCTCTAGTGAAAATTATTGGTGGGAGTATAAACTTTTAGAAGCTGCTGAAAATTAATCAGCAGCTTTTGTTGTTATAGATACAGCAAATGTATTTTAGCGTAAATAATCGGTTATACTGAGGTGAAAAATGTATTATAAAAACAGTTGCCCTATTTTCTGATGAAGATGCAAACTCAATTCCAACAGGCATTGATGGCTGCGGTGCACCAATATCTCTAATGTCCATGAATAAAATCGCACTGTCTTATGCGAGACTGGCAATGTATTCTCAAACCGAAAAAACCTCTGTCACTCGGTGCCAAGGTATGACTAAGTATCAGCATTGAAAAGCACAGCGATTATACAAAATTAACATTCTGGAGTAAAAGTGATCAATCTTTAATCCAGGTATCTCTTGGCCTGCTTTATAAACTCCTGCAGCACTTTTATACGGGCATACTTCTTATCCTGTCCTTCTACTATAATCCACGGTGCGTATTCAGTATCGGTCCGCACCAGCATTTCATTCATAGCCTCTATATATGAATCCCATTTTTCCCTGTTACGCCAGTCTTCAGATGTAATTTTGTATGCTTTATCCGATTTACTCTCCCTATCCTTAAAACGTCTAAGCTGCTCATCCTTGTCTATATAAATTAAAAACTTTATAATAAATGTTCCAAAATTGTGCAAATGCTTTTCCATATGATTAATTTCTTCATAAGCCCTATCCCATTCGCAAACATCTGCAAATCCTTCAACCCTTTCAACCAGCACTCTTCCATACCAGCTTCTATCGAATATTGCAATGTTGCCTTTGGCAGGAAAATCCCTGTAAAACCTCCAGAGATAGTGATATTGCCTCTCTGTTTCATCAGGTGCTGAAGTAGGTATAACATAATACCCTCTGGGATCCATGTGTCCCGTAAGCCTTTGAATTGCACCACCCTTACCGCTTGCATCCATACCTTCAAAAACAATAATGCCGGGTATACCTTTTGTATATAGCTTATACGCGACCTTTTGTGCCTCCTTCTGCAGCTTTTTTAATTTACTTTCGTAATAATCCTGCTTAATTGTAAGGCTTAAATCAACGTTATTAAGAGGCCTGGCTTTTGCTTCATATTTCCTTATATAGTCGCGACAATTATCACCTTTTGCTTCAAGTCTTTCCAATCCATCCTGGATCAAATCAATAGTAGTGCCCAATATGGCTTTTGATGCAGCTTTTAGGTTCTCTCCCGAAATTATGTTCCACCGGCTATATTTAAAACTGGAAAGCTTTAATATATTATCAAAATGATTGCAAAAATCCTCATAATACTCATTTTGCTCTATATCCCTGTGTGTCACCATAAACTCGCTGTATTTGTGTTCTCTTAATTCATTAATCCTGTCTTTCTGAGTCTTTTCCTTGATGTGCAAAAAGTATTTGATTATTATTGTGCCATCATCAATTAATTGCTTTTCTATTGAACTTATGTCTTTTATATCTCTTTTGAGCTCATCCGGGTCTATATTCAATTGGCTCATGACCTTATAATAAAAGCTTCGGTCAAAAATAGCTATATCACCTTTCCTGGGAATCTTATTCCAAAATCTCCAGAGAAATGACCTTTCTTTCTCCTCATCTTTAGGCTTATCAAATACACTAACCTTGTAGGATCTTGGATCTAATTCCTTGATAAGATCATTGAGTACATAGCCCTTTCCTGATGATTCCCATCCATCAATAATAACAAGCACAGGCACTTTTTTACTCTTCACCAATCTCTGAAGCTTCGCCAGATTCTCACCAAGCTCAGTTCTTTTTGCCTTTCCATAAGGGTTTTTGAATTTATCAAAATCAAACTTTTTTATCATATCAAATCGTTCTCCTTATAAAAACTCTTTCAATCATTTTCGCTTGGTTTTCATACATCTGTGAGTGTCAAAGCCTTTTTCATATGCTTTTTTCACATGCTTTTTTATTATGCCTTAGTTCTTCGTTAGCTATTCTTCTTATAATTTCAAGCCTTCGATAGCCTGTTTCATTACTTCCCCAGCCTTTTGTCTGATTAGAAGAACAGCACTTGCATCAAACGGCGTATCAGCCATATTAATTATCACAAGCTTGTCACCTTCAAAGTACTTGATAAGCTTTGCAGCAGGATAGACAACAAGACTTGTGCCGATAACAATGACCATGTCTGCATCTCTTATGTGGCACTTGGCATTATAGAGCTTCTCCTCATCAAGCATCTCCTCATACAAGACAACATCAGGCCTTACGACACCACCGCATGAATCACATTTGGGAACAGCTACGGAATTCAATACATACAGTGCATCATATTTTTTATTGCACTTTATGCAATAATTCTTATTAGCATTTCCATGAAGTTCAATTACATTTTTTGATCCTGCAGTAGTATGAAGATTATCTATATTCTGTGTCACCACTGCCTTCAGCTTTCCAGCTTCCTCAAGCTTTGCAAGAGCTATGTGACACTGATTGGGCTTTACATCACTGTATACCATAAACTTTTTATAGAATTCAAAAAACTTATCGGGATATTCATCGAAAAAAGTCTTACTTAAGATGACTTCCGGAGGGAACCCACCTCCATCCATTTGGAAAATTCCTGCCGATGACCTGAAATCAGGTATGCCGCTCTCGGTTGATACACCCGCACCGGTAAAAGCAACAATGTTACTTGAGGATGATATTAAATCAATTAGAGTTTGTATATCTCTATTCAAACAAATCCCTCCATTCCCAGTTATGTGAAAGTCTTGTATAAATATAATATTCCCTAATTTGTATTATTTCAAGAATATATTAAAACAAACGCTTATTTGGGCATATATCTATCTTTATTGATTTCTGGTATGATAAAAGCAATAATCAATACGAAAGGATTCTTAGCATGAATAATTTGTATAATCCGCAAATACCAATTGACATATTACAGGAATTTATTATTAGTTATGATATCTCCAAAGTTTGGACAGCACTTGAATATCTAAAAAATAATGCTCATAAAGAATCAGATAACAAAGTTCTGTCTCAATGGGCCCAGATTCTTACACACATAAATCTTAACAATTCTGCAGATTTGCAATTACTTTATGCTGAAGTATTCCATGATCTCTACAATTGGAAGAAGAAAAAGGGATTTCCCGACTGGAGAAGCTGGAAAGCTCCCATTGTTGTGGAAATAAAATGGAGACAACTGGAAATTTATATTAAAACAAATGAGATTGACTTTAGTAATATTGACGAGATAACTCTTCAAGGACTATATGATTTAGATACTAAAAGATTATTGAATCCGGAGCTGTTTTTTGAAAAAATATCCCATGCTGCCAATGATAAAGTCCAAATTACAGCATTAAAGCTAATAAGGCAGGGTTTAAGCAACTATACCATTCTTCCTCATCAGGCATATACATATCTTACGATACTTTGCCAAACACAAAATCTTTTGATTCTGAAAGAAACACTGGAGTTTTTATCGAAAGCATGGGCTCAATGCGAAGAATACCCAAAAGCTATAGTTGAATTAGCTTTAAAAGTCGATTCTCTGGCAGTAAAAAAATCAGCATTAAGGCTAATGGACTCTCGGAATGCTTTTGACAAGCTTGAAATCATATTAAAGGACGAACGCCAAAACCCTCTTTTAAGATGCGAGGCTATGAAGGTATTAGGAAAAAGTAGAAAAAAAGGGCTTATTAAAGATATTCTCAGTATATCTGCGGCTGACAGCTTATTGTATGGAGAAGCTTGTTTTGCTTCTTTAGAAATGCTTCATCACTGCGGCATTTTCGTCAAAGAAGAAAACCTGGACGATTTAATTTCCATATTTATTAAGAATAACAAATGCAGTGAGCAAAGATTTGAAATGTTGACATTTACATGTCGAGAACAGCTAATCGGCAAGCTAAGTTTAATGGGTGATGATTTTGATTTATGGAATAGATTATGCTTAGTGGTTCCATTAATACAGACTACAAGCAAGATTAATATGGTTATTGATATTTTAAAAAGAACTAACGATATATCCACAAAAAAAGCATTAATTAAGGTGCTTGGAAAAATTGGCGGTCAGGATACAGAAAATGCGGTGTTAGGGTACCTGGAAGAGTATCCACAGGAATGCTTATATTCACTTAAGTTTATTGGAACCAAAAAGACTGCTGATATTTTATGGTATGCATTAGGGGTTGAGTCAAAAAAACATATTTCTTTATATCTACTGCCTTATCGGAAAGAAGCATTAACAATTCTGTGGCATTTGAGTGACGAGGGCAAAAGAAACATCTTAAAAGCAACGCTTAACCCATCAGAGATCCCGTCTGGTATACTGAGTGATATTATTCCAACCATGAGTAAAGCTGACTTAAGATTATTGCTGTTTAAAAAGGATGATCTGGATTTGGAAGAGATACTTTCAACATTATGCAAATATGGAAGCACAGAGACAATAGCCGAAATATCTGATCTTTTACTGAGACATGTTTCAGAATCAGCTGCAAATGGGTATGTTGAATACTCTGAAGATAACTATCATAATGGCCAACCCATAGTATCTTACAACATAAGAAAATCCATTATTAAATTTGGTGAGAAGCTTTTTACAATGGGTAAACTAAGACCAGTTTATTTACTAAACTCTAAAACTAGCCGCGAAGCGGGGGAAATACTACTTTCCGAAATGATATTCGAGATAATTGAAACCCATTCATTATTATCCGATGAATTGCGGATGTTGCTGGAAGTCATTGAAAGCCTTAGTTATTATAATATTTCACTAAGGTTAAGGAAACTAATTAGAAGCAAAGAACCACAAGTCCGCAAGATGGTGATCAGGTGTCTGGTAAAGCAACATGCCATAGGCTACTCGTTCGATTTATTAAGACTTATTGAAGAAGATGATATCGAAACAATACGGCAAGCTGTTATTGCAATGGGAGAATTTAATGCAACATGGGCAAGTAGCTATGTAGTTAGATGTCTTGAACACCCTAACATGAACATAAAGAAAACCTCAGCAAAGGCACTGATTAAAATTGGTGATTACAAAGCTGTAAATAGTATCCTTTTCTGGTCGGGTTATCATGATAATGATCAATTCAGGCAGATACTTACTGACGCATTAAAGGCTGTTGCAGGTTCAGGTTATTTATCGCTTGTATTGCGTGAGCTTGAAAATTCAACTGATGAAAGAAAGACAGGACTTTTACTTAAAATATTTGATGGTAGTATAAATAGAGAATTAGTAAAAAACCTTTTGAGAAACAAATCTAAATCAGCTCAAATGATTTTAGACGCTGTAGTGAACAGTCAAATTAGGCTTTCAGACGGCAACATCATAGATTTAATAAATAGCGAAGACAATATTTATAAATCCTATTTCGAGAAGGTTCTTTCAAACAAGGAGCAAACATCCAATACAGTAAGGCAAGTCTATAAAATCGGGGATAAAAATGAAATACGGAATTTTCTTAAAAACAGCTCTATGTCCGGACCTGAATTGCGATTTATTCTAATAAATTATTTAGAAGAATGGCTGGATTTCATTAATGATACAGACGAAATTTGCAGAGAATTCCTAGAAAACTTTCTAGATACAGCACAAAAAGCATTTACCGATTCACATTATGAAATATTGGCAGATAAAATATCTGTACTGCTAAAGATTCTTGAGTCTGATGTTTTGACATTAAACACGTCAGAAGAATTTTTCAAAGTATTGCATAAAACAATTGGTATGCTGCCAATGCCAATGGCAATTAAAATAGCTGAAGATATCAGAAAAAGCACCATTCTAAAAAGCAAGGAATACGGCTGGACTTATAAACTAATCAAACAATGCAATTGCATTTTGCTGGATTCAGATATTTACAATACCATATCCAAGCTTGATAATGTACCGAGCAAAGCTGCATTATTGAAAGATGCGTATAAATCAGAGTATTTAGGACCAAGAAATAATAGGAATATCATTGATGACATAATTAATGAACTTGCCTTAAACGTGCCTTCCTGGACAGATAGAAAATTCGAGGAAATTAATAACGAAATTGAATTTAAAAAAATCAGTTTCTCCAATGAAACTATATACAATAATGATTATAAAGATCATTTATTGAATTTGCTTGATGATCCGGATCCTGTAGTAAGAAAAAAAGCTGCTGAAGCCATTCTAGATCGGGATGAAACAAGTTCAGGGCATAAGCAGGTTTTTTCTGCTTATCTGGAAGGAAAAGTAAAGCTGGATAAAAAATACAATCCTATATTACAAAAAACATTCTCCTCTTTCTCTGAAAGTTGGTACATCGAACAAATAAACTGCCAAACAAATGACTGGACTGTAAGATTATTAAAGCTGGTTTCAGGCATCTATACCTATAAGCTTACGGATTATATATCATGGCTCCAAAAATTATGTCAGCATGCAGATGAATCCATTTCTAACGAATCATACAAATTACTTGAATCAATAGATCCTTGCCTATTAATTCGAGATATATCAGAGCTTCCCGAAATAAAGAGTTTTAAGCCCTTATTTCTCGACGAAAATGATATAGATGACCTTTACAAAACCTATAATGAATTGCATGAACCAATAAGCAAAACCAGTAGGGAGTTAAACAAAGAGGCCAATCAGCTGCCCAGCTTGATAACTGATGCAAGAAGCAACGATAGCAAACGAGTTATTGCTGCATTAAAAGGACTGGCAAAATACAAAGAAAAAGATGCTGTAATGGCTGTTACCGAGCTGATTGAACACCCTGACTCCAAAGTTAGATCCGCTGCATATAGATGTCTTAGAAAAATTGCAGACAAGAAACACTATTTAAATATAACATGCAAGCTGTTGCAGGATACAAAAATTGATGTTGTAAAAAGTGCCATTCAGACATTGGCATTTTCAAAGTACGAAGCTGCCATTCCTGCAATTGTTGACTTCCTCGCAAGTAATAACCCAAAACTGTGCAAATATGCTGCTGAAGGCCTGAAACTAATGGGAGCTTGCACCATCCCCTACTTAAAGAAAGCAGAGAATAAATCACGCCCTGACCATCAGCACAGGTACAGAGAAATCATTGATTCCATTTTAGCCAAATGATTAGCAGCATCCACTGTTGCTGCCGCCAGAACAATCACAGCTAGGCTCTGTACCGGTCAGCCAGCCCATAATTATAGCATATGCACAACCAACACCCGGCTTTACATCTATCGCATTGAATGGGCAATTTTTCGCACACGCTCCGCACTCCATACAAGCATCCCTGTCGATTATTTGGGACTTGCCGTTTTTCAATTCAAACACTTCGTGAGGACAGACCTCCAGACACCTGCCACAGCCAGTACATTTATCAGTACTTAATTTTAATGTCGACACATTTTTTAAATATCTATTCTTCATAACGCCCTCCTTAAAGCCCTATAAAGCTGTTTAGTAAAATCATTACAGCACCTGATGCAATCATTGCAATTATGAAGGGAATCGCTATTTTCATTTCTTTCAAAACTCCTGAAAATGAAGTGTATGTGGACGACCCGGTAAAATTCATAGCATAAAATGAAGATACTGCCGGTAGAATGAACATATACCCCAAAGCCCTTACCAAACTGTAGGTAGGTGACTGCGGCCATCCATTAATTAAATTTACTACAATGGCCCATAGAAATCCCAAGAGCCATCCCTTCCATGCAAATGCTTTTCCCGGAATCCATGGAAGCAGAACAGGAGTAAGTACACAGCCTGTGATAATAGCACCTGCATACCCATAAAAATCAACCATTCCAAAAGGTTTGGCTGCAACCAGATTGAGAAGAAATAGTATTCCAAAAATAATCATAGAAACCTTGAAAGTAGGTACCAATTCCATAGGTGTTAATACCAATCGATCATAGGTGCTGAATTTGACTGTTCGCATTTCCTCAGTAGACTTCATTCCTGAACTGATAAATTCTTTAATGTCAGTTGCCCTTACAGGCCCATAGACTATTTTAAAACCTGTATTTCTTGTAACCTCATGGGCACTGACACCAGGTGCTCCCAATTGGGGCAATATCAATGTTCTGTGTGAAACAATATCATTTAGCCCGGTCTTACCAATCCGTGAAATGAGCTCTTTTGTTCCAAATGTTCCCTTTCCGGCAGCACACCAGACATTAATACCTTTTGTATCAAGTACCATAATCCACACACTGAGTCCTGACAGCTCCTTTCTCAATGTATCAAATGTCATTTTATAATTTGCAGTAACCAAAACCTGTGAACTTTTATCAGGCTCCCCAACTGCGTAGATTCCGGGATTAACCTTATAATTCATCCTGTTAATTCCCCAGCGTGCTTTCCATCCACCTAATTTGTCTTTGAATGTCAATTTTGTTGATACTTTTGTGATGGAATCTCTTATATCATCTCCACAGCAGCATGATTTACCATTGAGAGGCGATACTAAAGAGCCAAACTGACCCGGAATGTTAATTTGAGTATTTATCTTTATAAATTCTTTAGCTTTTGAATCCCTGTCTTCTGAGCCGCAGCAGCTTTTATTATCCATTATTTTCACCTCCAGCCGTAACACATTGGCAGCTCGAAAGCTTGTTTTTCATGGAGGAAATTTTATTAAGCATTGATTTATCATTATTGAACTCAGAATCATTGCTGAGCCAGTCAGGCAAAAGGGAAATGATGCTCATCAGCTTCTTTGTGTAGTCATTTTGATCGATCCTGTAATATATCCATTTACCCTCACGTCTGTCTTTTATAATTTTTGACTGTTTAAGTATTGCCAGCTGCCTGGATACTCTGGGCTGTGACATATGAAGAGCTGCAAATATTTCACATACGCATAGCTCTTTATCCATAAGCAGCAGCAAAATTCGCAGCCTTGTTTTATCCGACAAAATACCAAATAAGTTTAATAAATCATCCAATTGGGATACCTCCTTAATCAATACATTATCATATACACATATAATTATATGATAATTGAATAAAAATGTAAATAAATAAGGAAAGTGAAATTACGCAGAAAATTATATTTGGGGCATACCTAAGCAGATTCTATAGGCTCATATATTTCAATCTCTTTATTTTTATACATAAATGCATTTACAGGACAGTTACTCATGCACCTCTGACACATGGTACACCCTTTCGAAATTGGAGCTTTATTGCCAATATTTAAACTATTAGTAGGGCAATTTTTTTCACAAATGCCACATTTTATGCACCTTTTTTTATTAATGGATACTTTGCCTCCAACTGCCGGTATATAAAATTTGCTGCATAGCATATAAACTATCTTTGTAAAATAGTATCTTGTATCAGACACTTTCTTAATATTCCTGTCCCCTGATAAGAATTTATCCACCATTAGGTCTACTTTCTCAATAGCAGTATTTTTTAAAGTTTCATATTGCGAAATAGGTGTCTTGGCGAACAAAAAATTATAATAATTATTGGGCATTTGGAAAAAATCCGTTTGCGTTATTTCAACTTCAGTATTTTTAAAATAATTACATACTTCATTAAAGCTCGGTGTTAAGGATTTTGCAGCTTGTGTAGCAAAGAAAATGGATTTGATCTTAGTGTTTTTATCAACTTTCTTTTTGACATTATCAATAAATATTTTTGAATAAAGTTCAATATATATTGGCGATCCTGCAACCAAATAGTCATATTTAATATTTTTATCCTCATTATATTTTAAGATATCATAAATATCTGCCTGGATATTTCTATTTTCAAAAGATTTTTTAAACATTTCGGCAATATATTTAGTGTTATTAGTGCCTGAAAAATATAAAACAAGTGCTCTACTCATAAGTTTACTCCCAAAACATGTATAATAATGATAAAATCAGGATGTTATTCATCATTATCTCACAAATGTATAAATAATGCTATAATGTATGAACCGTTTTAATATTTGATTTTCTCTTATTTATAGAGCTCTACAATGATTTTAAATTATCTTCGGACATAAACTTAAGGGGACTTATTTTTATGGTAAGTCCCCTTTGCATACATCATACTTTTTCTATGGCTTAATTCTAGCTAATATTTTTTCGTAAAACTTATCAATTTCCTCGAATCTTATATTAGGCACAAAATAAGTTTCAAGCTCATCGTGTAAAGCCTTTGCCCTTTTGATGGTTTTAAGGCCATTAGACAAAAGGTGCTCGAAGTCCTTGAGATTCTGATCCAGATCACCCTTATAATGCATCAATATATCTTTATCCATATAAGACAGCATATCAATGACAGCAAACTTCTCCACTGATGAACCATGATAGCTGTTGGTTGTAGTGAATGCCAGGTTCATGTCCGGAATAACCATATGGTCAAGCTTGTAAGGATTCAGAGCACAATAATAGGCTTCAACATAGTAACCTCTCTCTATTGCAGCCGTCTTGACCTTTTCAAGGATCTTATCCTCACCTGTTCCCAAATCACCTTTAATTTCATAAACCTTTTCAGTTGTCAATATAGTATCGAGATAGTTACATAGCCCATTAGGTGTCATAGCACTTGCAAACATGCTCCTTAGCTTTCCATTTCCGCCTGCCGGAATGCCATTAAACAAGTCACTGATTAACTTATCAGTAAATTTGTTCATTTCTCCTTTATTCAATGCCTCGGAATAAATACCTGCACTTCCTTCATAGATTGAATAAGCAGCCTTTAAATACTTGTATGCTCTTGAAAATATGTACCCTATCTCGTTATTGGTCTTAATAATTTTGTCCTTGTTTGCACGTATGCCCTCTTCATTCCAAAAATCCCCGAAATTCAGAATTTCATCCACTGCTCCAGGGTTTTTGGGGTCTACTATGTGTGGTGCTGTACCATCTACAAACACAATTTTCAGCTCAGGAATTTTAACTCCATCTAACGAGTTGTTGTCGGATGAACAATGTAAATATTCCACATCATATCCACTGCTCTGCATTTGTGCCCCTATTTTTTTCATGAAAGTCGACTTTCCAACACCAGGTCCGCCCTTGATGACAAAAATTCTGTTAGCCTCTTCCTGAGTCATAATGTTGCTGTAGTAACTAAAAAAACCAAGAGATGTATTTCCTCCTGGAAACAGGTCCCTAGATTTGCCCTGAGACATAATAATCCCCTCCATTAGGTTAATATTGCAGCCTCTTCACTGCAATATTAATATATGTATCAGTGTGCAATTTGGGAATTATTAAATAAAAGTGATCTGGCTGCTACCAACCATACTTTGAAAAAACACAGAAATTTATGGGATATATTAAATAATGGGCAGAGAAGCTTCACTCCCCTGCCCATCTGTTATTCTCATCATGCAGTAACAATACTGCTATCTGCCTGCAATCCAAGCTTTTCAACCGCCTGTTCACGCATCTTATATTTCATAATCTTACCTGCAGCATTCATCGGAAACTCCGTTACAAAATCAATGTACCGAGGTGTTTTATGCTTTGCCATATGTGAGCGGATGTAATCTTTAAGTTCATCAACAGTGATTTTTTCACCATCCTTGAGTATGACGCATGCCATAATTTCCTCACCGTACTGCTTATCCGGTACGCCAATAACTTGAACATCCTTAACTTTCGGATGTGTATATATAAAATCTTCAATCTCCTTGGGATAAATATTCTCCCCGCCTCGAATAATCATATCCTTGATACGGCCGGTAATTTTGTAGTATCCATTTTCATCACATCTTGCCAAATCCCCTGTATGGAGCCATCCATCTTCATCAATTGCCGCGGCAGTTGCCTCAGGCATCTTATAATAACCCTTCATAATATTGTAACCGCGAGCAACAAATTCACCGTCGGTGTTCGGAGGTAAATCCTTTCCTGTCTCAGGATCAACAATTTTACATTCAACTCCTGGAAGTGCACGACCCACAGTATTAACGCGAAGCTCAATTGAGTCATTTACACGGCTCTGGGTACAGCCAGGCGAAGACTCTGTCTGTCCAAACACTATTGTAATTTCTTTCATGTTCATCTTATCAACTACATCCTGCATAACCTTTACAGGACATGGACTTCCTGCCATAATACCTGTTCTCATATAAGAGAAGTCCGTCTTTGCAAAATCCTCATGCTCAAGCATTGCAATAAACATAGTAGGAACCCCATGGAATGCAGTAATCTTTTCCTTGTTAATACATTCAAGGGACTGCTTGGGAGAAAAATAGGGTATAGGAGACATGGTAACACCGTGGGTCATTGAAGCTGTCATTGCAAGCACCATACCGAAACAGTGGAACATCGGTACATGAATCATCAAACGGTCAGCAGTTGAAAAATCCATACAGTCTCCAATATTTTTACCATTGTTTACAACATTATAATGGGTAAGCATGACACCCTTAGGGAACCCAGTGGTTCCTGAAGTATACTGCATGTTACACACATCGTGTCTATTTATGGAAAGTGCACGGCGGTAGACCTCTTCAATGGGAACTCTATCGGCCATAGCATTAGCCTCTTCCCAGGTAAGGCAACCTTTCTGCTTTGAATCTACTGTAATAATATTGCGCAGGAAAGGCAATCTCTTCAAATATAGTGGCTTGCCTGCTTCAGTAGTTTCAAGTTCCGGACAAAGCTCCTTGATAATACCAACATAGTCTGAATCCTTGTAGCCATCTATCATAACAAGTGTATGAGTATCCGATTGACGAAGCAGGTATTCGGCTTCATATATCTTGTAAGCAGTATTTACAGTTACAAGCACAGCGCCGATCTTGGTCGCTGCCCAGAAGGTAATAAACCACTGCGGAACATTGGTTGCCCAAATAGCAACATGATCTCCCTGCTTTACACCAAGTGCAATCAGGGTACGTGCAAACCGATCAACATCATCACGGAATTCCGAATAAGTTCTGGTATAATCCAATGTTGTATATCGGAATGCATACTGATCCGGAAATTCATCTACCATTCTATCAAGCACTTGAGGAAATGTAAGATCAATAAGCGTATCCTTTTCCCAAACATATTTTCCTGTCTTGGTATTATTGTCAAAGAGACGGCCTTTTACAGCACTTTCTTCAGTATAGCGACTCATATAGTTAGCAAAGTTAGGGAACACAACACCGGCATCATCAAGATCGGCTGCCCAGCGTTTAACCCATTCAAGCGAAACATAACCTTCGTAGTTTATTGAACGCAACGCCCTCATCATTTCATCGATTGGTAAATCCCCTTCTCCCATCATACGATATTTAGGCTTTACGTCTTCCATTACCGAATCTTTGATATGAACATACTTAATATAAGCACCGAGGTTTTGTACAGTCTTTCCAGGCTTCTCACCTGCAAATCTGTAAGGGTGGTGCATATCCCACAATGCGGCAACAGCATCACTTGCCACCTGATTTAAGAGTTTACATAGGCGTTCAGTGTCTGAGTATACTCCGTTTGTTTCTACCAACAAGGTAACACCATGTTCTTCTGCAGCTGGAACAAGTCTCTTAAGTGCAGCAAGTACAACACTGTCATCCACTTCGCCGGTAGGCCCCGGTTCTGCATCAGCTAAAATTCGGATATACGGCGTACTGAGTTTGGAAGCCAACATGATATAATGCATAATCTCTTCATGGTTTTTCTCGGCATTTTCAGCATACTTCAAGCAGCATCCGGAAGAAAGACATGGAATTTCAAGACGTAACTCAGAAAGCTTTTTCACAGTCTGTGGAAGCTGGGATTCAGTGAAAGGCTGTGCCTGTACAGCAAAAATCTCGTTGCCTAGTCCACGGATTTCTATGCCATCAAAGCCAAGATCCTTAGCCATGGAATAGATATCGTTCCAACTGAAGTCGGGACAACCGAGAGTTGAAAACGCAAGTTTCATATAAAGATTCCTCCTAAAAGT
The DNA here is from genome assembly GCA_023430975.1 of Bacillota bacterium. GTDB lineage: Bacteria > Bacillota > Clostridia > Acetivibrionales > DSM-2933 > Pseudobacteroides. Next base: position 80,414 of record JAEYYB010000036.1, on the reverse strand, counting down.
TTCTGGGCCCGTTACTAATCCGGTCCGCATATTTTTTATATTTGATAAAATTTATAAATTAACAATTTAAAATTTGAAAGACATAATAGTTCCCTAGAAATCAAAAAAGCCTTCGCCACTAACACATATGTTAGAGACGAAAGCATTAAACTCCCGTGGTACCACTCTTATTGGTATAGAAATACCCACTTTAGACATCATAATTGATGTCTCTCGTATAACGGCGAGAAACCCGTTACCACTTACTCACTTCATCTGCCCTAATGGCCTATGTAGCTTTAGGCTAACTGCTCAAGGGTGAGTTCACAATCTGCTCTGTGCACTGTCTTCCAGCATTCAACAGCTCTCTATAGCATCATACCGCAGCGTTTAATCCCTATCAACGCATTTAATCATATGTTTTGTATTGTTCATTTTATATTTCTATTATCTAATGTTTTTTTGATATGTTATCAAATTTTTTAACTGTTGTCAATTTGGATTTTATCTTTATCTTTTAAAATCATAAATTTGATATATTTCAAAGATACTTGCTCCTAAAAAGATCACAAGTCCAAAATATAATACCCCTATAAGCTTTCTCTTGTTTGCATCTATATTGAAGTATGACTTATCCGGGTTTTTCCAGTAAGATATAATTTGAACCACTCCTAGAATAAGTATAAGTATCATCATGGGACTTCTTGTAAAAATTGCAGCCAACCCCATTAGTGCCATACCCACAAACCATATTTTAGGAGATAATCCCGAAATAATTCTGCCTCCATCCAACGGAGTAATAGGTATAAGATTGAATAGATTGATAATAAGGCCAACATAGGTTAAAAACAACATGGACTTGCTTCCTGTCAGTGCATATATGCCCAGACATAAAAATGCCCCCAAACATCCCAAAAGCGGCCCGCCAAAAGCAACCTTTACCTCAACTTCAACGTTCTTGGGCATTTCTTTCATGGAAATAAACGCACCTACAAATGGAATAAACACCGGTGCTGATACGTTTAGTCCGCACTTCTTTGCCGTAAGAAAATGGCCCATTTCATGAATAAGTATAAGCATTACAAACCCAACACCGACTAAAAATCCATATCTTTGAACCTCCACCACTATCATTAAGAGCATTGATCCAAATGTGGCAGCAAACTTGCCAAGCTTTAAGAAAACAAGTAAAAACTTGAGCTTGCCAAGCAAAAACAGTAAAACCCATTTGAACTTCAACAAAAGCAAAGCCAATCCTCCAGCACCTGCCAAGGCAGCACTTTTCTTAGAGGATGTATTCTTTACAGGTTTATCCACTATAATTGGCATATTATCCATTTCGTCAGGTTTGAAGGTATTGTAACTTTTATAATCCTCATTATCGTTGTCGTTATATCCCATCAAAAAATCCTCCCTGAAAAATTCATTAAGGTGCTCATTTATATTCATTATACCTGAGCCTTACTCGATTAACAATAAATTAAAATACACATCACAGTCTATAACCCACCGCAATCTGCCAAACATAAAAATGTAAAGGCCGGAAGATGCACATGAGTCATCAAAAGACCTCAGAATAAAGACCAATCAAGACTAAAAAAAGAAATTACCATTTACATAAGCAAAATAAAATGATATAATTATTTTAAGAATGCGTTATCTATTTATTTTTTTGGGAATATTTCACTTCAATATTATCAAAGAGATCATTTTTCTTAATTCAGGAGATTTACTCTTCTCAGTTTCCACTTTGGTTTTAATGCATAATTGTTAGTTGTAATTTTTTATATTAACAATCAGTTTAATTTTCAGTTAAAGCTTATCTAATACAGCACTTTGCTGTTTTTTGTGCTTCTATTAAGTAGTAATGTCTATAAACATTAATTTCTTAGGAGGAATTTATCATGCTAAAAAGAAGTAAGCTGTTTTCATGGCTTCTATGCCTAATTTTCTTCTTTGTACAATTTGCAATTCCCTTCAATTTGATTCCACTATTCAACAGCAATGTATACGCAGCAACAAATTCACTGCAGGTACAGTTTTTCAACAGCAATAAAGCCAGTCCTATAACCCATTTATATCCTCAATTCAAGATTACCAATACCGGTACAAATGCAATAAGTTTTTCCGATATCAAATTAAGGTATTACTACACTATAGATGGTGAGTCTAATCAGAAATTCTATTGCGATTGGTCGACATTATCATTAAGTAGTATTACGGGAAATTTTGTAAAAATGCCTAACCCCCAGTCAGATGCTGATTATTATCTTGAAATTGGCTTTAACACTTCAGCAAGCTTTGAAGCAGGAAGCTCAATAGTCATCCAAACAAGGTTTGTAAAATTAGATAATACTTTATATAATCCAAACAATGATTATTCTTTTAATAATTACGCTTCAAACTATGTTGACTGGACAAAAGTTTCAGCTCATATAGGTAATAATCTGGTTTGGGGTTCAATTCCGGGAGGTTCATCAAATATAGTTTATGCTGCACCTTCCTATACAAGTACTCCAACAGCTACTCCGACCCCAATTCCATATTCACAGTTATCACAAAGAAGTGCTTTTTCAAAAATAGAAGCAGAAAGCTATAACATTCTAGGTTCTTCAACAATGCAAAAAATTGATTTAGGTAATAATCAGTATAGTATGGGATATATTTATCCCACCAACTATATGACATATCAAAAAATAGACTTCGGAAATGGAGCATCATCATTCAAGATACGTGCCGCATATAATTACCAGGAAACCGGTTACATTGATATAAAGTTAAATGGTAAAGACGGTACCAAAATAGGTACTGTGGCGATAGGGCCCACAGGTAACTGGAATATTTATCAGGATAGCTACTGTAATATATCTAATATCGCAGGAATACATGACATTTGCCTTGTATTCACAGGGTACATGGATGTTGACTGGTTTACTTTTTCAACTTCAGCAGCACCGAATCCAACGCCAACCAAAACTCCTACTCCGACCAATACACCCACTCCTACTCCGACCATGACACCTACATTCACTCCCACTAAAACTCCTACTCCCACTTACACACCGAACAGTACTACAACATCAACACCTACTCCTACCAAAACATCAGCTCCAACATCAACACCTACTCCTACCAAAACATCAGCTCCAACATCAACTGTACAGGCATCTCCGATCAATGCCTTTTCAAAGATAGAGGCTGAGAACTATAGCAGTTCAAATGTAACAAGCATTCAACAAGTCAGCAGCGTTAATGGCGGAATCGCTGTTGGTTATATTAGTAGCGGCAACTACCTTGTATATAGAAATGTTAACTTCGGAAACAATGCAGCATCATTCAAAGCCCTTATATCAAATGGGGATTCGACTACAACTAATATTGAGATAAGACTAAATGGTACAAACGGTACTCTTTTAGGTACCTTGCCTATATCGCCAACAGGAAGCTGGGATACATATGTAGAGAAAACATGTAACGTTACCGGTAGTAACGGAACCTATGACCTTTATCTTGTATTTTCAGGTGCAGCAAATATTGACTGGTTTATATTTTATCCGGCCAATACAGCTGCTCCCACTAATACTCCAACTGCGACCAAAGTAAACACTCCAACAAACACATCTGCAAATACGCCTGTAAATACTCCAACTAATACATCTACAAGTACCCCAACGCCAGATAAACCAGATAAGCCAGATAAGCCTAAACCACCCCCACAAAATATCGCCTTGAATAAAATGGCAATATCAGATTCACAGTATTTTGATTTGAGTTTAGGACTCAATTACAGTTACTTTCCGGGACCTATGCCCTTGCTCCCTCCGCTAGCAGAGAGTTTCTTTGCAAACTATGCAGTTGACGGAGATATGGCTACAAGATGGTGCGCTGCAAACGGTAATGTAGGCCATTATCTACAGGTAGACCTTGGTGGGTTTTATAATATAGAAGGTACTGAAGTTCATTGGAAAAAGAATCCAGGTACAACAAACAACTATAAAATAGACGTTTCATCAAACAACATACATTGGGTTATGAAGGTTGACAGATCCAATAATACTGACTCAGGCAATAAACAGGCAGATAATTTTCTGGCAAATGGTGTACGTTATGTGCGAATTACCGTAACTGGACTGGAAGCCGGATCATGGGCCAGCATAAATGAGTTTAAGATATTTAATAACAGTAACAGTAATGTGATACCAACCAATACTGCTACGCCTACAGCAACAACAGCTCCTACCCCTATAAAGACAAATACTCCAAGTGCATCCAACATCAGCCAGACTCCAAAGCCTACCAGCACTATATCAAGTGCATCAGCTACACCTACAGCTACAGCTACAGTTGCTCCTACAGTTACTCCTGTATCTACCGGTGCAAATGGCGATATTATACTTCCTTCCCCTGAACCACCTGATAACGTAGTAGCCAACTTAGCACCAGTAGTTCCTGATGATATTAATTTGTTGAGTATTTCACGTATATCGCCTGCAAATGCGCTTCCCACGTTGAAGCCTTTTGATACTCAAAATCTGGATTACTCATTGGCAAGTGATGTTCAAATCCAGGCTCAGGAGAAAAATAAGGAAATAGTTTTGGCACTGGATACCTCTTCAAGTATGGGAACTATTAACAATTCGACTCCATTAGATCCAAGAATTTTTGATTATACACTTTTTTCAGGATTGGTGGACCCGAGTGCTGATAATTTGCTAATTAGTGCAACCAAATTTTCAGTCAAAGGAAATGTACACTCAAATGGCAAAATCGGAATTTATGGAGCCAGTAACGAATTTACTATGGACGGTAATGTCGAAGCTGTAAACCATATATACGCAGGTTACCAAAAATTCCAAAATGGAGCCATATCAGCAAGTACTCTTAGTCTTGAGGGTTGTACCCTTACTAATGCTACGAAAAACCCTGGAGCAACCGTACCCGTAATAACAGGCATGGCTCCCCTTCCTATTGATGAAATAAAAAGCAAAGCACAGGCAAATGGCGGTCATATATCTACGGATAGTATTACAATTTCAGGACAGACCTTAACCCTAAACAGTCCGATTTACACAGAAGGTGATTTGACAATTTCAGCAAACTCGTATTCCGGTAACGGTTTGATTGCTGCAAAAGGAAAAGTGACTTTAAAAGGAACAGGTGTTACTCAAAATTCCGGTGGTGCATTGTGCATATATTCTGCTTATGATAGTACTGCAGGCGGCACTAGTGCCATTTCAATCAACTGTAATGATGGTGCCTTCTACGGTTTAATATATGCTCCCAATGGTACTGTAACTTTGAGTGGAACAAATTTCACTATATACGGCAGGATTGTGGCTAAAAAAATAAATATAAATTCAAATAATACCCGAGTAGTTGACCAGGCACACACCTCGCTGACTGACGGAATTAAAGATATGTTCATCAATCGTTTGGATGATGAAAAAGCGGCAGCTAAGGCTTTCATAGATAGGTTTGCCGGTACAGATACCAGAATTGGTATTGTTAGCTACGCAAAAACTGCTGTTGTCGCTATGGACTCATATAATAATGCACTGTTCTCTTTATCGCGTCCGGCTAACGTAGCCTTTTTAAAGGCATACATCGACAATCTGAAGCCTCAGAGTGAATACCTTGAAGGCACAAGTACTCCTATGAGAAATATAGGTGACGGGATGAGAAGAGCTTATTATATCCTTGACAATTCACCTGATATTAACTCATCAAAGTTTGTTGTGGTCTTTGCAGACGGTGCAGCAAATGTAAGAACAATAGATGACCCTTATACCAATAATCCGTTTATTGTCGACGGTGATGCACAGCATGTAGCAATTGACCTCCCACCGCCTGCACCAATGTTGGGAACTGCAGGGGGTTATGCTTCATACATTGGCGGAATGATGAGAAGTAATTATCAGAAAGTATACTTTGTCAGCATATCAGGTGAAGATCCGCAATTGGAAGACATAGCTGTTGAAAGCGGATCAAGTATAGCGTCAAGTCCTAAGCATTACTATATTAATGCATCACCTGAAACTATATTAACAGTTACAAATTCAGCTGCTACAAGTATAGATAATGATGTGCAATATTTTGAATACGCAGACGATCTGCAGTTTTCGATGGCTTCATATAATGAAATCTTCCCTGCAGGAGTTACGGTAGTCTCAGTTGCTGCACCTTATGATTATTTTACAATTACCAAAATAGATTCAGGCCCTAATAAAGGAAGGTATCAAGTAAGTGCAAATATTAACGGACTGGTTCTTCATAAGGTAAGCCAAAACAGTGATGGTTTGGGTACATATAAACTGATGGCCCAAAAAATAAGTATTGATGAAAATGGTGTTACCTCCACTTCACTGGAGCCTGTTAAAAAAATTAGTATAAAAGTAAAATATTCTGCGAAAGCAGGAACGATAAAAAAAGTTTCGAATAAATTATTCTATTCCGAAGTAAATTTCGACAACAACAAGATAGATTACATTGACTACTTCGGTAAAGACGGATCAATTGGTGCACAAGACTACCAGCAAAGGGTATACTTCTCACCCGACGTCATGTAATATAAACTGCATGGTATCATAAAAGTACAGACTAATAAAACGTTTGTATTAAGGCTGTTGCAAAACAGTATTTAATCACATCATATTGTTAACATTAGCATATGATGTAGTGGTTAAAATACATATTGCAGCAGCCTCTTTAATTGTAGGCTCACTTCAAAATGTTAACTATTAGGGTCTCCATAAATTGCGTTGCTTATAAAGAGTTAAAATAGAGGTGTCTTTGTTTGTATTCCACATTTTCCAAAAAGAGAATATTTGAGTAATGTATTTTGAAATGCTCTTAATCACATTCTTCTTGCATATTTAATGTAAACGAGCAATTTTGATAATATGACAAATAGCAATACTGCCAGCAACGTTAAGCTGACAATAGAATTGATGAAACCAGTAATTACACATGCAATCAGTAATGTGTACATAATTATATTAAAGCTTATTTTGCTGGATATCTGATTCAGAGCAATAGTTCTCTCATCGTGTTCTTCAATATACCATGTTTTAATTTTATTTTCATCTTTCAATGCTCCATGATATTGAAATGCTCTTATAAACAAGAATATAAGTACTGCAACACCGAAACCTGCACGGATACCATTAAGCATTCCTCCAAAAAATTCAAAAATGCTATTTCCTGTTAGTGCGGAGTCCATATTATAAAATAGATATAGGGTTGCAATTACCACAGGTATGAGTAATATTCCAAAAATCAAATACAACATTTCGCGTTTCTTTAAAATCTTTTTATAATCTTCCATATTAAATACCCTCCATATCAGTAAAATCAAACACTTCTTCAATTGTCTTTCCAAAATATTTTGCTATTTTATAGGCAAGCGGCAATGAGGCGGTATATTTACCTACTTCAATTGATGTAATGGTTTGTCGGGTAGTTCCAACCGCCAGTGCTAACTCTTCCTGAGATAGCTTGAGTTCCTTTCTTAATGCTTTTATATTGTTTTTCATGAGGCCTCCTTCCTACTAAAATCATATCCATTATTGGGAATTAGCAAGTTAACTTTGCATTTTTAGTATAGCAAACTTTGCATTTTGTGTCAAGTTAACTTTGCAAAAACTACAAAACTATAAAGATAGTTTACATGCTAGGTATATCATGCAAAATAAACGTATACCATAAGTACAAATTTACTTTGTTTAAATTTTATGGAGTTGTACAAAAAATAATAAGAGATTATTGAGGGAAAAACTTATAATTAAGAAAAGCACTGAATTTTTTTGTGACATGCCCCTTCTTTCATACTTAGGTCTGCAGTTATGAAAAGACTTTACTTTGAATTTGAAGAATATTTAGGTCAAATGCATGTAAATGGAAAACCACAAGTGAGTCTTCTATTTCATCTCAAACTCAATCTTCGACTTAAAAACTACTTTCCCGCTTTTTTCATTAACACCTTCAATATATGACATGCTTGTATTTGATGATACATCCTTATTAAGCACCAGTATGTCTTCAGGCAAAGCCTCACTTATGTAGTTGATTTCAATTGATCTAACACCATATTTGCTATGGATTTCCACATCAAAGCAGTCCATGGCATAATCCACATATTTTGAATTGTTTATATGAACGTTTAAGTCTATATCGCTATAGCCTATCCTCTTTTTATATACGAGTTCCAATTCTCCAAGTGCTTTTAACTTTCCAAATTTACAATCAATAGCCCGTTCCTCTCTAATTGTAGAAGGATCATATTTTATAGAATCGGCCTTTCTGATTTCTCTTGTTTTAATATCAAGAATAATCCATGATGAAACAGCTGCCGCAATTACATTTCCATCAGAATCAAGTACACGGAAATCTCTTTCAAACTCCAATCTTTTATGTCCATGATGCCATGTCTCTATAGTAATTTCCTCGTTCAGAACAGGATTCCTGAAAATCTCTACTCTAAAACGGGTTATAACCCATGTGACGCCATATTTATCTATCAATGTATCAATCCCGACGCCAAGACTTTCTGCCCCTATACTTGCAACATCCTGAAAATAATTGAACAGAGCACTCATTTTTAAGGATTTTGTAAAATCAACATCGCTTATATTAATACTATATTTCTTTTGACATATCATTTTTGCCACCTCAAGAGATTTTCATCATTTGAATTTATTTTCTAAATCATCCTAACATTTAATAACCATATTCATCACATAGGAATTATACCACATTAAGAAAAAAGTAGTAATTATGTTATGCTATTTGATGTTTCAAACTTATATTGCAAATGCTGCAAATTCTCTGTATAGTTCCACATGCCGGTCATTACAATAACGCAAATATGTCAGCGGAGTTGCAGCCAAGAACATTTTGATCACCCAAATTATATCAAAAATTTTACACCAATGCCATAAGTTAACCCATTTCTTGTTGTATTATATTGAAATGAATAAAATAAAGGCATCGTTGTAAGCAGATGCCCTTATCCTCATGAATACTCATTGAAGCTTTTTTAAGATATCTTTTAAAGATATTTATTGAAGATATTTTTTACATTCATCAACATTTCTCTGCTCAAATGTCAGCAGCCTATTGGCTAGATCAACTATTTCCTTATCTGCATTTGAGTACTCCTTCATCTTTTTTGTGATATCTATGATTCCCATTGTACTTCCTTGAATCAACATTTCTGATATATGCGAAGGAGATTTATCTGCTAATGTCTTTAAATTTATTGCGATATTAGTTCTTGCTTTCGTAACAGCACCTATATCCTTAGGATCTTTACCAAGCCCATCAAGCTTCTCGTTTGTAATATCATTTATCGATCTGTACTCATCAAATTGTGACTTTAGCAAACTTTTAAAGTCCTCATCCTTCACAATTCCAAGTAATTGCCGGATAGTATCCTGGCCCATTTCAACATTCTGGTGAATATAATTTAAAAGTTCTACGTTTCCATCCATTAAAAGCACCTCTACTCAGTAGTATTTAGTCATTCCTTAGTATGCTCTAGAATTTAAAATATATAACACTTTTCATTAAGGAATACAGATTGACAAGTGCTCTCCTTATTCAACAGTTTGCTTTTAACAAGCCAGAATATACATTCATGAGGTTTTAGATTTATTGCGTAAATAAATTAAATGTAGAACTTAATATATATACACAGGTGTTCCAATTGGAACCATATTATAAAGTTCCGCCGCATCATTACTATACATCCGTACACATCCATGACTGACTGCTTGTGAAATGGACCAAGGCTTATCGGTTCCATGGATTCCATAGATTCCCCATGGAACACTAAGCTGCATGAAATGACCTCCAAATTGAGTGCCCCATAATCCTTTTTTAGTAATGGTCCAGTTCCCCAGCGGAGTTGGCGTAGAAGGTTTTCCAACCGCAACGGGGTAATGCTTAACTAAATTATTGTCATTGAATAACGATAGTACTCTTTTTTTTGTATTAATTTCTATTCTATACATAAAAACGCCTCCTCTCATTATAATTTATTCAGAATGAGAGAAAGTGTTATTAACCTTTTGCTTGTAATTTTGTAACTTTGATTGTTATCATGAGAAATTGCAATGCAGAACAAATCATTATATCCCACCAACTTATAATTTTATAATTATGTTATTCCCTAAATCAATCTGTTAATCTATTGCTAAGTATTGACAAAGGCTTGCAAGTTAACTATAATTATATTATTAAGAGGTATTTTTGTGTTAAATCAGTAATCGCATTCATTTCGAAGCAGTACTCTAATGTTTTTCCAATAATTTAACAAACCTTGTATCAATTGGAAAGGGCAGCAAACCCTTACACCTATTTTATTCTCACATTTAATTTTTAGCTGATTAAATATTCATATACTTATTTTAATTACAGAGATTCTACAGGCTTTGTAGTTACAATTAATCATTAATTATTAACGTCATGTTACTTATTCTATTATTTTAATTAAAAAGTGTTAATAATCTTACATTTGGATGAGAAAATAACAAACAGATTCCACATTTTTTCATTATTGCAAAAGCTCTTTCTTCAGTTGTTATATAATGATAAGCCGGCTATTTCCAGCTCATTAGTAGTGGAGAATAGTGTCAGACTATTGGTTATATAAATTCATTTTAGTTGTTTATGCACTCCAAAAGGGTGCACGATTTATCAAAATTAAGGTAAGGAGGTATAAGAATTATAATGTTTTTTACTAGAAAAGTTACAAGTAAGCGAGTATAGGGGGTATTTATTCATGAATTTCAAAAGACTTATGGCAGTTTTATTAACCTCATTGTTGCTATTAGGTGGTCTATTCTCAAATGTTTCATTAGCAGCTGCACCTAGTAGTTTAAAGGTATCCTACAGCAATAATGGAGCAGGAACTACCTCAAATCAGATTTACATCAACCTCAAACTGAGAAATTTAGGGACAAGCGATATCGATATGTCCAAACTAACTATAAGGTACTACTTCACAAAGGACAGTGACAAAGAATTGAAGTATTATTCCGACTATGTTAGCATGGGATCGATTTCTACTGCATTTTATGATCTTTCGCCGGCAACAGCCAAGGCCGACAAATATATTGAATTTAAGCCATCTTCAGGTACTATTTCGACTGCCGGAGCACAATGGCCAAAACAGTCTGAGGTAAATATTCAAGGTAGAGTGGCAAGAAGTGACTGGTCAAATTTCGACCAATCCAATGACCACTCATATATGTCAGCTACCTCACAGTATGTAGAAAATCCATATATTGCTGTATTTGAATCAGGAACACTAATTGCAGGTATAATTCCAGGCGGTGTTGTTTCAAATCCACCTACCGCAACAAAAGCAGCAACACCTACAAAGCCAGTACCTACACCTACAAAATCGACAGTATCAAATACACCAACACCAACACCAACTACTACAACATCAATTCCTTCAAAAGGCGAAGTGTTTGTAACAGTTGATAAAACAACTGCAGCTGTTGGTAATATCATAAAAGCAACAATAAATGTAAAAGACTTTGATGTTATAGCTGGGTATCAGGCAAGCCTTAAATACGACCCGACAGTATTACAACCTGTGTATCTTGATGGAACTCCATATGACAATTCTTCAACTCCAGAATATGGAACACTATTGCAGAAGAGATATAGTGGTACAGATATGGCGGCAAACGATCTTTCAAAGGGAATACTCACCTTTGGAAGAACATATATGGCATTGGACTCATACAAGGCTTCAGGTGTAAAAGAAAACAATGGAACATTGGCAATTATAGGCTTTAAAGTATTAAAGACCACTGCCACAAAAATTTCTTTGGAAAATACATCAAGCCTCACTAACCCAGTTTCAGGAACTATGGTATTCGATTGGAACGGTATTCAGTTAGCAGGATACACTGTAACCCAAGCCTCAACTATCAATTCAGGCAGTGTTGCTACACCTACAGAATCATTAGCACCTACTCCTACTAAATCTGCAGCACCTACTCCTACAGCTGTAGCATCAGTTCCTCCAGGAGCTGAAGTTTATGTTACTGTTGACAAAACAACTGCTGCTGTTGGGGATATCATTACAGCTACAATAAACGTTAAGGGATTTGATGTTGTGGCTGGATACCAGGCAAATATCAAGTATGATCCTGCAGTATTACAGCCTGTATACCTTGATGGAACCCCTTATGACAATTCGTCATCACCAGAGTACGGAACATTATTGCAGAAGAGATATAGCGGTACTGACATGGCATCGAATGATGTTACAAAAGGCATACTTACCTTTGGAAGAACATACATGGCATTGGAGTCATACAAGGCTTCAGGTGTAAAGGAAAATACCGGTTCATTGGCCATTATTGGATTTAAGGTTTTAAAAGTATCCTCTACAAAGTTTGTGTTAGAGAATGCATCAAGCCTCACTAACCCAGTTTCGGGAACAATGGTATTCGATTGGAACGGTATTCAGTTAGCAGGATATGCTGTAACCCAGGCTCCAACTATAAATTCAGGCAGTGTTGCTACACCTACTAAAATAGCACCTACTCCTACCAAATCTGAAGCACCTACAGCTACTCCAACCAGATCAGTAGCACCTACAGCTACGCCTACTAATGTACCTACATCAACACCAACACCTACGCCTATACCTGGAAAAGGTGAAGTATATATTACACTTGACAAAACAACTGCAGCTGTAGGAGATATCATTGCTGTAACGCTAAATGTAAAGGGATTTGATGTTGTTTCAGGATATCAGGCAAATATCAAATATGATCCAGTGGTATTACAGCCTGTATACCTTGATGGAACACCATATGACAATTCGTCAGCTCCGGACTATGGTACATTGCTCCAGAAGAGATACAGCGGAACAGATATGGCAGCAAACGATCTTTCAAAGGGTTCACTTACCTTTGGAAGGACATACATGAATTTGGCATCTTACAAAAACTCAGGAGCACCTGAAAACACCGGTTCATTGGCAGTTATAGGATTTAAAGTATTGAAGACAGCATCAACCAAGATAATGCTTGAAAACTCACCAAGCCTAACTAATCCGGTTACAGGAACTATGATATTTGACTGGGATGGTTTGCAGTTATCAGGCTATAAAGTAACTCAAGCGGCTTCAATCAATTAGAAAATATAGTAATTTTAAAATCATGCTTTAAGCAGGCACTCTCCTTTCCGGCTAAAACCAATTGCCGGGAAGGAGAGATTTTATATGTTTAAAAGAATTTTCCGAATTAAAGACTCATATTTATATAGAGTGCCAATTTAAGTTACTTACATATATTGTAGCTGCAATCAATACATGGTATAGTATTAGTAGTAGATTGGAAGGATGATGTACATGTATGATAACATTCTTGATGCCATTGGTAACACTCCGCTTGTAAAGATAAACAAATTGAATCCGAAGCCCCACATTCCCTTATATGCAAAGCTGGAAGGATTCAATCCCACGGGAAGCATCAAGGACCGCATAGCATTGAAAATGATTGAACAGGCAGAAGAATGCGGTATGCTCACCAAAGGCAAAACAATAATTGAGCCTACCTCCGGCAACACAGGTATAGGCCTGGCAATGATAGGTGCAGTTAAAGGATACGCAGTTGAAATAGTAATGAGTGAAGCAGTTTCTGTTGAACGCCGAAAAATGATTGAGGCTTTTGGCGGAAAGATTACACTAACAGATGCATCACAGGGAACAGATGGAGCCATTAGAAAAGCACATGAGCTTATCTCCGCTTACCCGGATAAATATTTTATGCCAAACCAGTTCTCCAATGAATACAATAAAATGGCACACTACCTTACTACTGCACACGAAATATGGGAGGGCACTCAGGGCAAAGTCACTCATTTTGTATCTGCTCTTGGTACCTCAGGAACCATAATGGGTGTAGGTATGGGATTGAAAAGCAAAAACCCCGATATACAGGTAATTGAAGCACATCCTGTTCTGGGGCATTATATACAAGGTCTTAAAAATATGCAGGAAGCAATAGTTCCGGAAATCTACGATCCAACAAAAATTGACCGTACTGTAATGATAGAATCTGAAGCTGCTTTTTCCATGTGTAGATCAATTGTTTTACATGAGGGCATATTTGTAGGCATGAGCAGCGGAGCAGCAATGATTGCAGCACTTGAGTGCATAAAAGAAATGGATGAAGGCTTCGTGGTTGTAGTGTTTGCCGATAGGGGAGAAAAATACCTAAGTACAGATTTATTTAATTCGCAAATATAGAGAGTCACTAAACTCTCTTATTTTGCCGCTTGATTTTGGACATGTTAAGACAATTGGACTTAAAGAATGTAAAAGCACTACAAGTATTTTTGTCATTCCTTAGTCTCGTGATGCGGATTCTTTTTAACCATTTCAAAGGCTTTGATAATCCGCTCATGAACGTCAGTCCTAAGTTTGGTATAATACTCACTATTTTCATCTTTGTCTATAAAATTTGAACAATATTTGGGTTTAATATCGTTTAGAATAATAGCAGCAACATCAGCCAAACAAATCCAACAGTCACAAAATCCTTTACCTCGTGTATTTTGGGTGTTTTCAGCAAAATAATACAGCTCTTGCAATACGATATTTTCAGTGAGATTCTCCAGTCCGGCATACATGTACAAATTATCCTTAAAGTTTTTCATTACAGTTTTCATCACCGTTAGCTCCCATCATAAATTATTTAGGTATTTTACAAATAATTAGCTGGTCAAAGGGGTAATTTTAAAAAGTTGAACTAATGATATTATGCCAAAAACTATTTGAATATATTTTTCGAAATACCTTATATAAAGAATATCGGAAAGATGAGTTCTATGTTTTATAGAATCTTAATCTATATTAAAAGTGATAAATCTATTACATTTGTCTTAAGCAAATCCCGTTGAACCGTTCGTTATTTGCTCCGCCAAATGTGAGATTATTAACACTTTTAATCTAAGACATGACTAAATTAAATTTTAGATTTTTTGAGGAGTACAGTAACATGAAGAAAATTTTACAACTATTAACATTAATCTTTATACTGTTATTGCCTGGAATGTCATTAGCAGTAAATCAACCCGCAGACAGCGGCATTACGTGGAAAGAGCAAGATTCCCCCGGAACGTTTAATATAGGTGACGAGCTTGCAATTATCAAGCTGGATACAGGCTTTAAGTTTATAGATAAAGAAAATAGTGTAAAGTTCATTGAATCACTGCCGGAAATTTCAGATGACAGGGATCTTGCAATAATAACATTTGAGAATGGTACAGACAGCGGATTTGTTAAATTCTCCTATGATAAGGTTGGATACATATTAGATGACACTTCATCAATTAGCGATGAAAAGCTATTGTTAGATGATATAATAAAAAGCAATGAGAGATTTAATGAAGAAAGAATTAAAAAGAACATTCCTCCCCTTCATATACTCGATTGGGATGAAAAACCTCATTACGAAAAAAGCCTTAATACTCTTGTTTGGTCATACCTATGCAAAACTGACAGAGATACAAATGACCGCTTTATTAATTACGATTTCAGAATTCTAGGCAGATTTGGTTATATGAATGTTAAACTGGTCTGTGGCATAGAAGAAAAAGAATGGGCTAAAACCATGCTTAATAAGATAATTAACGGGTTCGAGTATAGACCCGGTAAGAAATATAGTGATTATAACAAATCACAGGATAAGGTTTCCAGCCTTAAACTTGGAAGTTTAATAACCGGAAAAAATAATTTCAGACAGGACTGGAATGAAAAAAGAGGCCCCGGTCAGTTCAGTCTCGGTCCTAATATTGCTTCAATAACAATTGATAATGGTTATAGCTTTATAGATAGCAGTAAGTGTGATGTTTTTAAAGATAGTATCGGGGACATTCCCACTCAAAGAGAAATCGGCATTGTGGTGCCTTTTGAAGAAAATAATGAAAATTGGTTTATAGAGTTTAGCACCGATCCAGTTGGATATGTAGTGGAAGGCACTGATTCCATTGCGGATGACGGCAAATTACTGGCCGAAATAAAAGCTGAAAATGAAGAGGCTGAAAAGTTAAGACAATCAAACAATTTGGCCAGCATAAAAATTATCGATTGGGACGAAAAAGTAAAATACGATAAGATTAAAAAGGCTCTTACGTGGTCACTTGTTATTGAAAGTAACGGAAAAAAGATGGTAAGCTTCAACGCAAGATTTTTAAGCTATGATGGGTATACATCAGCAACCCTGGTAACAGACTATGCAGGAAAGGACAAGCTAAAGCCTGTATTTAACAAGATTGTGGGAAGTTTTAAGTACGATGAGCTCTACAATTATGACAATATAGAGCCATTGAAGAATAAGATTTCCTCCTATGACCTTGCTGGAGTAATTACCGGAA
This sequence comes from Bacillota bacterium, assembly GCA_023430975.1. Classification (GTDB taxonomy): domain Bacteria; phylum Bacillota; class Clostridia; order Acetivibrionales; family DSM-2933; genus Pseudobacteroides. The sequence continues at coordinate 64,031 of JAEYYB010000036.1, read as the reverse complement.
AAGAGTCTGGGCAAAGTCCATTTTTAAGGAAATTCATATTAATTGCAAAAGTGTATGGTCTGGTTATATTAGGAATTATTGCAGTGGTTGATATCACAAGGAGGATAATCAAGCAATTCCTAAAAAGAAGAGCTCTCTAAAGAGATTATTAGCACTTCATTTCAGATAATACCAACATTTACAAGAGCATTTGATTGTTGACTTATTAAATTAAATATGATATTTTGTATATATCTTACAAACGAAAGGATGGTTTTGATGTCGGTAAGTTCTGTAAAGGTGATATTCAACTAAATAAAGTTGAAGGGCATAAGATAAAACAGGTTATACGCCTGTCTATTAATTGTGTCCTAAAAAGGCATTACCTTACAGACTGCTTCAATAACCATTTTCAGATTGTATTTTAACTAATACAGTGATTGTAAATGCATGGCACGGCAAGGTGTGTTTGTCGGGCTATTTTTATTGTCTGGAAAATTTCGGTGTTTTCTACGCCACACTTTCTTACGACAACAATCAAAGTTGGCTAAATCATTTCATGATTTTGTTTTTCCCGATAAATACAATTGTTTAGTTTCCTTTACCCGCAGAAGCATTCTGCCTTTAATAAGGCTATTAAAAGTGGTAAATCTATTACATTTGTCTTAAGCAAATCCCGTTCGTTATTTGCTCCGCCAAATGTAAGATTATTAACACTTTTAATATAGGTATGTCTTCTGCGGGTTTATTTTATTAATGTCTATATCAATGGAGGATCTTAAACAATGAATAAAAAATATTACGAAACGTTAGAATTTAATAAAGCACTTAATATTCTTGAACAATATGCATTATCTGATAAAGCTAAATATAGAATTAAAAAACTTGAGCCTTACCTGTCGGAGAGTGAAGTGTCCAGACATTTGAATGAAACAACCGAGGCAAGGCTGATTATGGAGCACTACGGAACGCCACCCCTTTCATGTATGGAGGATCTTGAAAAATCCTTAGTATTGCTGGGCAAGGGTTCGCTGCTAATGCCCGAACAACTGGGTAACATCGCACAGTTTTTCACATCATGCAGGCGATTAAAAGCATATCTCAAAAAAGCTGAGGCCTCATTTACTGCAGTAGCCTCATATGGAAATTCCATTTATGACCTTTCATATGTTGAAGATGAAATACAAAGGACTATACGCGGCTCTCAGGTTGTTGATAATGCCTCTCCACTGCTTGCCGATATCAGAAGGAAAATTGCAAACGCCGAAATACAGGTAAAATCCAAGCTTGATTCACTTCTAAGGAATAATAAAATCTGGTTTTCGGAGAGCTTCATATCAATCCGCAACGGGCATTACACCCTGCCTGTAAAAAAAGAATACAAGAACCAAATCAAAGGCTCGGTTGTTGATATATCCCAAAGCGGAAGCACTTATTTCATCGAACCTTCTTCAGTTGGAAAGTATCAGGAAGAAGTAGGCATACTGCGTATTGAAGAATTGTATATCAGAAAGCAAATGAAAAAGGCGATGTTGGAGTGCAGGTAAGAGACAAAAAGCTGTTGATAAACCATAAGAGGTTAAAACTCCACGTGCCAGCAAGTGAGCTTTATCCAGAAAATTATGACTTTTCAATTATATTTGACTCGGTTGAAAACCGGAAGAAAAGGCACAATATGGCTCGAAAACATGATCCCGGTATAATTATTGAAACCAAGGAATGACTTAAATAAAGATGGAGGCCAATAAATATGAGTATCATACACACAAAAAAACTAAATAAAACCTATACCCGTTTTGAAAAGGAAGAAGGCTTGCAGGGCAGCATTAAAAGCTTGTTTAATAGAAAGAAGATATCAAAAATCGCTGTTAATGCTTTTAATTTGGATATCAATGAAGGCGAATTTGTCGGGTTAATCGGACCAAATGGTGCAGGAAAGACTACCCTTATGAAAATACTGACTGGAATAATATCCCCCACTTCGGGGGAAATTTCGGTGCTCGGGTATATACCCAATGAGCTTAAAAATGCATATAAAAAGCAGTTTGCCATTGTAATGGGACAGAAGAGCCAACTTTTTCAAGATATTTCTGCAGTGGATACCTTTCTGCTTCTTAAGGAGATTTACGATATTCCTGAAACGGAATACCGTAAAAACCTAAGTTATTTTACCGAGCTATTCGCTGTAGAATCATATCTAAATGTGCAGGTCAGGACCCTGTCCCTCGGCGAAAGAATGAAAATGGAGCTTATTGCAGCCCTTTTACACAATCCTAAAATACTTTTTCTTGATGAACCTACAATTGGTCTTGATGCAGTAGCCCAAAAGCAAATCAGATGCTTTTTAAAGGAGGTTAACCGCAGCAAAGGCACAACAATTCTTCTTACAAGCCATTACATGGAAGACATAAAAAGCCTGTGTGAAAGATGTATTGTAATAAACAGCGGCAGTAAAATTTATGATGGAAGCCTTGAAATGCTTTTTAGCCGTTATCAGACCCATAAGGTTATAACAGTCACCTTTGATGAAGCGACATCATATATCCCTGCCTTTGATGTGCAGATAATCGAGAAAAACCCTTTCAAGCTATCCTTCATGGCATATAAAAAGGATGTACGCTACATAGTAGGTAACATTTTCAATGAATATGACGTAAATGACATATCCATCGAAGAGGAAGACATTGGTAATATTGTAGAAAGAATTTATTCCGACAAAGGTGGTGTATAGCGATGAAAAAATACTTTGAAACGTCAAAGGTTATGTTTAAAACTCAGCTGGCATACAGATTTGACGTCATTACAAGCATGGTACTTACTGTCTCAAAAATCCTGCTTGCATATGTGCTATGGAGTGCCATATTCGGAACAAGAGATACTGTCTCGGGCTTTAGCATGAGTTCCATGCTTTCATACTATATCATAAGTTCATTTTTAACCCAGCTAGACCAATCCTCCGTTATAGGATGGCAAATTTCAGAAGAGATAAGAAATGGCAGATTCTCAAAATACATTATTAAACCTATGGGAGTTTTCAGGTACTTCACTGCCCAGACAGCAGGTATATCGGCATTTCTTTTACTATTCAACTTAATTGCGGCAGTGGCTTGGATTTTTATTTTCCGCATTGATTTTGCAATTACAACTAGCGGCTGGAGTATTTTTTCCGCTCTTTTATTGATCCTTTTAGGACTTTTATTCATGATGCAGATAAACTATTTTATAGGTATACTTGCCTTCAAATTCCTTGATACAAGCATTTTCATGATGATAAAAGACAATGTTGTGCAATTTATAAACGGCTCACTTATTCCTCTGACGCTTTTACCATCAGAAATCACCAGGATAATGTCGTTTTTCCCTTTTTACTATATTTCATATCTGCCTTCCATGCTGCTTCTTGGCAGAAATGAAAACGAGATAATTCCAGGTCTTATTATTCTATCTTTATGGAATATTGCATTCGGAATACTAAACTTAGTAACTTACAATAGGCTTAAATTCAAATATGATGGGGTGGGAATATGAGTTTAAAAAGACAGTTAAAAATTATTTACATGCTTATGAAAATGAAACTCTCAAGAAATATGGCATTCAGGTTTTCATTTTTTGGCGTATTTTTTGTAGATGGATCATTGTTTCTGATACAGCTATTAATGTTTTCAGCTATTTATTCGCAGGTTGAAAGCATCGGTGAATGGGGAAAATCACAAATGCTTCTTTTTATCGGAACATTTTCGCTTATAAATGCACTTAACATGGCTATATACTTTTTTGGGGTCTTAACTATTCCATGGAAAATCAAGTCAGGTGAACTGGATTTGTACATAACAAAACCCATTAATCCACTTTTGCACCTTTCCTTTGAAAGCATTGACTTAGGTTCAGTTCCCCTCGTGTTTGCAAGCCTTGGTATAATTGTCTATGCCGTTTCAGGAATGGATATATCCATAACACTACCTACAGTTATAGGCTACACATTTTTGGTACTTGTAATGCTGGTACTATATTACGATATGATGGTAATCCTCCGAACTTTTTCGTTCTTTTTTATTCAAGCATCTTCCATAGAACGCCTTGAGGGGGAGGTAGTTACATTGTGTATGAAAATTCCAGGTACTTTGTTTAAAGGTGCTTTCAAATTGATATTCTATCTGATTCTCCCCTACGGAATCATGGCCACAGTTCCTTCACAGTTTTTTGCCGGAACTCTCTCCCCTTTAGGCTTTGTCTATTCAGTTGGAATTGCTGTATTATTTACGGCTTTTACACTAATATTCTGGAAAATTGGTCTTAGGTGCTATAAAAGTGCAAGCAGCTAGGGAATATAATCCTACCCCATTGTTTTGTTTAGCCAATCCGGCTATTTTCTCAACCTTTCCGCTATAATTCTTGGCTTTAATTCCAGCCATAGAACTTTAAGTTAAAAGATGATAAAATAAGTTAAAAGTGGCTAATCTTTTAATATAATAATATAAATCAATTATGTGAGGTGAATATTTTTTGAAGAGATTGTTAATTTTAGCTATAGCACTGATTATCTCATTTTCAGGATGCTATAACAACAAAAGCGAAATTCAGGAAAGTCCTGATATCCAAATAAAGCAAGAGCCAATCAGCACCAGAAAGCCATCAGGTATAACTGATGAAAACCAGGCAAGCATGGTATTAAAACACAATGATAGATCATATACCAAGCTCTATGAATTGCCAAATAAAAAACAGATTTATTATAGTGAAGAGAAGATTATTTTGCTTAAATCAGGAGAAAGAAATACACCTCTTAATGACATATATAAAGATGAATTTGCATCCTCCCCTGTTCTGTCCCCTGACAAAAAAAATATTGCATACATTTCGCCCTACGAATTTGAATTGAACGGTAATGTCTATGTTTTTGATACAAATACCGAAACTTCCAAAAAGGCAGTTCAAGTTGACATAAAGAAGGAAGACTCTGCAAAGGTCGTTAAGTGGTTGGATAATGATAGGTTACTCGTAATTATCGGCTTTGGTAAGGGCACTGTTAGCAGAGGCGGGAATCTATATTTGTGCAACCTTAAAACAGGCGAATTGAAAGCTATAAAAGAAGTTGGTGAAATGGAAGAAATAGTTGATGTGAATGTGGGTACAAAAGGTCCAGTAATAGATATAATTACTTGGAATAATGAATACACAGAGTACACAACCAAACAGGACCCAATAAAGATTGAATAATTAGCTGTTCCACATCCTAAATGTTAGAATTATTTGGAGCATACTTTAGCATAGATGGGGTAAATGTTATGAAAGATTTAAGCTTGTTGGACAAAATACTATTTGCTTTACGTTATAAAGACAGTATTATTCATAATATTTTTTTAACAATAATATTTATAGTAGCAGGCATATTCGTCCTTTTCCTGTTTGCTTGCATAAAGGCAACTGAAACTATTGTATTTAAAGCAAATAATGGCCTGGTTTATTCGTTGAATATGCAAAACCTTGGCATATCAGAGAAAAAGTCTATTGATGTTGTTAAATATTTTGAAAATAATGATAAGGCATTTACATATAAGAATCTTGGAAAAGGAATGTCCATAATTAAATCTTCAGAAAAAGACAGGTTCACTATGTTTCTGACAAACTCCGATATCAACAACCTCAAAGAAGGCCTGGAAGTAAGCGGCTCTGTGAAAAACACTGAAAGAAGATACCTATACAGCGGAAGCCTTGATAATGCTATGGGATTGAAAAAGCTAACTCCGGAAGTATTCTTGCTGGGAGGCTTTCTATTTAACCAGGTTTCAAACGATAAATATTTTTATGACAATATTGGTATCGATCCACAAAACAAGAATTTCAAGAATTTTGTTAACCTATCTGACAGGGGCGAATCAAAGGCATTAGAGCCATTTAAAGTTGAAGACTCCAACCTTTCCCTTATTGTTCACAAAAAAGCCTGGATTCCGGAGCTAACACCCTTTTAACAGCGATAAATTTACAGGAAGGGAAAACAGCATGGTCTATTGATACGGGTGCCAGTGAAATTCATGAATGCTACAGCATTGATAAGGACCACATCATGCTATTCTGCCAGGATGGCTATAACTCTATGGGACAGAATCTTAATACAAACTTCATACTTTATGTTTCGCTGAAGGATGGAACGTGTACAGGTTTTGAGTTTAAATACGGCAGGAGCTTTAAGTTCTGAGTTATATGATAAATAGTTGAATGCCATTATATGAGCAGAAGCTCCAATAATGGCATTCTTTTTTCCACCAGATTAACGATTAACGGGGCGGAATCAAATGGTAAATTTTACAATCCAATATCATTCGATATCTATAGTTACACTTTCAATTTTAATATAATCAATTTGTTTATTTGCCCTATATTTGCTATTTACCTTTGTTTCAATGCATTAACTAAAATCACAGCAGCTTCAGCTCTGGTAACATTTTTAGCCGGCTTAAAAGTGCCATCCTCATACCCTTTTATAATTTGAAGATTTATAGCCATTGATACATAACCTTTTGACCAAATCTGTATTGCATCAGAATCTTTGAAATTCACACTATTGGTTGAAGTCCCCAGTTTCATTGCCCGCATTACCATTGTTACTATTTCTTCACGGGAGCATGATTTATTGGCTTTAAATGTGTTGTCTGTATAACCTGATAATATTCCAACTTCAACAGCTGCTTTTATGTAGGTTTTTGCCCAGGATGGTATATCTTTATCATCTTTGAATTTTGTTGGTCCTCCAAGCTGCTTAAGGTCAAGAGCCTTTGCAATAATTACAGCCAACTCTGCACGACTTATTTTATTATCCGGTTTGAATGTACCATCTTCATATCCACTTATTGCCTTTTTATTAACCAACTCAATAATTTGTTTTGCTGCCCAATGGTTTTGTATATCTTTTAAAGCCGCAGCAGCAGGCATCTTATCCAAAGGTTCATTTTCCTGAGACGATTTGGCTGTTGGTGTTGCAGATACAGGTTTTGGTGTAGATATTGCCGTCGGTGTTACAGTTGCCAGTGCTTGTGTAGGTGTTGCTGTCGGTGTAGATGTTACTGTAGATACTGCTGCTGGCACACCTGATATTGGAACGCTTGGGTTATTAGTTGAAGGCTGTGCAATTAATGTTGGAGTCGGTGTAGGGCTTGGAAAAGAACCTTCAAATATTACGGCAGAGTATCCGTTCCAAGGGTTTGTAAACCCATCACTACCTTCTTTAAAATAAATCTTTGTTTTATTATTAACATCACTAAAGGAAAGTTGGGCTGCATCAGGGGCATCACCATAGAAGTAATAATCTGTTAAGTTACTGCATGCCCAAAATGCAAAATTTTCTATATTTTTTACAGTACCTGGCATATTGACTCTTTCCAGGTAATCTGCACTGACAAAAGCGTTTTCAATTATATTCTCCACCCCTAAAGGTATTGAATAGACTTTATCGCTCTTATCCTCTGGATATTTGATCAGCGTATGTTTATCCTTGTCAAACAAAACTCCATCCTGGCTGGAATATTTAAGGTTATTTTTGTCTACGTTAATAATTTGCAGTTTATAGCAGGAATTAAAATTATTTGGGGATATATTATATACGCTTTCTGAAATAGTTATTTTTTTCAAATTAGCTGATCCAATTGCATAACTTTCAATGCTTTTTACATATGATGGAATAACAAATTCAGCACCACTTCTGTTTGCAGGATAAGATATTAACTTGAACTTATCCTTGCTGTAAAGAATACCCTCGCTGCTTGTAAAAAGCGGGTTACTTTCAACTACATCTATTGCTTCTAAGGATATGCTGTTATTAATGGCATTTGATAGAATTTGGCTTACATTTTCATGGATATTTAATGTTCTTAGATACCTATTTCCAATCGAATTAGATTCAATTTTATTTACACTAAGTGGTATTGAATAGCTTGTATCCTTTTTGCCTGCAGGATAAAATATCAGTGAGCTCTTGTCCTTATTGAGTAATACGCCGTCTTGGCTTGAATAATTTTTATTGTCTACAGAAACATTTATTGATTCCAAATTTTCATTGAAACGAAACATCATTCGCGGATTCTTGATCTCAGCAACAGTACTTGGAATTTCGATACTTTTTAGATTGGGGCAATCTGAAAATATGTTACCTACTGTTCTCACATTTTCATGTATTATTATTTTGTTAACTATGTCTCCAGATTTGGAGAATATGTAATCTGCAATTGCTGTGACTGGCTTTCCTTCAATAACTCCAGGAATTGATATCTCGCTGGCACCTGAGCCTATGTATTTAGTTATGGTTATTTCACCATTAGACTCTTCGAAGGCAAAGTCTTGACTGCTAATTTTACTGATAATCTTTATTGCACCATAAAGGTTATCCTTTCCATAGAATAATATTCCCTCATCAATGTAATTTGCTACTATATCAAATTGCTCTTTAAACTCACCCAAATAATCTCCGTTTTTATTTATCCAGTATTGCTTGTTATTCTTTCCCGCCAAGGCAAGGCCGTTGGAAAAGTCTGTCAAACTGTCATATATCGGTTTAACTATCACCTCTCCTTTTACATTGACACTTCCCCACTTATTATCTTTTTTAACATTAGCTAACCCCTCAGAAAACAAATGCATCTCGTCCCATATAGGATTAATTACGAATTCTCCTGTTTTATCAATAGCACCCCATTTGCCGTTAACCGATACAACTGCAAGTCCATCAAAAAAAGCTTTATGCCAATATTTTACAAAAACATCATCAAACTTTGGTGGTATGGCATAAGAACCTGACTTGTCAACAAAACCACATTTTATTACTCCATTTGAATCCACATCTCCTGCCAATGCCAAACCCTGGTCAAAACCAGGTAATTTGAACCATATGTCGTTCGATGTATAAGCTATATTACCCATTTTATCAATAAATCCAGCTTTAAGTGTCTTCTCTTTGATATTGTAGAAACTGCCACAGGACACGCCTTCAGAAAATGGATTAAGCCACATAGCCGTTTCTTCTGTATTTCCCACAATAAAATTTTTGTTTATATCATAAAAATTAGTACAACCATCAATACTATCATTGAAACCGATAAGGCCTTCCGAGCAATCTGTTGCAGAGCTATAGTAAACACTGCCACTTACACTTTCAAGAATAAGGTCCTTCGAATCTATAACAACTTTTCCGGTTTTATCAATTATTTTAGCTTCATTACTGTATGTATCCTTTACATAGGCTACCCCTTCATGGAAACCTCCCGCTTCCCTATACTGAGGCTCAATTACTATTTTACCGGTTGTGTCCATATAACCCCAGAGTTTTCCCATATTTGCATCCTTTGTATCAATAAGAACAGCCATCAACCCTTCTGAGTAGTATCTTCCATCTTCAAATTTAGGTTCAAATATGACTTCATACTTTATACCCACAAAAGTATTAGTTGGGTATCCACACCAAGTATCAGCAAAACCCTTGCTTCCTTCCATATAATAATATTTAAACGGACTGCCGACATAAGAACTACACGGATTATTTGCTACAGGTGCATCACCGTAGAAATACATTACATCTAATTTATCACAGGCTATAAATGCCATGTCTTCCATGTTTATTACAGTACCCGGTACATTGACCCTAACTAATTTGAATGCACCTGAAAAAGCATATTTTAATACATTTTCTACTCCTATCGGTATTGAGTAAACACTATTATCTTTAGATGACGGATATTTAATAAGCTTTGTTTTTTCTTTATCAAATAGTACACCGTCTTCGCTTGAAAACATGGGATTGTTTATATCAACATCAATAGTTTGCAATTGCATACTTATAAAATTATTTTCTAAAACTTTTGACACACTTTCAGAGATTTTTATTTTTTTAAGATTATATGGCCTTATTGCAGCAGACTCAATAATAGATACATTAGAAGGTATAATAAATTCTGTATTACTTTTTCCAGAAGGGTATAAAATTAGTCTGGATTTGTCCTTACTGTAAAGAATCCCATCATTACTAGCAAAAAACGGGTTTTCATCAGATACATTTATGGCTTCTAAAGAATTAGAAGAATTTATACTATAAGACTGAATATCGTATACATTCTCATGAATATCAATTGTTTTTAAATTATTACATGCAATTGAATGAGAAGTAATTGCCGTTACACTAAGCGGTACTGCGTAATGAGTGCCTTTTTTGCTCCTAGGGTAATATAGCAATACGCTCTTATCCTTATTAAACAATACACCATCTTCGCTGGAATACGCATTATTCTTTTCAGAAACATTAATTAATTCCAATTTCCCATTATTTATAAATTTATAGGGCAGATTCTGTATTTCATTTAATGTACTTGGTATATCTATAGTTTTCAAATTTGGACAATACGCAAACATTTCCCCTATAGTTCTCACATTTTCTGGTATGATTATTTTTCTGATCTCAAGATTATCAGAAGAAGTTTCAGGATTAGAACTTGCAGGATTTCCACCCTTTGAAAATATATAATCTGCAATTGCTGTGACCGGCTTCCCATCAATAGTTCCTGGAATTGTTACATCGCTGACACCTAAACCAGTATATTTAGTTATGGTAATTTCACCATTTGCCTCTGTGTAAGTAAAATTTTGCCAGCTACTTGCTAATACAGGAATATACAACTGGTTTAGGCATAGCACTAATACCAAAAATAAAACAGCTAATTTTTTATTCATTTAATTTCCCCCTAGTTTAAGTTAAATAAATATAAATTGAAGACTTATAAAGACTCAGACTATATTTTGTCTATTATTATATAATAAAAATGAAATTTATGTAACTCAAATGCAATAATTTAGCATTATAAGCTATTATAGTTAATAAATCCAACAGCTTATCTTGAATTTTAAAACATATCCTTTCCAGATGAGAACAGTTAATAATCTTACATTTGTTAGAACAAATGCAAAAGGCTTTTTATTTACCTATTTATTTTTGAAAAGTGGTACAGAAAAAATTATTTTTGCCGATTATCTAATAAAATAGGAGGGGGAAAGAGTGGCCTATAAATTTCATTTTTTACCGCGAAAGTCTTATAAAGATGATAATTCTATTTTAAATAATCTTAATGCTATAAAAAACGGAGATGTTTATTTAAAAAATAAGTTTATCGGAAATTATAAGCCTTTTATTAAAAAGGTGATAAAAAAGGCTACCGGACTCACCGGGTATATTAATGATGCCTGATATAACAAAAAATATGATTTAAATATTGATGGTGTTATAAATGTGAGCGACATCATTTTTATAACTCTCAATTTTGGCAAATTACTATCTATATAAAATAAACAATTTAGAACTTAATAGAAATGGTATTTAATCTATTATACGGTACATATAAGCTTTCCATCTTAACAGCTTAAATCATTAATAGCACTTTGAAATTAAGGATTTAAGCTAAGTTATTGGTAATTTATAGAACCGTTCTAACTTTTATAAGAAAAATTTTTAAATACTGTTTAAGAATTAATAAAGATGGTAAATAAATAATACAATCATTAAATGATTTGTAAATAAATTGCCAGGAAGGGAATGAGTCCAATGAACTAGGACAAAGCCATAAAAGGTAATAGAAAACAAGAGGATAAGTAATTGAGCAAGAATCAATACCAGTTAAATGTAGTTAATTAAAGGTTAGATACGAGTTATAGGTATCTGACCTTTTAATTTGCCATTCAATCTAAAAGTCTTCATTCAACAGTTGATGTTGCAAAAACTGGAACCTTGCAGAGCATATTGTTACTGTCATTTCATAATTGCATGAAGGTGACATACCCTTTTCATCTACTTTTAAGTCATCAGGAAATGCCATGATATCAATTTCTGCCATTAGATTATATATGTCCCTCTTTACATTATCAGGTATTTTAAAATATATGGTCTTAGTTCCGTCCAAAACTAAATCCTTAGTAAATATGCCCTTATACGTATCAATTTGGTTTATTCCATGGGTATTAAAGTTTAATCTAAAATTAAACTCACTAATATTCCCATTATAAGAAGTATCTGTACCATTTGTCGGAAAATTTTTCGCCACTATATAACCTGTACATAGCAGAATTGCAATACTGGTAACTAATACCATTAACTTTCTATTTATAATTTTATTCATACATTTCACCTGGTCCTTATAAATTCATCGTAAACAACTCATTTAACAGGAGTAATAGTGGCATCATCATTTACGATCGGAGGATTCATAAAAATATCATCCTTCATATTTGGTGCCGGCAGTATTATCAGAAACTGCTTTGTTCCATCAGCATTTTCTACACAATATTTAATCTCTTTATTTTGAGAGGTACCAGGAGTAGCGGTATCAGTGTAGACTGGAGTAGGAGTAGGAACTGGAATTGGTATAGGCAATTTCGCAGATTGCAGGAGGTTATCAAATCTGTACTTATGCAGTTGATCCTCTTTAGCAATATTTGTTCCAGGTATTATAATCACGGAAGTTACAGCAAACACAAATAGCAAAGCTTTATACATTTTCATACTTTTTCCTCCTCGTCAGATATGTTTTATAATATTTGACGAGAGAATCTTTAATTATGTTCCATATAATCAATAAATTTCTATAATACCATACAAAATTTATTAACTATCAAATAAGTTTATCCTCTAAATTCTATCAATTCCCCATCTGTGCCGACAAACACCACTCTACGTCAGCCCACATTGTTTTCATAATTAAAATATATAAAAAAGCATAAAAAACACACCTACATAGTGTGTCTTTTATCCAGAATATTTTATTTATTATTTATCTCCCTGACAGGTCTTGCTTCTATATATCCCCTATAACCTTCAGGTACAAGCTGGAATCTTGGAGCCTCATCGTCAGCCCAATCAAAGCCATAAATTTGAGGTTTGTATTTTTTCATTACTTCCCATAAATCTTCAATTGCGTCTTCAAATTTTTCATCGTCATACGGTTCTCCCTGGAAAACCATCATTTTACAAGGCGGCAACTCTATAATTTCAAACCCTTCAGGTATTTTTCCTGCATAGTCCTGGGGTACTTCCACACCTTGAACATATTGGGATGTTCCTGGCTTAATCATATTCTTCGGCAGCCACATGCCCACAGGCTCATACATTGCCTCCTTTATGCTGCACAGCATCCCCCAGATATCACAGCCAACCTCTTCACAATACTCAAAATAGTGTGTAGCCTTGATTCCTCTTATCAGTATCAATTTCCTGGCAGGCCTCTCAACCACCTGCACAAAAACTGTGCTTGTTGCTTTTTTCTCAGACATTTTCATCTCTCCTTTATGCAGAGTAAGGTAATAATCACGTATACGATAGGGCATAAATAGTTGTATTGGCTCAGGACTATCACTGTATCTTTTGGGAGACACCCCAAACTGTTTAATAAAAGCTCTTGTAAACCCTTCATGTGAGTCAAATACAAAGTCAAACGCAACATCTATAACTTTCATCTGATTGTCCCGCAGCAATAAAGCGGCTTTGCTTAGCCTTAAAGCTCTGATATATTCAAATGGTGTCTTACCGGTAAGCTCTTTAAAGATTCTTGCACAATGCCACTGTGAATATCCTGCTGCCTTAGCCAGCTGGCTTAATGATATAGGCGAGTTTATATTGTCATTAATATAGTCCTGCATACGCTGCACTGCATCAACCAATTCCCATCGCTCCATGCTATCACCTCCTTGACTATAGAATATCATTCCAGTGTCTGTTTCTCTTGACCCCGCTTGCTAAGGTATGAATGGCTTATCGTAGCGGCTGGTCGTTTAACTTCGCTAAACTGCTCGCCATGCATCTTGGGTGTTGACAAGTTAAGTCAACACATGAGCGAAAATAGTAGCGGAAGTTATTTTTTGATCATGCCTAAGAATAGGTGATGTCCTTTTCTAAAGGGTTCCAGCCCATTACGATCAACCTTCAAACACTTTCTCAACAATTAGCAATTCCTCTTTACCTGTGCAATTTATTCCTTCAAAATCAAGGCGGATTATGTAAGGCATATAATCAATAATTCTTAAAAAATCATCATAGCAATATGACGGATCGAAATAATTCAAAATGGAGCTAAGTGTAGTGCCATGGGTTCCAATAACGATACTTTTACCGCTGTGATTATTCAGCACCTCTAATAGTGCCTCAATATTACGCTTTTGCACCATGCGAATTGATTCTCCGCCTTCTTCATGCAAATCGAAATCGCTCCACCGCTTCCGGATCATATCAAGTCCATTGCCATTTATGCCTTTTTCCCGTTCTCTAAACCTCTCATCTGTAACAATATTCATGCCGTGTACCTTTGCACTTTCTTTAATGGTATCAAAGCTTCTTTTATATGGGCTTGAAAAATAGCAATCCACTTTTAATCCATCAAAAAAATCCGTTACTTTTTTACTGTCCTCCAACCCCTCACAAGTCAACGGCCGTGTCCTGTCATCCTCCCAGGAGTGCTGCGGCTGTGCATGCCTTACAAAATATATACTTGTCATCCTCTACCTCCAAATTGTGCTTAAGGAAATAATAAAATATCACTTGCCACTGACAAATGTAAGATTATTAACACTTTTCATCTATATGAAAAGTGAATAATCTTTTACATTTGTCTATCGCAAATCCCGTAAAAGCGTTCGTTATTTGCTCTGACAAATGTAAGATTATTAACACTTTTCATCTAATAATATATCAATCATTTTATGTGTATTATTAAGAAATGCTTTAGTAACCTGATAATGCTCAGTTTCTTCATATTTTACAACCTTTAGTTCTTCCTTCATTTCGTATATTATAGAGTTAGGATATGCCATTATTATTGGTGAGTGAGTAGCAATTAAAAACTGTGAGCCCTTTTCTACCAATTCATGCATCCTGCTAATCATGGTCATTTGCCTGGTAGGAGATAGGGCCGCTTCAGGTTCGTCCAATATATATAGTCCATTTCCAGTGAACTTGTTCATGAAAATTGCAAGAAAGGATTCACCGTGAGATTGCTCGTGTAAAGAACGGCCTCCATATGAATCAATTATTTTAGGGCCACTAAATTCCTTATCCAACTCGTCAATGTTTGATGCCACATTGTATAAACTTTCCGCCCGAAGAAAAAAACCGTTCCTTGGCCTTTTAACTCCTTTTACAATTCTGATAAAGTCATACAGATCAGAATGTGTGCTTGCTGTGGAAAAATTAAAATTTTTAGTGCCCCCTTCAGGATTGAACCCATATGCAACTGCAATAGCTTCAAGTATTGTTGACTTTCCGGTCCCGTTTTCACCAACTATAAAAGTGACATTTGGATGGAACTTCATTTCTTTCAAGCCTTTGACCATAGGTAGGCAAAACGGATACTTATCAAATGAAGTTATTTTGTCATTTCGCAGCTCTGCACTTCTTATATATTGGTTAATATTTTCCAATCCCATCAGTCTTTCTCCTTATTGAATCTCAATCCAATACACATTCATTTGTTTTCCATCAACATATGGCTTTGACTCGGTAAGTTTGCCGCCACATTTAACGATGGTCTTGATGGATGCTATATTATCTTCATAGCATCCAAGCATTACCCTATTCAAGTATAAGGACTTTGCTGCATACCCAAGTGCCATTTTCAGCATAGAAGTTGCATAGCCCTTTCTTCTTTCGCTTGGTCGTACTGCATAACCGATATGCCCACCATAATCTGCCAGAAATTTATTGTTCAGATTGTGCCTTACATCTATCATCCCAATAATTTTGTTATCACTTTTCCTTACAGCAAAAAACGTGCTTGCTGCAACCCAGTCACTGTTGACAGTTGCAGGATTTCTGTTTCTCTCGTTATTATCAAGCCATTCCTTATAATTCATTTGATCAAAAAGTGCACTTCCATTTATAACCCTCTCATTGTTCTCAAAGAATTCATCTTTTAATTGGTTAGCCATAGATTCATGCTCAATTGTTGGTAACTCTAAAGTAATGTCTGTCATATTATCACCTTCCAACTCTAATTCCTTTTGCAACTTTTTGGGCAATTTTTTAACTACAGTTAAATAAGAATGATCTATCATTGCTTTCAATTCATCATCAGAAACTATGCCGTTAAGGTGGATTGTATTAAAATACAGCTGCTGAATTCTAGGACAATGATAACCGCTAACAACTGTATCTGGGTATAAACTGCGGTAAAACTCTCCAGTCATCATATCACAGTTAAGTGTAATTTTATGATCGTCTTTATGTGGATACATTTGAGCAAACAACCTCTTTCGAACCTTTACACATATAGGTATGCTGCCAAAAGGAAAGTCAATATAGGCCCCAGGCTTTGACAAGCAATAGTTTATTATTTCATCCGTTGTCATAATACCAATTCACTCCAATTCAACATGCCATCTTTTTTTATGGCTGATATCCATATTTCAAACTTATAATCCGCTTGCCTGTTTAATTTATATTTATCATCATATGGAAAACACAGTACCAATTTTTCCATCAATTGTAACATTGTGCACTTATACAATATACATTATCAAAAGTCCTATGAATTTTCAATGGATATAGAATCGAGTTTAAAATTCATTCCAAGAATGAAGCAAACACCTTTATTTATTTGTTATGATAGATATGGTATATTTTATTAAGGCTTTCTGGTATGGGTATTGGTCTTTGTAATAAAATAAGTGCATTAACGGGCAAGCCGTTCTATTACTACTTACATAAGTATTCTTCTAAATCTCAAAACATGTGCCCCATTTGTGGCCAGCCATGGAAGCTTGAAGATGAAATTCTCGATAGAATTACGCGTAAGTGCGATACGTGTTTTATCGTATCAAACAAATGAAAAACATAAAATCATTTCCTTTTATTTCCTTTAGCCATCATCCGTTTTGTCCTCCTTTCCAAAATAAGCCCACTAAGCTGCAAATTAAACACCCCATGACAATCAACAAAACAAGAATATTTATTAAATTCTTATTTTTCATGGGACATCTCTCTTTTTGTATATTGCTGATCTTTTATAGAAGCCGATTACTGAAATGCCTATCTTTAGTACAGTATTATTGTCAGTCATAAGCATGGTTTATTCTGTCACCGTATAGAAAACTCAGTTTTGTTGTGATAAGATAAATAAGAAAATTATATGATATGTAGGAGGAAATACAGATGAGTAATGGGATTAGATACGAACAATTCGTAGATTCAAATGAGCCACTAAGTTCTTTGCAGGAGAAGGATTGGACGTTTTACGGGCAGTGCAGTGAAACATATACATATCTTAATGATATACTAGACCTCAACAGGCAGGATTATTTTGACATTCCATATGGTGAGGACCCGATGCAGAAACTTGATATACATCATCTGAAAAGTGATGACAAAAAGCTAAGACCTGTAATTTTCTTTATTCACGGTGGAGGTTGGACTAGTGAAGACAAAAGTAATACAAGATTCTATGCACAAGAATGGATAAAAAATGGATATACTGTTGTATCAACCAATTACAGACTAGCTCCAAACGTTAACCATCCAAGCCAGATAGAAGATTGTTCACTGGCTTTTAAGTGGGTGCTTGATAATATTAAAGATTATGGTGGCGACCCGGATAATATAGCTGTCATTGGTCATTCTGCAGGTGCACATTTAGCTGCTCTTCTTGTTATAAGTGAAAAGTGGCATAAAAAATATAACATCGACATAAAAAAAGTTAAATGCTGGATTCCTGTAAGCGGCGTATTTGATTTTAATTTACCTGAAAATTATATACCTGAAATTTTAAACCTTTCAATACAGGCCATGCTAGGTAATAGTGATAAAAATGATTGCTCACCTATTTTACATGTTAAAGGGAATGAGCCCCCTTGTTTGATATTACATGGAGGAGATGATTGGCTTGTTCCACGTTCAAACTCTATTAATCTACATACCGAGTTAGTTAAAAAAGGTTCTAAAAACGCGGAATTAAAGATTGTTCCGGGATATTGGCACGTCAATATGATGCTTGGATATGACCAGAAAGGGCATAAGCCTGCTGAAATTATCAATTCGTATCTTGCAAAAATGTTGCCTACTTCTTAATTTAATGATTGAGATATTATTAAAATTTCCAAAGCATATGAAGGCATATGGGAAGCACAAGGAAAAACAATAAAGGAACTTTCAGAAATGTATATTTATAGTGTAGAAGCATAATTAAATAGGAGGATAAATGAATTCTAATATAGGATTGAAAAAAATTAAAGAGTTCAAGAGAATAAATATATATTTACATTGGTCAGTTATTTTATTGTTCTTAATTCCATTGATTAATTATAAAGAATATTTGTCCGGTTTAATCTTTGAAACCAGCATTGTACTTATGGTCATAATCCATGAATTTGGCCATGCTATTTTTGCACGTTTTTTTAATTATAAAGTCAATGACATTATAATTCATGCATTGGGAGGAAATTGCATTATCGAAGAACCTGAATATAGAAGAGAAGCATTATTTATTTCCAGTGGTGGTGTAATACTGCAGGCAGCTACAACAATTATTATTCTATTGATTATGTCAGTTGGGAACGTTCTCTCAATAGTTCAAAAGCTTAAATATTTGAATAGTTTTTGTGTTTCATTTATTATTTTAAATATACTATTTATCATAGTTAATTTATTACCCATAAAACCTTTGGATGGCCATACTATCTGGGGGTTATTGTTTGAACGTAAGAATTCTGTAAAGCAAAACCATATTCCTGTTAGAAAGAAAAAACGCTCCCCTTCAGATGAAGAAATAAAAAGGGATGTTGACAAAATTATGAGCCATATAAACAATATGGGCAAACGCAATAAGTAAGAAACCCACAAAGGTGATGTTTCATCCCCTTGTGGGTTTCTTACATGTTTTTATCCTGCGACGTTTATAGATTAAATACGATTAATCTTTTACATTTATCTATCGCAAAATTCCGGTAAAGCGTTCGTTATTTTGCTCTGCTAAATGTAAGATTAATAACGTATTTAATATAGCTTATTCTGATACAACTCCAAAATTAACGGCTAATTGTATAACATCTTTAATGTTTATGGAATCATCCATATCAAAATCACAAACAGGATTATAATGTTCATCGCCCTTTACTGTGTTGAAGGCTTTTGCAATCTCCACAACGTCCATCATGTTTATTGCACCATCTTGTATGCCATATGAATTTGGAATATCTCCAGCCAGCATCACAATCGGTGAAGAAGCACTTCCGATAACATGATTTTGACTTCCCAATAAATCCTTTATATTTTTTGTGAGATATCCGGGTTTTGATATGCTAATATCATAGAATCCTCTTATCATATTTACGTTTTCCAACTTGAAGAATCCGTTTTTATCTGTTGTTGCAGTAAAACTGTAACCGCCGCTTGATTTTAATTCTACCTTAAATCCCTCATTTATTTTACTATTTAGTGAATCTGCACTTGACTCCACATAGCCTGAAACTGAAATCTTATCTGCAGCCGGTGCAGCATTATTAGCAAATGCTGACATAAACACCAATGCCGAGTTCCAGTAAACTGTGTGCTCATTTGCAACCCAGTCGTTTGAGCTTCTTGTATAACACTTTGCGGCAAACCTTGATAATCCGGCACCTTCATAGGCGTTAGGTCCACCAGGAACATATCCGTCAGGTATTCCAGCTTTACCGTCATTGTTATATATGCTGCTGAAAACATTTTTTGCAGAATCTTCCCCATAACCTGAAACAAAGCTAAATCTAAGTGGATTTGTACCAAGAAGCCAGTTTAACGAGCCAAATCCCATGGTACTTACCGACTCATTCGATTTTCCCAGCAACTTTGCACCGATAATTGCATCCATTGGGGTATTCATAACCTGCATATTTATACCCCAGAAATAATTTCCCGGAACAATAGCATTTTTCCATGGGTTGTTGTTATATCTTGTAACAATTTTATTTATCCATTTGTCATATTGAGTTTTGATCCAGCTCTCAACCTGAGCGTCTTTTGAATCTGCTTTGAGATAGCACATAAATGCTGTATACCACATGTCTCCCCATGTATGCCCATAGCCGTATGAATCTGTAAACTTGGATTCAAATTTTGTGTAGTTGTCTTTAAAATATGTGTGATATTTTTCATCAGATGTTGACCTGTAAAGCGATGCTGCCGCCCAAAGCCTGTCACTGCTGTCGTTGCTCACATTGTATGGACCAGCCGGTGATACTATGTTTGAAGGGTTCTTCTCTAGAAACTCCCATGCCTTTTTAGCCGCATCAAGACATTGATCAGCAAATGTCTTATCATAATCCTTGTATAAAAGGTATGTCTGTGCTAAAATTGCCGCTGCACAAGCAGTATCGTCAGTCGTGCATCCATTTTGGTCCCTGATTATTCTTGCTTTAACATTTTCGTCACTATCCGACTGAACTCTTGGATAGAATCCGCCGCTTGCAGCATCCTGCATTTTAAGCATCCATTCCAGCTCCCACCTGCATTCATCTAGAATATCAGGTATACTGTTTGTGCTTTCGGGTATGTTAAATTGATTGTCTGAAAACTGTGAAGGGAACATTTCATAAGCCCAGAAAAGATCTGATAATCCGGATGCTCCTGCATTTACATATTTACCATAGTCACCGGCATCGTGCCATCCTTTTGAAACATCTATCGGTGATTTTTTACCGGAAGCAAAGGATGCTATTGAATCCTGAGGGGTTTTATCACTTCTTGGGAACCCATCTGCATAAGGTTCTTCAAGCTCAATTCCCTGACGCTGATAGTAGAAATACCTTGCTGAGTCTGTTATTAGCTCCTTATAAATATCTTGTCCTATTTTAAACTTCGGTGAAGCATCAATGCCTGAAGCTGAAACGGTTATGTAATATTCACCGGGTGTTTTTAATTCACTGAAATCGGCCTTTAATACCTTTTCACCTGAATCCACAGCTTCAAATTCTGAAACAAGGGTTAGATTTTTCTTTAATACAACAGTATTGTCGGATACTTTTTTCACCTGAAATTCTGTATCTTGAGAAGCTGTAAGCTCTTCCGGAAACCCTGTAACAAGAGCATACTTTTCGCTTTCCGGTATGAAGCCCAACTGATTAACTTTAATGGCAGGTGCCGCTTTCTCATTATCCGGAGAAGTTATTTTTATGTCATTCAACCATACTGTAAATGGGCTGATATTAACCTTATCTATTGCCATACAAGTAACCGAAGATGGATCAAATTTAGCGTTAAGTGCGGCAATATCCTTAAGAGGTATTTTAACATGCTGCCAATCAGTTGTAATCTCAGCATATTTGGATACTGCAATTTTCACATCAACTTCAAGACCTGCTGCACGTTCATAAACCTTGTCCCTGAAACCGATAACAAAATCTTCTCCGCCTTCTTTACCCTTTATGTTGAATTCTAAATATCCATTAGGGATATATTGTGAAATGTCGTGAGAATTCCATCCCCTAAGTGTTAAAAGAGATACCCACCAACCTGAATTGACAGGCTTGGATATGTTGAGTCTCAGTGATGGCAGATCATTATAGGTTTCTGTAGTATCAAGCGGCAAAGTGCTATCCACTGTCTCAATTTCACCGGCTCCGCTTCCTGTCCAGCCTCCGACAGCAGTGTTTTTAAATATCTGTACATCAATCAATTTTCTGTAACCTTCAGATGGATTCGCCGCATTTGAATACACCGGAGGCACAAGCATGGCAAAAGTCAAAACAATTGCCAGTAAAAGTGTTAATTTTTTTCCCATCTTATCATTCCCCTTTATAAAATTATAAAATTAACTTTATATTATAGATAACAATTGCTACTATATTAAAATTACCATTAATCCCACATTTAGCAGAGTAAAATAACAAACGCTTTAACGATAGATAAATGCAAAAGATTAATTGATTTTAATATGCCATCCATAATATACAAATAATTTTACCATCCTTTAAAGGTAATTTAAAGAAATCTTTATTAAATTATAGTAATTTCTGTAAAATAAAAAACATTATTACTTTTGATCTATTTGCCCCTTATCATCCTGACAGTGAAAAATGCAACCGTTCCGAAAAGGACCATAAGAAATACCGGTAAAAACGCAACGCCTACTCCTTCCATTTTTCCTTCAGCTACCCAGATAGAAACCCACAACATATAGGAAAACAGTGTTGTTATTTCTGTTTTAATAAGTGCAATCAATGTTCTCGAGTTGGTATACTGGAATTTGGCATTGTCTTCATTAATCTCACATAAATAATTAAAAACATGAGGAAATCTTCCCAATATTGTTAATAACGCATACAAGCCTAGATTCACAATTAAAAGAGCAATCAAACCGCCTTTTCCGCCCCATCGGTCCGGCCTACCGAAAATTCCAAAATGTGTCGGAATTTTTTCCGGTAACTCATTTAGCTTTAACATCATAAATATTGCTGATCCAATAATGACTAAAGCACATATGCCTTCAATTATGATTTCCGGAATAGTTAAAGGAATTTTAAGTTTTGGTCTTGAAATCTTCATATGAATATCACCTGCTTTTTATATTTGTTATATTTATATTAGCACCTTTACGGATACCCAACTGTAAAGTTATATATCAATTCGACTGGAATAGTCCTTTTTCGGCGATTCCTCTCACTGTATATAACTAGTTTACAGCTTGATATCTATAATATTAATTATACCAATCTAATTAATGAGTATCAATTACCGCAGTCCATCTCTTATATCAGAATACCAAGATACAAAATCCATTTTATAGCATTCCAAGTGTAAAAGTGGTACAATAAATAAATTGAGAAAAGATATTTTGCTGTAAACATAAAAGAAACTAGCAGATAAAAAATAGATTGTTTGCGGAGGGATAGTTATGAAGATGTTAGCACTGCAAATGGAAGAATTAATAGAAAAATTTAAAAACGATTTTTATAATCTGGATGAAGAGATAACAACTATTAAAATTTCTCAGGATAAGTGGTCCATTAAAGAAATAATCGGTCATTTAATCGACTCCGCATCAAATAATCATCAAAGATTCGTCAGAATGAAAATCTCAGAGGAAATAAGCTTTCCAGATTACAATAATGAAGAATGGCTTAAAGCACAACACCATCAAAATATGAAATTTAATGAGTTAATGAATTTGTTTTATTTCTTTAATAAGCTTCTGATTGGAATAATTGAAGAGGTCGATGATAATCAATTAACCCATAAATGGAAAGTAACATGGTTTGAAAATAAAGACTTTATAACATTAGAAGAGTTAATGATTCATTATGTCGACCATTTGAAGGGCCATTACCATCATATGCATGAAAGACTGAATGAGCTAACTAATTTATAGTTATGAGGGAACTTATGCAATCAATATATTATTAATATCATATTGTATATACTTTATAGGATTAAGCTGCATTTCCGGTATGTGAAGGTTTAATAGATGTTTTAATCACCGATGAAAAAATCCAGTAAATGAAATATGTACCAATATAGTTTACTATTATATTATTTCTGTAAAACAAGAAATATTATTACTTTAGATCTATTTACCTCTTATCATCCTGACAGTGAAAAATGCAACGCCTACTCCTTCCATTTTTCCTTCAGCTACCTAGATAGAAACCCACAACATATAGGAAAACAGTGTTGTTATTTCTGTTTTAATAAGTGCAATCAATGTTCTCGAGTTGGTATACTGGAATTTGGCATTGTCTTCAGTAATCTCTCATAAATAATTACCTAAGTTTTTTTATTAATCCTGTCTGGTTTTACATTGATAGATGGATCGGTATCTGTTATGACCTTCAGATTATTTGAGTAACAAATTCTCTTGAGAACTCCTAAAATCAACTTTAATTTTGTTGAGGACTTTTCTGCCTGAGAAACCGGGAATAGTTTTCAAAAACCTGAGTGGGAGAATTGACGTATAGGGCAGCTTCAAATGAATAGCTGAGGGCTCCCCTTATCTTGTTTATGCAAGGTAGGGGGAGTTTTATATTTTTTATCACAGAAGTTAACATAATGTAAATATAATAACCTCTTAAAAGCAATAAAATTTTTTCATTTAATAAAGAAAATATAACTAATTTATAACACATTAATAAATTTTTTACTTTTATGCTTTTTAAAGTAATTTTTTTATGTTAATATTATGTTAATCCTTTTAGCTAGCAAAGGAGTTTTTAGTCTAAAAAATTAAACAGCATCGATGCAATTGTAGAACTAATAATCAGACAAACAAAAGAACGGGGGATTAGTATGAACAAAAGAAGTAAATTTTTAACTACATACGCAGTACTTTTATTTGTAATTGCCATTTTCAGTATATCAGGCTATGCAGCTATGTATGAGCAAGAGCTAAATGACACATTCGAGTCTGCAACACAACTTGACAAATATGGCAACTACAATGAGAATATTATTGGTACACTGGATAGCGAGATCGATGAAGACTATTTCATTTTTACACCACTCTTCACAGGACCCTATGAGATAACTATAGAGTCAGGTAATTCTGCAACAAAAACTTTATACAACCCATCCAGAGAAATAATTGATGAAACCCCAGATAGCACTCTGCGTGCTGAATTAACCGAAAACTGCAACTATTATATAAAACTCAAATGCAATAGTACATATGATATGTCAAAGGCTGGCTATACAATCAGTATTATCCCGCTAAAGCCAAATGGAGTAACCCTAACTGAAGTAGAATACAACAGCTCATTCCTGTCTGCCAATATTCTACCAAACAGTACAAAGACAGTCTCCATTTCCGGAGCAATTAACCAGCCTGCTGATGCAGACTATTACATGTTTACTCCAAGGATAAGCGGAACATACACTATAAAAACCACTGGTTCTACCGATACAGTAGGGTATCTTTATGACAATAACGGAATAGGTACAGGTATCATGCGTCCGACAAGCAAGCAATACCTGGCCACTAATGATGATTACGGCAGCGGAAACTTTAGCATCACATATGATCTGTCGGCATTCACCACTTATTATATAAAGGTTACTCATTGGAATTCAAACGCTAACAGCGGTGATTATAATCTTGTTGTTTCCATTCCTCAGGAAACCATTTCTTATGATAATGAGGGAAATTCAATCAATTCAGCCTATGTACTAAGTGCCGGAACTCCATATGCTGCACAAATAAATTCCTCCTCCGATGTAGACTATTTCAGATTCACTGCTTCTGAAACAGCCTACTACAGAATCGAAACCAAGGGCTTCAACAATACAACCGGACAGGTTTATAGCGGCAGCGGACAGCTTTTGGCCAGTGATACAGATACAGCAGAAAACTTTGTGCTGGAAATGAAGCTTCAAAAGAACATTGCTTATTATATAAAAGTAACTGATAGTAATGGTTCAACTGGAAATTACACAATCAGTGTAACCAGAGGAAAAACTCTGCCACTTGTAAATCAGACCCAACAGCCTTACAGTTTATTATGCTGGGCAACAAGTGCATCTATGGTGAGTTCCTATATAAATAACGCCAATATAGACCGTACTGTTGAAATTGCTAAACATATTTATCCTAACTCCTATTCCTACCAGTTTAATAAACCAAATACTATGAATGCCCTATCAGAAGGCATAGAAAGATACATAACAGGTTATTCAGCAAGACATATAACTCCAAAGAAGTTCTCAAGTGTTTTTGGAGCGTATCCTTTCGATGATATTGTGAAAGCTATTGATATGAATTCTCCAATAGCTTTTCTTATAGATGGTCATTGTGTAGTGGGTAAAGGTTATATGTATCATAAAGATGGGGTAACAGGCCCATTTCTAATCTATAATGACCCATGGGATGGTCATGAACATGCAATTAACTTTAACGAATTCCTTTTCTACGAGAGTCTTTGCTACATCCCAACTCCTGCAGCAAATGGTGAAAAAGAAGTTAATGATACAGTTTTTTCTGCTGATATTATTGATATAAATGTTGAAAAAGTTGCTTCAATAGACAATGAAGGTGACGTTGATTGGTACAAGATAGGAGCATATCCCGGCAACTACACTGTTGAAACCTTTGGTATGACAGATACATATGGAGAAGTTTACAAGGGTTCAATACCTATTCAGGATCCAAATATAGCAAATAGAAGTGAAGTGTGGTACAGTGAATTCAACCTTATAGGCCAGGACAACAGCAGTGGTGCAAACGGTAACTTTAAAATCAATTTCACTAACGACAATTCACTAAGAACCTACTATGTTAAGGTAAAACATTCATCACCCTATGTTACAGGAAATTATACAATAAAGGTTACAAGAAATTAGAATAGTGTAATTACTTGCAAAGCCAGCTTCGGAATATCCTAGCTGGCTTTTTTATTGTTTGCACCTGGGAAACTATAGTGTATTCTTCACAATAATTTTCGGTATCATCCCCCACAACCTCTGTTTTTATTATTATATTGGCTCTCCAGCATCTATCAGCACTTTGTCAACAAACATTAAAACCGTCTCAATAAGCATTAGTATACCTGTACCTATTAATAACCATTCTATTTTTATAAAATCGGATACAGGACCGAATACCAACATCCCTAATGGCATCATAATACTTGATATCATACTCAAAACACCAAATACCCTGCCCAGGAAATCTTCTTCTACTTTTTGCTGTAATAAAACGGTAAATGGTGTATTAAACATCGGCATAAAAACTCCTAGTAATGCCATAAAAAACATATAAATCCAAAATACTGGAGCAACTCCAAGTGCAAAAGTACCAAGCCCTGTAACAAGTGTAGACAAAATCATTGTATAAATCTTATTTTTGAATCCACCCCAGAAAGCCATAATGATACCGCCAAGCATCATTCCACCGGAAAATACAATCTCAATTGCTGTCAACCTCCAAACATCACTGCCAAAACTACGTGTTACCTGTAGCGGTGTCAGAAATGCAATAGGTGCTACTAATATAAAAAAGATTCCACAATACGTGAATATCTTCTTCACAAATCTATGATTTCTTATATACCTGTAGCCTTCATGCATATCACTGAAATAGCTGGTATTTTGCTTTTCCAAAGCTTTTGCATGTATAGGCACATGTAAAAACAGGATCAATACCAAAACCGCCGCTGCAGCAGTAAAAACATCTATAAAAAATATAGTTTCCATAGTAGCCACTGTTAGTAAAACACCGCTAAGCATTGGAGAAATCAGCATAATCATCGACTGAATACTGCTGTTTACTGCATTCACCTTAGTAAGCTTATCCTCCGGTACAAGTTGAGGAATAAAAGCACCTACAGCCGGCGTCTGAACAGCGGTTCCAAGAGCTCTTACTGCAGATACTACGAACAGTAACCAAGGTGCATCATATCCCATCATAAATAAAATTGCGATACCAAGGGTGGATAAAGCTATTATGGAATCGGACATAACAATAAGTGTTTTACGGTTATAGCGGTCCGCCCATACCCCTGCAAACGGTGATAGGAAAAATGTCGGCAAAAATCCGCAAATAATTGCTATTGTCATCATAACACCCGATTGCGTTTTCAATGTAATATACCAACTAATTGCATATTGAACCAGTGATGATCCAAAAAGTGATATTGTCTGACTGGCCAAGAAGAGTATTATTTTATTCTTCCAATCAGCATTTACTACATCTTGACCAATACTTTTTTCTATGGACATAATTTTTATTCCTCCTCAAAAGGCTGTAATTTCAAGCACATTACAAATTATTGATATCTATTATATTCAGCTTCTTTACATACTATTTTAAAGCAAATAAAAAGAGGGTAGATTTGTCTCACCCTCTATAACAACCCTTCAAATACATACCTATATGGCACATGTAACTATGAATCTTCCATTGTTGATAAAGTTTATCTTAAAAATAGGCAGACCAATCCCGATTACTCCACACACATGCAGAGTCTTTAAGCACTGTTAAATTAGTTGCATAAAGTATTAAACCGGAATCTCATATAAATAGCACCCCTTTTTAAGAAACTTCCATTTATATATTAAAAGTGTTAATAATCTTACATTTGGCGGAGCAAATAACGAACGGTTCAACGAGATTTGCGACAGACAAATGTAATAGATTTATCACTTTTATCATAGCCATTTATATAGTAACACATACATTTAGGCATTACAATTGCCTATGAATCTATTTTATTATACAAAAAGCAGTCTGTTGTGTGGTCATTAACCATACCTATCGATTGCATATACGCATAAATAATGGTAGAACCAATAAACTTAAACCCAAGCTTTTTCATGTCTTTACTTATTTTATCAGAAAGGTTTGTAGAAGCAGGAATACTGGATATTTTGTCCCAAGAATTTATAATGGGATTATTTCCAACATAATTCCATATGAAAGAATCAAAGCTTCCATGCATGCTTTGTACCTTTTTAAAGCAAATTGCATTTTGTTTGACCGACTGAATTTTTAACCTATTTCTGATAATATCTTTATTTTGCATGAGAGCTTCAATTTTGCAATCATCATATTCAATTATCTTCTCTATATCGAAGTTATCAAATGCCTTCCTGAAGGCCTCCCTCTTTTTCAGAATTGTCAGCCAGCTAAGGCCTGCCTGCATACCCTCAAGAATAAGCATTTCAAAAAGCCTGTTATCATCATGGAGCGGTCTTCCCCACTCCAGGTCGTGATATTTTTGATATATTTCATCGCCTGTACACCATGCACATCGAATAATGCTTTCTTTCATTATGTATTTCTCCCTTACTTATGTCTTCAACTAATTTCCACTAATGATTTAGATTTATCAATCTATTCCCTGCAAAATCATCATAACCCCTGATATTTCATTCTCCAATTCATCACATTCAGCCTGCTAGCTTTTTATATAGGCTTCAAACAAGTATGCTTTATCCGGATACTTTTCTTTCAGTTCATTGGCTCTCTTTATAATTAATGATTGCTGCTCATCATTATGAAAACAATGAAATTTGGGCTGTTTGGTAAGGCTTCTTATATTCCACTATTATATCATTCATTTTGTAAAGAATACCATATTCATTACATTTATACTGAAACAAACTCCACAGATCCTTTGCCTTAAGCGAACTGCATTCATATGAATTCCCATAATTTTTTATATATTTCTCTTTAACTTTGGGAAATAGCTCATCCAGTTTTTTATAATACCAATCCCTTTGATTCTGCCTTAGTGTTACCCCTAAGGCAGGGAAAATAAATTTTGCTCCGCTCTTTTTAGCAAGCTCTATAATCTTGCTAATATTATCTTCAGTATCTTCTATAAACGGAAGTATGGGCATCATTAATAATCCTGTAAAAATACCTTCACGTGAAAGTTCTCTAATCGCTTCAAACCTTTTGGAGGAAGGGGCCACATGGGGCTCAATCTTCTTACACAAGGCATCATCAGCCGCTGTAACCGTAATTTTTATCAATACCGGAGAATGTTTTGATATTTCCTTTAAAATGTCGATATCACGGATAATTAAATCGCTTTTTGTGGCAATTGATACACCAAACCCGAAGCGGTTAATAATTTCCAAAGCACCCCTTGTAAGTTTATATTCTTTTTCAAATGGATTGTATGGATCACTCATAGCTCCTGTTCCAACAACTCCCTTTTTTCGTTTTGATTTCAGTTCACGCTCAATTAGGGCAAGAGCATTCTCCTTTGCTCTTACCCTGTCAAAATTATCGACTCTATAGCACTCACTTCTACTGTCACAGTAAATACAACCATGACTGCAGCCTTTATAGATATTCATATTATAGTTATTGCCAAACCATGAGTTGTTTTCCAAATACCCTGATATTATTGTTTTTGCTGTTATAAATTCCATATACAACCCTTCTTGCCTGACTACTCAAGCCATTTAAAGCACATATTTTATTATTTTTTCCTCACATTGAACCGTAGCACCGTTTTTAGCTTGCTGGCTTCGGTCTTGCGAGGGTCTGAAAGATATATTTCCCGATGCTTAAGGCTAATTCTCTCATATCCCATATCATTGCAGAACTGTTTCATCATTTCAAAGCTCGCAGGTTCATCATCATAGCTTCCTAAATGAAGCATCTGGCAACACATTCCCTCGGTTATGGTGATATACTTTATTTTTTCAAGATAATCATTAGGCTTTTTCTTTTTTGTTTCAGTAATAAACCGTTCAAATAGCTCATCATCTAAAAAATCCGGCTGACGAATCATAATGGAGTATGCATAGTTGGTTTTGTCAGATATTGGTTTGGTTTTATCCACTAAATCCCACACACCCTCAAGCGGAAAAACAGTATAATCATAAAATCCTTTGGGAATTTCCTTGCTTTTATAAGACATTTTTACCGCATAGCTGAAGCTGTAGAGTGCAGCAGTAGCCAAGGCAAACTCCTCACCATTGGGATCTCCTTCGCCGTCTATCGCTGCAAACTTCATTGTCGGTACTTCTATTATTGAAGGACTATTCTTAGGTAGGTATAAATCTTTAAAATCCCTTTTGCAATCCATTTTGTCCAATGTTTTCCACCATCCCTGAATCGGTTTTGGTATACAAATTTCATATACCACTTTTCATTTAACCTAATAAGATTAGTATACTACTCTTAATCTGACAACTACATGTCATATTATAAATATTTCTTTAAATTGTTTTCAAATTTTCTTTTTATGATTTTTTGTAAGAAGCTCCTAACCGGTGGAGCTACTGTCTTAAACCAATTAGGCGTACCTATAGATACTGTTCTGTATTCTTCTATCGACTCATTTCCTGATATTAACTCAGCACAAAATCCTCGAGCAATTTGATTTGAATAGTATCTAGTGCATGTTTCTAATTGATAAATGAATCTTGCTGATAATATTAATTATCCTTGTACCGTTTGTATATTCCTCCATGATAACAAATATAAGTTTCAGCATTAAAGTCCAATATCTTTGACATAGATTTATTTGCATTTTCAATATCTAATGTAAACTGTGGGTTTGCAATAATCAACTGATTATTTTCTAATGCAGCTGCATCACCTGTTATGAGGGTTCTCTTATTCTTTAAATATAAAGATATATGGCCTGGAGTATGTCCAGGCGTACCAATGATTTCACATCCACCGCACCAGTTCATGACTTCACCATCATGCACCAATATGTCAACCTTAACAGGCTTAATATTTTTTAGAATTTCACAAAAAGCCTTTCCAAATGACTTCTGTTCTTGGCTTAAAGTATCTTGCAGTGCCTCTGCTTGTTCTAACCGTAATGATTTCTTTTCTGCAGCAATAAATGGAGCTTCAATTTCACTTGCAACAATTTTTATATTGGGATATTTTTGTTTAAAATCTGCCAAAGCACCCATATGGTCATGGTCATGATGTGTAATTAGGATTTTAGTAAGCTTTTTACAATCTAAATTTTGTGATTTGATGGCATCTTCAATTATAGGCATAAAGCCTGCATATCCACAATCAACCAGTATCATTTCATTGCTATCCTTTAAAACAATAGGATGAATAATACCTTCTATATCACCAAATTTATATTTTATATTTAAAACAATTATGTTTTCCACAAAATCATCTCCCATTTCATGCATAATCTTTAACTGAAAGCTTTTTATCTATTATAACTTAACTTTTAACTTAAATAATAATTATTATTTTCTTAAAACCGGTATCCATATTTGGCTTTTAAAGTTTGGTGAAGTCACATCTTTATTCTCATTCCACAGGATTTCCAGTCCTTCTGCAACTGCACAGAACCTGCCAATTATCAGCTTATCCTCTAAGAACTCATAGTGGTGCTGAATATGATTATAGAAATTCTCCGGGTTATCATGGTTTTTGCTGTAATAGGTGTAATCTCCTAACTTAATCCTTTAACTTTATATAATTTCCTGCCAATACTTCAAGCATACCAGGATAGTAAGAACCTTTTGCATGTATTTGAAATATCCTGGTTGATTGTTTTTATCAAGACTATTTTACCAAATTATTGATTCAAACACCATCTGTCCTATCTCCTCACCCCTACCATATATCGCCATATACAATAAAATAAGAGCCTCAGAGTATTGTCACCATGGCCATTATTCCACTGACCGTGTGCCATACCCCGAACCCCTTATTTTACAAACTTCCAAGCTCATTTACTTTTTACACTTCGTTTCAGCACAATTTAACTAATCAGGTATATTCTTGGAAAGTTAAACTTTAAACCCCTACTTAATATCTAAATACTTTTGTATTATATTCTAATTTGCATGCCTTCTCATTCTTCTGCGTTTTTGTTCAAGTACTGATTCCACTAACTCTTTACCCTCATCAACCAGAAGCTCCATTATCTCCTCCTCTGAATGAGAATCAATAAAGTTAACAATTATCTTTAAAATTTCATTTGTTTCTTCTTCTTTAAGTCTACCAACCTTATATATAATATCTACAACCTTTGTATAGCCAAATCTATTATGTAGATGAGTGTGATAATCTAAAAGTGCATTAAAGCTCACTAACTCAACCCAAAATTCATTCTCTAGTTTTATTATATCTTTCTTCATTTCTTTAAGAATATCTTCTTTAACATTTTTACTTTCCCTTTCCAATCTCCTTAAAATCCCAAACAAGTCCTCGAAACTTTTTGATATATAACCACTTCTATAAAGCCTGTCTTCATATTTCTTAAGAATTTTTATCAATTCAAAGAAGAATTTCTCATTTTTATTACAAAATTTTATAAGATCCTTTTCAACTGCATATAGTTGCTCTTTTGTAGCCATGAAAGCACCACCTACATTAATATAATCTTGGAGTCAAACACTATCGATGTTCAGCATTCTATTAATTAGACCCTTTGAATTTAATACTTCGGCTTTATGCAAACATATAAAATAGTTCTGCAATAGTTCAGAGTTCTTGAAACTTTAAGAAAAACGCACATCAACTTTCTCGAAGAAATATATTAAGATTGGTATTATACTGCCGAAGCATATGCAATAATCTTTATCGTACGTAATAAGCAAGCTTTTCAAAGAATGGATAAAAACTCTTACTTCATAAATTTTACGATTTTATGTAAACCACCTTGTTACTAATATATCATAAATATATTAAGTTTTCAAGTTGCTTTATCTACTGGCTCAATAATTCTCCTTGCGAAATATCACCCCCATTGTGTTGTCCATGTAAATAAGTTCATAAAATTTATGCCAGGCAAAGCTGTCCTTTCTCTCTTTATAAGATTATAGATCTTTAATGATTAAACCATATAACATTTATATAACATTATCCAGAGATCGTAAAAACTTTTGTATGTTATCGTAGGTAAATTATCCTTCTGTGAAAGTGCTAAATAATGCAACCATATTCACTTTGAACGAAAATCACCTCACCGTCCATGACTTAGATTTAACAGGGTATGTCTTCGAATTGTAAGTATGATTAAAACAAAGTTTTAGAAGATTACTGAATTAATAATAACTTGTTAGGAAGAGGTTCTTATATTTAAAAGCTCAAAAGGCATTTCATAGAATATTGAGAAAAAAAGTGATAAAATTAATTGTAGAAATTTTTATCTAGAAGATTAAAATGGCATACAATTTCAGATGGATGATGGAGGACAATATGGGGCTATTTGATAAGTTTAGAAAAGAGCCAAAAACATCAGTAACTAAAAAACATATATTTGATTGCGATACACCTATTGACAAGAGTAATTATTTTGAGGTATTCTCTGCTTGCTTGGGAAAGGTTTCAGTAAATCAATCAGTTTGCAGTGATTTAGTAGTAAAAGGACGAAACTGGAACGTAGACTTTTCACAAGGAACAATCTCATTTGGAAATGACTCTTATCCAGTTCAGTTTATTGGGAGTGAGTCATCATCATCTAACACATGGCTCTGGGGTTGGGCAAATAAGAGCCAATTGCCTGAAAATGTGTTGATAGAAGCTAACCGACTTAAAAAATTAGGGGAAACATACGGTCTAGAAGCATTGACAATCCCGCAATTTGAGTTATCCGAAAGTTATAATGGGCACAAATTATCGATCATTTGTGCTGCATTAAATGATAATAATGTTTGTTACTATCGTGGGCCACACCAGGGCGGTGCTATTTTTGTAGAATTTTACGGCATTCCACATGATGTGTTTCAACCAGTCTCCGCTAAAACATTCTTGGATGTTACATCTCAAGCGATCCAACAATATTCGGTTGAACATAAGATATTTGTTACAAGTTTCTTGTATCAAAACGAAACACCATATAAATGGTCTGGCGATACTTTGGTTGCTACCTTCAAAAATGGAGAAACTTTAAATATCTCATTTGAAAGAATAGACAGCCTTTGGCGTATAAAAGGAATTAGCGGAACAATTTGAGCATTTAACATTTAACACCAGCCTATAGTACACAAATTTAATTAATCGAAGTTGTTACCTATTTCGAACTACAAAAATTTGAATTTCATTTTTAAGGGTATACGCTGAGTTACAGTGCGTGCAACATTGAATTTCATTTAGGGGGATTTCATATGAAAGGATTTTTACGTTTATTAATAATTATTTTAATAAGTCTATGTAGCATTTCAATTCCTAATTTAGAAGTATTTGCTCTAGATGGATATGCTGAAAATAGCTTAACTATCAATAATAATATCTTTGAAATTTATGTTAATACTGAGCCAAAATTAGTTACAAGAGCTGAATTATGCAAATTTCTTGTTAAGGCATTAAATTTAAAACCATTAAGTATATCACTAAATTATTCTGATCTATCTAGGGACAATGATTATTATCAATATATTAGTGCAATAGTTAATGAACGATTATTATTGGGTTATAGTGATGGCACATTTAGACCAGATGGCTTAATCACAAGAGCAGAATATGCAGTTTTATTATCTAGAGCACTAAAATATGAAACACCAAATACAGAAATCTTTGTTGAAGATGTTACCAACAATCATTGGGCCCAAAGTTATATCAACACGGTACTAGATGCAGGGTTAATGAGCTTAGATGAAAATAATAATTTCAGGCCTAATGATTATTTATGCATAGATTTCTCTGGTCAAATATTACCTATCATTTCTCCGCAAAATGTAAAAAATAAAAAAGTTATATGGAAATCAAATAATGACGATATTGCTGCAGTTGATGAGACAGGTCATGTAACAGGAAGATCGCCAGGCTTTGCAGTAATAACTTGCAGTTTGGCAGATGGTACAATATCAAAAAAATGTTATATAAGGATAAAAACTAGCCAGTATACTCCTCCGCTTTTTAGCGGTTATATTAGTCCTAATATAAATACTATCAGTTCAAACTTCCAAATTTTTATAGGTTCATCTGATATACCAATTAGTACCGATGAAAATGGGTATTTTGAGGTGAATGGCCCTTTATCTGATATCATATTTCCTTCTACAATTAAAATAGTCAGAGCTGGATATCTTACACGGTTTGTTAATATAGATAATTATGGTCAAATAAGCACTAAAAATAATCCTTTAGAGATGTGGTCAGGTGATATTAATTCTGACTCATGCATCAATATGTCTGATATAGTTTTAATTGCAAAATGCTTTAATACAACAGCAGGTCAAAATAATTTTAATAGAAATTGCGATCTAAATTTAGATGGAGTTATTAACATGACAGATGTAATGTGTGTTGCTAAAAGATTCGGAAGTAACTCTGAAAACTATTGATATGACGGTATTGATATTTCTGTATCCAGTCAACAAATACGCAAAATTCCCTATAATTTTGCGTATTTTATTTGTTCTACTTTGCGTAAAGTCTCACACTCAGGCACTCCTCATGTCCAAAGGAACATAAAAACGCACAGGTAAAATCATCTAACTTCCTCTATAAAAATTATGCTTAGGCTATTCTATTAACCCAATTTTTATAAGATAATTTGTGAATCTTCTAAAGCATATATTCCATATACTTGCGTAAATAAGTGAAAATATGAAAAAAGTTAATAAAGTAACTGGGAATGATAAAGTACAAGTTAAATCTCCAAAGGCTGGAACACCTACTATATACGTTGATATAATAATTCCGATCGATAATATTATAGCAGAGGATAATATAGAGACTATTATTCCTTTCCTATAAAGCAATGTTCCTATAACAGTACCAAGTATCCCAGTAGTGAAAAGAAGAATTATTGCTTCCTGCGGGCTCACCATAATAAGAATTAATACGGAAGAAAACAATACACTAATACCAAGAGAAATATCAAAAACAGCAGCTAGTGCAATAGGCAGGGTACTTAATGGGCTTAAGGCCAGACCGACTGCCGGAAAAAACACAGGTGCTGACTGAAGCAATACAGTTAGCGATGTTAATAAGCCTCCTAAGCTGATAAACCTTGCTATTTTAATCTTTTTCAACTTATATCCCCTCTCCTATCCTGCATTGGCACTTCCATATTATACGTTTAGTTTACCTAAATTGTGCAGATTATGTTTGGTGTATAAGTACCATCCTGAGGTATGAACAGAGCAATCCCACTGTCCGCGTCCTCTCGTATAAGCCCTCGTTCCTATGCTTAAACTTGGTACTAATAGACCAGTTCAATCATATTCTGATAAAGGAAAACAATATAAGGAAGTGCAATGTTAGTTGAAAAAAATCAAAGTCGGTTTACGGCCAATTGTTAGAAAGATAAATATGCCTACTGTTTTGAAAACAGCTATACTTCCGGGTGACTCAATCGAAAGATTATTTATTGCAACCCAAGTTGGAGAGATCTTTTATATAGGAAACGGAATTATAAGGACTTTTTTAGATATTCGCCCGCGAATCATAAAACTAGGTTTTTCCGGTAGTGGATATGATGAACGGGGATTGCTAGGACTAGCATTTCATCCCGGATTTTATTATAACGGTCTGTTCTATCTTCATTATTCAGTAGCTGGAACACAAGGTCCAGGTGCTCTTCCTAGTTCAGAAGTTTCAAGACAAGGTCTTCCTGAATTTTTTAAACCTAACCCGTGTGACCCCAAAACCTTAAACCAAAAGTGGATAAATAGAGAAATTCAATATGATCATATTGATACCGTTGAAGAATGGATTTTACAATCTAATGGTCAACCTCAAAAACGGCGGACATTACTTAATTTAAGAAGGCCATTTTTTAATCATAATGGGGTCAATAGCTTAAACTTCTCGCCTGAAACAGGAAAACTTGTTTTAACAACCGGAGATGGCGGATCAGGCTATGATCCATTTAATTCAAGCCAGGATGATATGGAAATCGCCGGTAAGATAATTGAAATTGATGTAGCTAAGAATACTTTTATCAATAATCCAACCGTAGTCACACGTTTTAATGAACTTCCCACACCTATTCAGGAAACGCTTACGGTAATTGCCAAAGGGGTTCGCAATACACCTGGCATTTCTTTCCAAAAGTTCTGTAATCAGTATATCAAATATGTGGGAATTGTCGGACAGGATCTGGTAGAGTCCATTTTTTCATTCGTTCAATATAAACCAATACCAGTTCCTCAGCTTATTCAAGCTTCATTAGTCGAATCTGAACCTGACCGAGAAGCATTGGTAAACTTCGGCTGGAGAGGGTGGGAAGGTGCTTTTCCTACTACTATTATAAGTGGGTGCCCTGCAAATCCGGCTTTGGATGAGAAAACGATTGCATATTATAATGACGCAGTAAAAACTTCAGTGCTACGTATTCAGCCTCTAACCAGTTATTATCATAAAGATCCCCGGCCCGATAAGTTTGAAGGATCTGCACTTACCGGAGTCCAGCCATATATGGGAAATAGCATCCCCGATCTAAAGGGAAGCGTTGTGTTTACCGATTTTTCCCGCGAAGGATCTATGCCTCCAGCCAGAGGGACTTTAGCTTATACCAGAGCAAGAATGGATTGTAAACTAAATGATTTTAGTGTTATCGAAACCGATTATAATTTTGGGTCCCAGTCTGCTTTTTATGTTAGTTTGGGAACAAATCTTGATCAAACCAGACTATATTTAGGGGTTTATGGCTCCATGAATGTGACTGATTTAAACCAAGGTACTGTTTTTGAAATTGTTCCATAATCCACAACTATAAAATGCTACTCAGTAAATGCCTTTTTGAAATTTACTGAAGCGAAGTACAAAACAGACAAGTGGATTAGTTCGTCGTTTGTTAAGTCATAATTTTTGACGGTATATGCATACAAATGGAGGACTAATCCAAAATCATCTGAATCTCTTATGTTAGTCTATTTCCGCTCTATCAACGCTATCAATGCACTGTCGTTACTTATATCAGTTTACTGGCAAATATCAAGTATAATTATTTTTTACGAAGTATTTTTTCCATAGATTTGCCTTTTGCCAATTCATCAATCAGCTTATCCAAATAGCGAATTTCCTGCATTGTCGGCTCTTCTATATCTTCTACCCTGACACCGCAAACAACTCCCTTTATTAGAGTCCTTGCTGGGTTTAGGAGCGGAGCATCTTTAAAAAATGTCTCATTGTCTATTTGTTTTTTTATTTGTTCTTCCTCTCAATATTTAATATTTGAAATCCTGCAAAAAGATAACATTTAGCAGTGCACTTTTGCCTGATCCAGATGTTCCTGTAATGAATATTATTAGTCTTTCAATTTCCATAATGTTCTCAATATCATTATATGGAAAACAAGAAGCTAGGGCAATGTTTATTTATTATAATATTCATCCTGAATCCGTCTTCAGTGTACGAGCTAGTCTCTATTTTCTCTCATGGGCAGTTCAATGAAAGATGAAAGTATGCTGTTCCTCTGAACGTTGATTACCGGTTCACCGATTTCAGGTATTCGGGAGAAATTGGATGTGTCTGCTCCTGCTATGGTAACCCTTATTTTATGGCCTTTTTTAATCAACACAGAGGTTGCATACATACTTATTTTCAATTCTGCATTTTCGCCAGGCTTGAGCAGTTCTCCATCCGCTTTCTTATAGGAGTGTGCAGGATCAAGTACGGTGTGCCCCAGGTCCGAATTTGCTGTTTTCCTGTGCAGAGCCCTTAACTCTCCTTCGGTTATATAGGTCACCTTTCCGTCAGGAGCCACATCCTCAAGATAGGTAAAAAAAGCACCATCATCTACATTTGACGAGAGATTCAGGGTTACAGCAGGAACTCCTGTTATTTCCGTGTCATAGGCCAATGCATCACTTGTGTAAGTAAGCAGCTTTTTGTCTTCCTCTGCCCTGTTCGGATAAAAGATTTCTCCTCCGCCAAGGTTCGTCATCCATCTGTTGCTATTGCCGGTTGTAGCTGTCAAATCCACCTTGTATACGTCTGCACCTTCAGCATCGACCGGTTTCGTTTCTTTGAGTGAATTATTTTGTGAAAAATACAGGGTTCTTTTATCGAAACCTTTAACAGGCCAGGTGTCGGTCGTTTTCCATTTTCCCTCACCAAAAGTATAATACCTGATTAAATTTCCCATGCCCGGCAACGTATTTGCCTCAGTCTTTAAATACCCATCGAAGAAATCAGTCACATCCTGCATCTGAGCGGAAAGAAGCTGTTTACTATTTTCGCTGCTAGTCAGGAACGGATCATAGAAATACCGGCCTGCATGACTCCATGGACCTATGACAAGCGTCTGTGCATTGCTGTAGGTTAGGAACCTTTCTATAGCTCCATTTACCGTGCCGGCATCCATCCACCCCACCCTAACATAGTAGGGAACCTTTGACTGTTCAATCTCTTTTCTATATTTATAGGGAGACATTGAATCTGCTGTGTATCCTTCCGTGAGAATATCGTCTGCATAAGTCACATTTTTTAAGGCATCAGATATATTGATTGTTTTGTGTTCATTAATGGCTTGCTTCAACAGTTTTTTTCCCCTGTCACCATCCACCGGGGCAGTACCCCTAAAAAAGAGGTTTTTGGTGTTATTGGAATCCATACGAGCAATCTCGTCATACCAGTTGGTGACCAGGTAATCATTCGGTATCCCCCCTGGAGCAACCGACTGACTGAAAACATCAAAATCAGAGTTGATTAGGGCAGCTGCCTGTAACGCCGGATGCTTCGTAACAGCAGCAAGTTCAGCAGTATTACCACTGTATGAAATGCCGAAAGAACCTACTTTTCCGTTTGACCAGGGCTGACTGGCAATCCAGTCGATCACTTGACCCATGTCGTTGATTTGTTCTCGTGAAAATTCCATTGTCATTGCTCCGAAGGATGAACCGGAACCTCTTGCATCCACCCTGACAAAAGCATATTTTGAATTAATAAAGGCTTCCTTGATCCCATCGGAGACTTCCTTGGCAATTTTGAGGTTAAGTATGGCTTTTAAAATTAAGCTCCGCTGGTTTTCGGTAACGTAACGAGTAGTTTCAATAACAGCAGGTATTCTTTCGCCTGCTTTAAGCTCCGCTGGAAGCGAATACCGAACTGCAAGCCTAGTACCATCCTTCATGGCTACATAGCAAGAACGGTTGATTGCACCAGCTTGATCT
This sequence comes from Bacillota bacterium, assembly GCA_023430975.1. Taxonomy (GTDB): domain Bacteria; phylum Bacillota; class Clostridia; order Acetivibrionales; family DSM-2933; genus Pseudobacteroides. The sequence goes on along the minus strand of JAEYYB010000036.1, from coordinate 23,572 downwards.
TTTACCGGCATCAAGCCTGCTACTACGAAAACTAAGACTCCAAGAAGAATTATGATTAAGAATCCAGTAAATAGCCATTTGACTATCTTTTTTATTGATTTCATTATTGATTCCCTCCAAAAATGTTTAAGCTTTGTTAAAAGTCTATCTTTTCTTTACTCATGCGGAAATATAAAACTGTGGCAACAGCCAGGAATATAACTACAGATACAATGCCTTCGAGCACAGTCGTTCCCGGAGTTTTTGCCGTTTTAAGAAAACCGTCGATAATGATGGCACTGCCTGTGATGGTGGCATGATATAAGATCATCAGCTTCATATTACCTTTGCTCCTTACAAAGATATTGGTCATAATTACCGACTGAAGAATTAGGTTAAGAAACCCGATGACAACAAATGCCGGCAGCATGTATTCACCGTAGGTCCTGAATTCCATGTAATGCATGGGTATATGCCAGATCTCCCAGATACATCCCAGCAAAACACCTGCTGTCAAAGGGCGGAATTTTCTTAAGAATGCCGGCAGAATAAATCCTCTCCAGCCGAACTCTTCACCAAAGCCTGAAACAAAAGGCCACGTGATTCCCATAATCAGCAGTGGGACTGTTAATTCAAACGTATAGGTTCTAATTGTAAATTGGGCAATTCCTTTGGTAATAAGGTTAACAACCAATACGGCAAACAAGGTGAATGCAAGAATTCCTGCAGGACTTTTCATTTTAAACCTTGCTTTTAGTGATCTGATCCCTTCTTTCCCATTTATAATTCCTGTAACGATAAAAGCAGCTATACTAGGAGAAATATTGCATAGCATGCCTCCGACAATAAACATAGGGGTGGGTTGATTCACATCGGTACCTGCCAGGATGAGTCCAAGGACAATACTCCAGGTCCAACCGAAAACCAATATAAAGAACGCTGCGTAGGGGCGTTTTCTGATCCACTGTGTCATCGTTATCTCTCCTCCTCTTCCCGCTTTTGTTTTACAAGGACCAGATTTAAATTCATATCCCTGATTTTATTCAAGATAGAAAATAGTTCTGCCTGGTCCATAAGCTTCCCGGAAATCCGGGTGCAGCCGTCGGGTAAATGGATAAGTTCGACAGCTGCAAATTCTTTAAACCGCTTCTTATCAATGTAACTCTCCACAACAATTTCGTAATAACTCATGGAATACTTCCTTTCTGATTTTGATATGCCTTACTTATGTTATACACCAATATTGGAGCAGAGAACGCCACCAGAACCTGTGGTTTTTGAATAAAAAAAGACCCACAGTTTCCTGTGGGTCTTACTCACTTATATTTCCATTTCGCATATATTTCCATTTCGCAGTTCAACAGGGCAAAGATTTATTACTGTAACATCATAAAACACCGAGTTCCTTGGCCTTGATAATGGCCTGGGTCCTGTTCTTTACGCCCAGCTTGCCATAGATATGAGAGATATGCCACTGGGTTGTATTGATGGAAATGAAAAGCCTTCGGGAAATATCACTGTTCGTTAATCCTTCGCTAATCAGGCTAAGTATCTCCATTTGCCTCTCACTTAGACGCTCTCCATATTCAAGAACAGCATTAGCCTGTGCTTTCTTATCATGACTCAAGGGTTTGTCAATCTTGGGACATAAGCTCAGCACCTCTGAAATAAATTCCTGGTACTGCTCCATGCTGCTGATTCTCTTGTCAGTCAAAAGCTCCACTAAAATCGGCAATTCATCCACAAACAGCCGGATATAGCGGTTCGATGAGGCTAAGCTCACCGCAAGGCGTAAATAATCTTTTGCGTTAATGATGTCATTCATTTTAAAATGGGCAACCGCCAACAACAATAAGGCAATTATCCGATTTTTATTGCTTTGATTCTCTCTAAAAACCGTTTCCAATGAGATTAAGTCTTTAACTGCTTCATCAAGCTTATTTTCGCAGATTTTCAACCTGGAAAGAAGCAGCAGTGCCTCCTGAGAATCCCTGGTTCCGCTTAAGCCTGCAAAACTCTCCAGTCTTTCCACATATGATTCCAGTCCTTCTATGTTCTCAAGCCTGAGTTGTTGCTGGATATACATTCCCGTTGCCCTGAGCTCAATTCCGGGAATATCACGGTGTTGCTGCATGAGTTTTTTAAGGAGGGAACATGACGCCTCTTTTTCTCCCCGGGCGAAATAAATATTGGCAAGCGTCGTATTGGAAACCAGCCAAATGTAGGACAGGCTTTGGCACAACTTAATCCCCTCATCAAGATAGCTCTCTGCCTTTTCAAGAAGGTCCTCATCATAGTAAAGCTCTGCCATCGCAATATATATAATGCCAACATACGGAAGAGTTTTTCCAAACTGCTTCTTCATGCTTTCTATATACTCGGTATATAAATTCATGGCTTGACTACGGTATCCCATTGCATCTAGGCAAATGCCATAATTCATTAGGGTCAGGGTTACAACAAAGGTATATCCCATTGTAATGCCTTTTCCATAGGCCAGTTCATAAGCTTTAAGTGCCTCTGCAGTTTGTCCCTTGTAGTAAAACGCCTTAGCCAGCGTATTCAGCATGGAGGTTCTTGCAATAGGATCCCAGGGTTCAAGCAAGGTAAGGGCTTCCTCAGCCAACACTTGGGCATCCTGACCTGAGTGGCTGGCCACTAAGGCCCTTAAACTTAAGACCAATCCTTTGTTATGAGAGGAAGCGTGATGAAAAAAGTCCTCTCCAAGGCTCTCTAAATGCTCAAGTGCCTCTTTTACCCTACCGGTGATAAACAAGCCGATGGATTTCCTGACAGCGAGGATTTCACTCTCCCTTATCAGATCTTTCGGGATACTGTCAAGCCAAGCATTAAAGGTTTCCAATTGGGCATTTTGAAATATCTCAAAGGTATGATCCTCCACTATTTTAACAACTAAACGTATATCCCCCGATTTAAATGCGTAACGAACAGCTTCATGGGTAAAATCAGATTCGCTCATCCAAATCGCAGCCTGCTGATACAGTTTTCTTTCCTGCTCCAAGGAAAGCTCGGCTTTTAGCGAGTCGGCAAACAAATGGTGATAACGATACCATTCACGGGATGCATCCAAAGGCAACAAAAACAAGTTGATCTTTTCCAAATGCTGCAAAATATTTTGACTATCGGTTCTATTGGTCAGAACATTACAAACCTGGGCATTCATCCTTTCCAAAATACAGGTGTTATACAGGAAATCTTTTATTTCATCTGAGAGCCTGCTTAACACCTCTTCCACAAGATAATCAATGATATAGGCATGGGTTCCATCAAATCTCTCAATAAACTGCTCCATATTTTCTGCCGGTACATTTTTGAACAGAATGGCCACCAGCTGCATGCCGGCTATCCAACCCTCCGTTCGACTAAATATTTTATTTACTTCTTCAGCCCCTAAGTTAAGTTCTGCAGATCTTTGGAAAAATCGTATCGCTTCTGCGAGGCTGAATGCCATTTCCCCCATTCTAAATTCAGTAAGTCTTCCACTAATTCTCAGTTTAGATAGCTGAAGCTGAGGGTCTACTCTTGATAAGATTATCAAATGCAGATTAGGCGGTTGGTAATCTATCAAAAATTTGATTATTTCATTGACCTGCGGGCATTGGATAAATTGGTAATCATCCAAAACCAAGGTAATATTATCTTTATAACTGGATAACGCATTGATTAGCTCTGTTAAAGCCAGTTTTATTGTGTTGGCTCCAGCATCACCTGCCAAAAAATCAACGTCCGGACCAATAGGTATGTCTGCCTTCCTCAATGACGCAATCAGATAAGAAATAAAACAACTGGGATCATTATCTCCTTCATCAATAAAAAACCATGCTTTTTTATTTTTGATAGAAGCCAAATATGCCATAACAAGAGTGGTCTTCCCATAGCCTGCGGGAGCACATATTAACGAGACATGGCTTTTCGCATGTTTGTCATTTTGAAGTTTTTTAAGAAGCTCCTCCCTGGCTATGCACAACTCACCGACCTCAGGTATGTAAATCTTGGAAGATAAGATTCTTGTCACTTATACACCCCCAGTAAGTATGGTATTGCCGGAAAAGCCGGCTGGCTCACCTTTGGCATAAACAGTTAACGCATCATTTACCATAAATTATTAGCACAAATAGAATTGGAACTTCTATATTATAGCACATATCTATGGGAAATTTGCAGAATCTTCTACTAATTTCAAGCTCTGTTTGAAAGCCTTTCAATCTTCTTTCAGTGATTTTATTTCTGAAATAATGTTATTAAGAGGGTTAGCAAAAATTTCACTCAAAAATACACCCTCGACATGCTCCCATATACGCATTTTGGCACTTTATCTTCAGTAGATAAGTTGGATGCAATGCTGCAAACCCAGTAAAATCAGCACTTACAACCTTGATATCAACGCTACCGATTCAACATGTGCAGTATGTGGGAACATATCCACCGGCTGTACCTCACACACCTCAAACCCATTCTCTGCCAAGTACTTCAAATCCCTTGCCAGCGTAGACGGATTACATGATACATACACAATCCTTTTTGGCCCCATATTCACCAGCGTAGACAGCAGTTTCTCATCACAGCCTTTCCTTGGCGGGTCTAAAACCACAACATCAGCTTTTTGGGTCAGCTCCACATTCTCAGCCTCACCTACGATAAACTCTGCATTCTTTATTCCGTTAATTTCTGCATTCTTCACCGCATCCTTGATTGCATCTGCCACTACCTCGATTCCATATACCTTCTTTGCATTTCTCGCCAGGAAAAGTGATATGGTTCCTGTTCCACAGTATAGGTCATATACCACTTCATTTCCGGTCAGCTTTGCGTACTCAAGTGCTTTTCCATAAAGCACTTCTGTCTGTACAGGGTTTACCTGAAAAAATGCCAGAGGGGATATTCTGAATTTCAGATCCTCTATGTATTCGGTTATAAAGTCTTCCCCATATATTTTAACATTCTCTTCACCCATAATTATGTTGGTGTTTTTCCTGTTAATATTCAAATAAATACTCTTTACCGAAGGCTCCTTGTTGACCAACTCTTGAACCAGCTTGTCCTTTTGCGGAAAGTCCTTGCCGTTTATAACGATAACAACCATGGTTTCTCCGGTTTTAAAGCCCTGCCTGGTCATGATATGCCTTACAAGCCCCGTCCAATTGGTTTCATCATATGGTGCAATCTTATATCTATGTATAAACTCACTTATTATGTCCTTGATTCGATCACTGGTTTTATTCTGGATTCCACAACCTTTACACTCAATAATCTCATGGGAACGGCGGGCATAAAAACCCGCTATAGGCTTATTTAGACTAATTCCTACAGGATACTGGGCTTTGTTTCTATAATAAAGAGAATTACTCATTCCAATTGTGTCATGTATTACTACATTTTCCAGCTTCCCGATCCTTTTTATACTTTCCTTAACAAGGTTGGTTTTAAACTTAAGCTGGGCACCCATGCTCATGTGCTGCAGGCTGCAACCCCCGCACTTCTCAAAGGACGGACAGAATGGCTGGGTACGGTCAGCAGATGGATTTATGATCTCTACCAGCCGCCCTACAGAGTATGACTTGTTAACCTTGGTAATTCTCACAAGCACCTCTTCGCCTTCTAAAGCATCATCAACAAATACAGTAAAACCATCTACTCTGCCAACTCCCTGGCCTTCATGGTTCATTCCTGTTATAGTAATACGGTATTCCTTATTTCTTTCAACAATCGGCATTAGTATCCTCCCAAATCAAAACTTCTTTATTATTTCATTGCAAGATAAACTGCCAGGTTATAGTATTTCCAAACAATATCCATTGTATTAAATCCCACTTCCTTAAGCATCTCAAGGTGCTTCATCATCGATATGGGGCTGTCTTCCTTGTAATGGAGAGGCATCCATGTTTTTTCAATGTCCTCCATGGGAATAGATCTTGATATGTATTCCTTCCATTTTTCAATATACATATCATGAAGCCACTGATAAGAAGCCAGAACAACATCACCGTTTACAAATATTCCGCCAGGCTTTATACTGTCGGATATTTTCCTGTAGAATTCCAGCTTATCTTCATCTGTTACCAGGTGATGAAGTGCAAGTGATGATACAACGACATCATATTTTTTATCAAACTCAAATTGATAAAAGTCACAATTTATATACCTTGTCTCCTTGGCATCCCACAGTTTTCTCTCAGCTATCTTAAGCATATTCGGAGTCATATCCACGCATGTGAATTTAGCATTTGGGTATAAATCCAATATTGCCCTGGAAATTGTACCTGTACCGCAGCCAAGGTCTATAACCTCTATTTCATCATCCCTCTTAAACGGTATACAGTTTGCAATTGTCCCAACCATATGGGTATAATAAGGTATAAGTTTTCTTATTATTCCATCATACTCTTCTGCTTCCTCATCAAAATGAGCCTTAATGCCATCCATTTTATCCATAATCAACCCTCGCAATCTACACATATTCTAAACATTTAGATGCTCCAACACTTTAGTCAATTCACCTGTATAGTAAATATCCAGCTTATGAAGTGCCCTGGTCATAGCCACATATAAAAGCTTAATATCCAGCTCTTCGTCGGAGTAGTTCTCCCCTCCGGCAATTAAAACTGCATCAAACTCAAGACCTTTTGAAAGATAGGAAGGCACAATAACCATGCCGCCCTGATACTTATCCTCTTTACCTGTTATGAGCTGCAGCTGGGGAACATTCTTTTTCATAAGCCCCTGCATATCCTTACACTGATCCAGTGTTTTGCATATAACGGCTATGGAATTAACCCCATTATTCTTAAGCTCTTCTATTGACGATGCCATTACCTGAGCCATTTCCTTAAGGCTTTCGCTGCCAATTAGCCTTACCGGATCTCCATGTCTGAAAACAGGCCTAGCCAATATTATTTCATCATCATTTAAGAGACTTATGATCTTGTTGGCTGCATCCATTATTTCAATGGATGTACGATAACTTTGCTGCAGGGTCAGGTACTCAGGCTTTTTATCCCTATATACCTCCTCTTTTACTTCCTTCCAGTTTTTTATGCCCCTGTATGAATGTATGCCCTGGCACAAGTCACCTAAGAGTGTAAAAGAGCTGTCCTTTATTATCATCTTTAATGCATAGAGCTGGAACACACTGAAGTCCTGCACCTCGTCAATTACAATCTGCCGTACCGGTATTTTTTCATCAATGCCATGGATTAGGAATTTGAGATAAATTAAAGGGGCAAAATCTTCAATCTCAATAAAACCGGAATGAATAATTTCTGCCGAATACTTCCTAAGGTATGACACAGTCTCCCTATCGGCAAGGTCTTCAGAAAGCTTTTGAATCAAATCTTCATTATCCATAAGCTCATTATAGTATTCCCATGGGCTGAACTTGGATATTCTTTTTACATATTCACTGACAGCCTTTTTAGAATTGGCTTCAACCCTGCTTATCCGATCATTCCTTGTATCAATTGCTTCAATTATGAGCTTTTGCCGTTCTTCCCCCGGCTCCATGGTAAGTTTAAGCCGTTCTACCTCCATATCAGACTTGGTATGGAGTGCATTGATGATCTTTTCTTTCATAACTTTCAACCTGGTATTAAGATGCTTCTTAATCTCATCTATCCTTTTTACCAAAGGCCATCTTTTATAATCCTTTAAAAACAGCCTGTTTATTTCATCATAGGGATAAACAACAATCCCCTCGATTTTAAAATCTTCCTTTGGAAGGAAGACAGTCTCCACATATTCGACATACCTTTCCATGATTGTTTTAAAAGCCATGGATGTTTTAAGAACCGTTGCCTTATAAAGTAGTCTTCTGTCATCGTCATCATTACCAACGTATTCTTTATTACCGGTCCCCTTTTTATCCTCTATAAAACTGATAAGTTTTTCATTGCCGTCCCTCACCTTGAATTTCTTGCCCAAAAGATTCATTGCAAAGCTCTCAAAGGTTGTCTGACTAACCCTCTCAACACCAAGCTCGGGTAAAACCTCCGAAATATAATTAAGAAAAAGCTTGTTGGGTGCTATAATCATAAAGCTTTCCGGCTTTAAGGTTTTCTCATGGGTATAAAGAAGATATGCTATCCTGTGGAGTGCGATGGTGGTTTTACCGCTTCCTGCCGCTCCCTGAACAATCATCGGTTTCCAGATATCAGCCCTTATGATTTTGTTTTGTTCCACCTGAATGGTTGATACAATTTCCTTGAGCCTGTTATCTGCGCTTGCTCCTAAATATGATTGAAGAAACTCATCATTGGTGGTTATATCTATGTCAAAGATCTCCCGGAGCTCTCCCTCCTCAATGGAAAACTGTCTTTTTAATGTCAGGCTGCCATTTATATTGCCGTCCGGGCAAACATAATGAGCATCACCTAGCCTCTCTTCGTAATAGAGGTTTGCAACGGGGGCTCTCCAGTCAACTATTATGACCTCCTGGTCTTCATCTCTCATCAGAGACATCTTGCCAATATACAAATTTTCCTTTGTACTCTTTCCTTCTTCGGTAAAATCAACCCTTGCAAAATAAGGCTTTCCTGTTGCGGTATACAGATTACGGAGCTTTAGCTCCATACTTCCCTGAAGCAGCGAATTAATCATCAATTCAACATAGCTCTGACTGCTATCGCCGCTTTGATGCCTTTTAAGCTGTTCCACATCACTATCAAGCTTCTTCTTCCTATTCAATGTGGCATCAAGGGTTTTTTTAACATAATCCAGTGTATACCTGCACCTTTCCAGCTCAGCTTTATAATCCGGATGGTTTGCAGCTGGCATAATTTAAACACCTCCAATTAAAATTAAGTATGAAATATTTTTTCACATTATTCCACTAATGTCAAGCGTATAAATCCAACAAAAACTATAAGCATACCACAATTTCCCACAAATAAATAAAGAGATGCAGATCATGTCTGCTATCCCTTTATAAAATTTATCTTTATCTATTACATTAGCAATTTACATTTACAATTCAGGTCTTATTTCAAAGCATTCAAACCTGCCGAATTAAGGTAATTCCACGGCTTATTAAAATGAGGCTGGAAGAAAAAGTCCACAAAAGCCAATTCATCAATAGTCATCTTTTTTTGTATACAGACCGATAACGTGTTTATGGACTGGGTAAGATCATGCTTGGATAATATCTGTGCACCTAGTATAACCCTGGATTTCTTATCAAAAACAACCTTGAGCTGCAAGGATTCGTATTGGGGCATGAACTCCGGTCTGTAGTTATCCACAATTGTAGATGTTTCAACCTCTAAACCCGCTGCTTTTGCAGACTCCTCAGTTAATCCAGTGGACGCTATATTATAATCAATAATCTTTATACCTGAAGTTCCCTGAGTTCCCATATACTTTAATGCCGGGCCATTGATATTTTTCGCAATGAGAGTCCCCATACGGACAGCATTAGTAGCCAACGGAATATATTCATGTTTGCCTGTAGGATTATACATAACTGAACAGCTGTCCCCTGCAGCAAATACGCCTTCTCTGCTGGTTCTCATATATTCGTCTACAATAATAGCCCCATTCGGAAGGGTTTCCAGTTTCCCTTTAAATAACGCTGTATTGGGTCTAAAGCCTATGGAGAGAATAACGAGGTCTGCATCATATGCTCCCTTATCGGTTAATACTTTTGAAACTCTTCCATCCTGGCCTTCAAAACCTACAATCTTTTCATTCAGTATTATATCAATACCATGCTCCTTAAGAGCCTTTTCTGCTATATCGGTAAACTCTTTATCCAAGTACTTGCTGAGTATCCTGTCCATTCCGTCTATCAATGTAACATTCTTTCCAAGTTCCTTAAAAGCCTCAACAAGCTCCACTCCTATATATCCTGCACCCACTACCACTATATTTCTTGCCGTCTTAGCCTTTTCAATTATCATATTGGAGTGGTCATAGTTCTTTGATAGAAGTATGTTCTCAAGGTTAATTCCCTGTATGTCAGGTACAACGGGCCATGACCCGGTTGTTATAATCAGCTTGTCATAGGTATCCTCAAACTCTTCTCCTGTCTCCATGTTGTAAACTGTCACAGTCTTTTTATCAAAGTCTACATTTTTAACGTCATGCTTCATTTTAGTTATTACACCCAAATCCTCAAGCTTTTCTGGAGAGCAATAAAACAAGCCCTTCGGATCACTTACTACACCTCCTACATAAAGTGCTATCCCACAGGAAAGAAATGAAATATTGTTGTTTCTTTCATAAACAGTAATTTCCGTTTCCGGGTCAGCCTTTTTAAGATTTAGTATTGAAGCAGTACCTGCATGGGTACATCCTATAACAATAACTTTCATAAGCCTAATCTCCTCCGCTTGTATAATATATTAAGGATATTTACTTAATTTTACCAAAGTATCATTTATTTATAAAGGCAATTTACTTAATAATGACTAAAATATAACTTCCGCTATAAATTTCGCTTACGTGTTGACTTAACTCGTCAACACACGCTCAAAAGCGGAATTAATATTTTAATCATTACTCAGGAATGCCTTAGAAATAACTTCATATTCTCAAGGACAAAATCCCGATGATTTAACGGAGTTTTGGACGATGAGAATTGGATGTTATTTCTTAGCCATTACTTAATTAATTCCCTTAATTTATAAACCCAAACAACTTAATGACAAAAAATTGTCAAAAGCGATAATATCATATTTATATTGATGAAATAGCTGTTTTATTATTATAATTGTAATATGTGCTTGTTTACAATTACAATTCAAAAATTATCAGGGAGGTAGAAATTAAATGATTAAGAAGGATTTTATTAAAGGTCTGGTTAGCGGAGCACTTTTGACATGTCTAATAACAACCGCAGTATTTGCAACTGACATTCAAAAAAATGTTACTGCTGCATACAAAAACATTAAAATATTTATCAACGGAACTGAAATAGCTCCCGCAGATGCCAATGGAAAACCAGTTGAGCCCTTTATTGTTGATGGAACTATTTATCTTCCCCTTCGCTCAGTTGGAAAAGCTTTTGAAAAAAGTGTAAAATGGGATGGAAGCACTTATACTGCTTACCTGGACGAAATTCCTCAAAAGGTAAAAAAGGATCTTGAGCCAGGCGACATCATAGGCGATCCAAGAAGTCTTGCAGGATATGATTATGAGCATTACGGAGTTTACATAGGTGATAATAAGGTAATACACTACATGACGCCTAACAACTCAGGCAAAGCAGAAGATGGTGAAGTTTGCGAAACAACACTTGATGGTCACTTTGATAAGAGTAAAGTCTTTGTTCTCAAGTTTGATAAAGAAAAGACCTTCTCCCCTGAAGAAACTGTTAAGCGTGCAAAATCACTTATTGGAGAAAAGAAGTATAACCTTCTTTCAAACAATTGCGAGCATTTTGCACTTTGGTGTAAAACAAATATACGCAAATCTTATCAAATAGATAGCCTGACGCCTGATCAGTTAGGGCAGTTAAAAAGTCTTTCTGAAATGATGGGCATTGGCGTTGGTTTGTAATGTATTACTTCTTAGATAGAGTGATTTCGAAAACTAATTACCAGTAAACATATAGAACCAACACAGATATTCCTTCACGGAAATGTTTAGTTTAAATATGACCTCTGACAAACAGAAGGTCTTATTTTTTGCTGGGATTATTCTGTTTTGTTACCATAAACTTAGTCTTTGTTTATTATTGAGTCATTTTTTAAAAGGGGAGAAATCCATTTAATAGCTCCATCAGTGTCACTAATTCTATAAAAACCTATGCCATAATGATAATATTCCTTATCAAAATCATGATCCATTTCTTTTAATAAAACAAAATGATTTGCACGTTTTTGAATAATATGAATATCTTGGATATTGCCTGGCAATATTGTTAAATACTTGTTTGTCTTACCCTTTTTAACTATTAACACCCTCTTGTTAGTGATAATATAATTAGTTTTTTTATCTTTGAACCATAAAGAAATTGGTGAAAGCAAAAGCTTAACTGCAAATGCCATAAATACCACTCCAGCCAATATCATAATGCCACCAAATATAGGTATGCTCGACTGTTTTTCTGTATCTTGAAGTACAATATTTATTGCAAAGAATATAAAAAGAATTGTGAAACTACCCATAACAAGCCCACAAATTAATTTCATCACAGTCTCAAATGTAAATAATCTTGGTATGGGGTTGCATGACCATGTAATTCTTTCGTTTTTATATAAACCTTCATTTACCTTTTGGTCATATTCGTCAATAAGTTTAATTTCCTTCAATAAGATGCTCTCTACCTCTTCAACATTGTTTATGTTAAAAAACCCACTATTTTCTATTTTTATCAATTCATTTGAATTATCTCTATATTCAGTTACTTTGAATAATAAATCTCCAGAACCATTTCTGTCAACTACAGTGTTTATTACGTTTAAATCTTCATGGTAAAATGATTCAATGTTGATTTTGTTAGATATGGTTATTATAAAGGCCCTTTTGTTTGTAACAGCATAAATAATTTTGTTTTGTTTAAGATATGACCATTTTATTACTTCGCCTTCTAAAAGAGTATTTTTAATAACAGTCTGAATATTATCACTATAACCTAAACTATTTGACATTGCAGTTGCCCCTCAATTCGATTAAATTTTTTCATTCAAATTGCTTTTACTATATGCACCACATGCCTAGAACAAATAAATCATACCTGCCGGCAATAATACCGGCAGGTAAACTCCATATTTCAAGCCTATTTCATCTCAAAAACACTTCTTGCAACCATAGTAAATGCTTCTGCTCGTGTAACATCCTTTTTAGGTAGTATTGTATTATCAGTATACCCCTTAATCATACCTATTTCAACAGCTTTTTCCATGTAAGGCAATGCCCAATCAGGTATATTGTTTGTATCTTTAAACTTCAGTGTAGTAGTTTTTTCAACACTTAAATCCATCGCTCTTAACAACATTGTTACAAACTCTACACGACTACACTTTTTACCAGGCTGGAATGTATTGTCATCAAATCCTTTTACTATTCCTTTTTTAACACCAGTATCAATGTATCCCATTGCCCAACTTCCAATTGAACCTATATCTTTGAATTTTAAATCCGGTTTTTCTGCTGGAGTATATCCTAATGCGACAACGATTATTTTAACTGCTTCTGCTCTTGTTATGCTATTATCAGGCTTCATTGTTTTGTCAGGATAACCGCTTACAACCTTTTCATTAAGCAACTTTATGATATACTCCCTAGCCCAGTGCTTGTTTATGTCTATGAAGTCATCAATCCCCACACCTTGTTTAATATCGTCGGGAATAACAACAGTTTTACCTTTCTTATAAGGTCCAAACTTTTTTACTGTCTCATTATTATCGGAATTAACTGCTTTAAGGTATAAATACCATTCACCATCCTGAGTCTGCTTAATATCTCCGCCTGTGTAATCAATCCAATTGGTAGGCTCAATATCATTCTTACTCCATTTATATTGTTTTGTAGTTATAGTTGACCCTCCATTATTATTAAACTCAGGTTTTACAACTATATCTTCTTCTGAAATTGCTGTCCTGGACTCCGGAGATGCAAGCACACTCGGTGAAGCCGTGTTTGATGGTATAATTGAAGCCGGTGGAACTAATGGACTATCCGGATATTTTATTGTTGTTCCATCAGTATATATACCCACCCACTTAATCTGCGGTTTACACAACTGTGTTATTGTTTGAGGGATATTATCATCAGGTACCCGTGAAATATCAGCCACTAAATAATACTCACCATTATATGTTCCATCTATGGCAAAAGTATCCATTACATTAAAATTGGCATATCTTCTCACTTCAACAATCTTTTCATGCTTTTGCACCAATTTATCAGTAGCTTTTTCATATAAAGATAAATTTAATTTTCCTTTAATAATCCCATCAATACTCTTATTTCCAACTGCAAGGTCAATCATTATTGCATCTTTGCTTTGTTTTAAACCAGCAGATACTATATTTATTTCAAATGGAATTCCAACTTCAGGCTTTAATACGATTATGGAGTGAACATTATTTCCTATAATATAGTCTTCACTTTCAGATTCCAAAACCAAATAAATTGCTTTAGAACCATTCTTTCCAAATTCCATATTTTTAGTATCTATTTGTTTTACTATATTTTTGTTTCGGCCTCTTTCAATCTCATTAAAATAAGTTTCCGATATAACATTTCCTGTTTCTGAGTCCTCAACAATCTTGAATTTAACTCCCTTTGCAGGAACATTACTGTTGCTTCCAATTACTACTTGAATCTGTTTTATATCATCGGATCCTGTAACAAAAACAGATTCAAAACAAACATCACTATAACCTGTTGTAAAATTAAACCTATTATCAGAATTATCTACATCATTATTAACTTTTACATTAATAAATAAATCATATTGTTTTGCCTCTTTAGGAGTAAATCCAATAGTGATATTTTTGGTACATCCAGCCCTTAGATATTCATTTAATGTACTACTACCTAGCTTTTTGCCTCCAATTTTAGGGTCTCCATCATATAACTCCACTTCAAATGATGATATGGTTCGCGTCCCTATATTTTTAAAATCGAAAGTGATAAGCATTTCCTCTCCAGGGACAAAATCATATTCATCCCACGAGACAGTGTCTTTTTGTATTGCACCATTAGTTTCATAAATTACCTTATCAACACACAAATCATTCAAACCATAGGAATAAGATGTATTGCCATTTTCAACCTTTTCAATTATTCTTTGAATATTTGAATACAACATCAGGTCGCCATTTGAGTTATATAAACCATCAATTGATATAAAACTATCCTTTGACTTTGTTATTTTAACAACATTGCTCATTTTTTGGGTTACTTCATCGTAAAGTGCAGCATATCCTTCAGTTGCATCGTAAGAAGCTTTTGTCCACAATAGACTTATATTTGAGTCATCAAATACTACTTTAAAGTTATCATTAAAGCCGTCTATTTCGTCAGGCAAGAATAGTTGGGGTGAAGGATTTTCGATATTATCAGTGAACATGATATTCTTATCAGCATACCAGATAACCATTAGCTTGTTATTTCTTTTTATCAATGTCGGCATAGAATCAATACTGGAATTGTTGGTGATTTTTACTGTTTTCTTAACAGCTCCATTATCTACAATTGTACAAAACACTTCTCTGTCCGTAATTGTTTCAAGTTTATCATCGTTATCTTTTGAATAAACAATATAAAGTTTATCCATATACACTTCACATGACATACTGATTACTTTGCCCAAATTATCATTTAATGAAACAGGTTGACTCCAAACATCACCATCCCTATTCGAATACATAAGACTGTTGGATCCCTTTACATCAAATAAGTCATTTGCATTATTGCTGGTCCATACTGCATAAGTCTTATTCCCATTGCCAGCAATCATGGGTAACTTGTCTAGTGTCTCATTATCAGTAAGTGCTACCGGATTTCCAAATGACTTGGAAGTTAAATTAAACTCAGATACTTTAATTTCACTGGCTGCACTCACTTTTTCAATTGTAGCTTCATTGTCAGTAAAAGTTTTTTTAATGTTCTGCCATGTTATGTAAATTTGATTTCCGTTACCATATAAGTATGGATAAAAATCCGCAGTATTATCGTTATCTACTGCTCTAGGCTCAGTCCACGATCCATTTACACCGGTTTGAACAGAATATACCAACTCAGTTCTATTTGCAGAATTTCTGTTTCTGTTATCGGATATCCATGCCAAAACTGTAATATCGCCTATTCTTTTCACTAAAGGAGTGCTTTGCGGATAAATATTCGTCTGTAATATACCATCCTTGGACATGTTTCCCTTCCAAACAGTCGGGCTCTTGATATATTCCCTTTCACTAAGTGTCAGCTCAGGTGCAGACTCGGCAAAAATAAACAAGGGCAGCATTTGAATTAATAGCACTGTAATCAATGCAGTAATGGATATTTTTTTGTATTTTGTTCTCATTTTACTCACTATTGTTACTCTCCTTTTGGTTCCCAATCAAATAATATATATGCCTATATTTTATAGCACTAATAAACAATTAGCTTTTTGGGTATTTTAATAACTCTACCTCACCCTCAAGAGGATAATGCTTCCAATCGAACATAAATAACGAAACTTTGAATCCTATTTTGCCAAATCCCCGGACATAGTACTTGTCAAACATACCATCTTTGAACATTTCTCTCAGCACAGCAATCTGCCCGCCAGGTCCGCTTGCAGCACCTACTGCAGCCAATGCCAAATCCTTTCCGGTAATAAACCTTTCAAATTCACCCTTTATTCCAAGTTGCCCTAAAACCTGTATGCTGAACACTTTAGCCATACCTGGTCCAAAGCCTGCTTCCACAGATATCTCAGGCCTGATTTTAACTGCAACATCCTCCTTTTGTTCTTTATAATTGCGTACATAATATGCTCTCGCTTCAATTTTACCCTGACCTTGTATCGATAATAAACAAGGTATTACTATTACAGGCGTTGGCACAAATATTTGGTGTTCATATTTGATTGCAGCACTTCCAAGCCACATAAAGCCAAATTCATCCTTATATATAACATCTGTGTCTTTTGAATTCTTAGTTCTTTCTCCATAGAGGTAAAACGAACTATCCAAACTAATGTTTGTAGATGCCGGAGTCTTTTTGGTATCCAATACAGGATATTTGCTTTTCCATTTTTTTATTGTTTCTATAGGATTTTCAATATCCCCTGCTGTATTTTTCAAATTCAACAAATCTTTAATACCCTTAAAATCTTTTAAGTCCATTTTACCTTGAAAATTATTGATACCAACTGCTAACAAGTCTTTCACTTCATCCTTTGACTGCCCCAGTATGATATTAGTCTCATCACGTTTTTGCCATAATGTAAAGTACCCCAACTTAAATTTGTATTCATTATCAAACATACCATAAGAAGTAAAAGGCAACTCAAATCCCGGAAGCGGCGGTATTAAATCCTTTACTTCTTCGTCCCCTTCTCCTTCATCAGGTTTAGGCGGCGGTTCAACAACTATCAGTTTAATTTCATATAATTGGGTTCTTCTGTTTCCATCATGAGAAATACCGTATACGTATATGGATTGACCATTATATTTAAGCTTTTGCCCCAATTTTTCTTGGATAATCCCTGATTTAGAAGTTATTTGAATATCAGCTTCATTTCCACTGCCTTTTTGAACCAAAACGACAGACCCCGGCTGTTGTCCCCTCCAGTTAACCATTACATTTATTTTTCTTTCATCTGCACTTCCCAATGTAACCATACTCGGGGAAATTGCCAAATCAACCGGATAATAATCAGAACTTTCATCAAATACTGCTATAACATATGGATCAGTATCTATGTCATTTTCTATCAAATCAATTGCCAAGGTACGAATCGATTCACCACCCTTGTAATTCACATCAATTTCATATGGATAATAACCTTGTTTTTCAACCAGCATCCTATATTCCCCAGGCATTGGTGAAAAATATGCGATTCCGGTTGTTCCCTCTTCCGTTTTTGTAATTGACGATGCAATCACTTGTCCATCTTTTGAAAGTGTTACTTTGACATCATTGAGTGCTCTTTCCGACAAGTGTTCCAATACCATAATTGTTAGAATTTTTCCATTATTATCAGACTTTGTATACATTGTTGGAATTACTTCTTCAGGTTGTGACTTACTGGACCATAGAACCTTAATATTAGCATTTCCGCTATTCGCTTTTGAAAATTCCACTTCTAGTTTATAGCTTTTTGCAGGAGCAATAACTGCTGATAATCCAGTCTTGTTTTGGGTATTATACCAGGTGTCAATAACCTTATTGCCATCTACATAAACACGAACACTCTGATTCGATTCTACTCTGATTGTGTAGTCCTCTTCATACTTTGGTATAACCGTTCCTTGCCATCTTGCAGAAAACTCATTGGAATTAATATCAGGGTCGGGCGAGCCATTTGTCCCCCAATCAAAATCAATCTTTTCTTCTGTCTTTTGTTTATATGTGCCACATAAATCTTTACTTTCAAAATACCATGCAGCAAATCCATCGCCTCTTGACCTTGGTATGGATGTAAAGATCCATTTAACACTATCATCACTGGTGTTAAATACAAATGTTTCTTTTAAATCTAGAGGGCCCGCTAAATCTCCAGCAGGTAGTAGCCAATATTCAAACCACTTAATTTCATTTGGTTTCAGCTCTGTTATTGACTGTTTTAATTGTTGCCCTTCTTTATATGTGTAGTTAACCCCATCTTTTAGCGTGAAAGTTAAATTATATCTTGAAATTGGTGCTGTATTTTCCACACCAAACCTTACAAGGTATGGATCATTTCTGAATCCAATATTTTCAGCTTCGCAGTAAATAGTTATCCCCGATGTGCCATATACCTTTATTTTGTCTTTTGCTACAAATGTCTTTGTGACTAGCTCATTGAAAGGTTGTAACACCCCACTGAAATCTGCGGAAATGTCATATTCCCCTTCTTCGTCCCCTCTTACGATCCAATTGGCTGTACCCTTCGATCCACCTGGAATTACAGATGGTGTAAGATTCACTTTAGCTCCACTGTTTACTAGCTTCAAACCAGACGGCAAATTAAGATTTGCTATTGAATTCTCAATTTTAAATTCATTATCTTTTGCCAAATTTTCAACTGTAAGATTTACATTGAAAAACTCTTTAAGCATTGTCATTTCACCAGGTACTTCCATATATGTAATAGCAGGAGGTACTTCAGGTCTTGATGAAGGTATTGTATTTACATATACCCTATTGTAACTTCTATTAGACCCACTGCTAGACCCACTGCTAATTGTATAAGTGCTATTACTAAGTATTTGTCCTCTGCTGTTTACAACCACAGGATATCCAAGATGCACTGTAAATTCATACACATACTGGTTTTCTGGTGCTGAAATATTAATATTTGCTTTTTTTATCTCATCCAGTGTCATCCTCTTAAATGTTAATTCTCCCGCTACAAGCTCACCCTTACTTAAGTTAAGAACTACATTTGATGGTTGTCCGGCTGTTATTGTCCGCTCTAACTTTGAAGGCTGATAACCTTGCTTAAATGCATAGACTTTAATTTTACCTGTATTTTCGCCTTCTTTAAATGCTGCAATTAAATTTACAATACCTTCAGCATCCGCTTGTGTATTTGCAATTGTTCCATCTGCATTATTGATTACAACTGAAGCATTGGACACACCTGTACCTGTTGCATCATCTATAATCTGAATTTTTACCTGGCTAACTTCTCCCTGAGGATGGATTATAACCTTTTTCTGAATTGAATTTGTATTATCTGCAGGGTCATAAACTGTTAAAGATACAGTATATTCACCTGGTACAGCATAAGTATGTACTGCTTTTAATAATTCAGAAGTGTTTCCGTCTCCAAAATCCCAGACTACCCTTTTTATTTGGTTGTTATCAGTAGAAGACGTTCCATCGAAAATAATACCATCACCTGTTAATGCAGTATCTCCGCAATTGATTACAGCCTTGGGGAGTTCATGATCTTCGTTTGTTGGAATCGCTGACACCTTTTGACTCTTTGCCACGTTATAATATTTGTCAACAGCCTCAACCATATAGTAATATGTATTGCCTGCTATGACAGGTGTATCTTCATAGGAGGTATTTGTTGTTTTTGTAAGTAAAGTATACGATCCGTCAATTGTATTTGATCTGTATACGTGATAACCTGAAATATCAACTTCAGGACTTGCAGTCCATGCCAAGTTAACCTTCCACCCTCCTGGATTTGCAGTAACAATTGGAGCTGTTGGTGGCTCAAGGTTCAGTGAATATGTTGCACTATATGGGTTACTTTTATTGCCTTCCTTATCAGTTGCAATAGCTCGAATAACATATGTATCATCACTCAGTCCGGATGTATTCCATGCGAATTCAACGACATCGCTGTACTTGTTTATGGATGTAACATTATTGATGGTTGTCCAGTTTTGCTGTTCATCAGAAGCCAACCTGTATTCCAATTTTAAGGATTCCAGCATGTAATTATCTTCTGCAAGTATTCTTATTTTAGGATTTGCAGGCAAAGTGGACTGATCTGCATATGATGAACTAATTATATGTGGTGCTTCATTATCTTCAATAATTGAATACTCGTCACTTGTTACCGATTCACTTTCATTGCCGCAAGAATCGACAGCTGTAAGTTTGTATTGATACTGAACATCTGCCGAAACATTTCTGTCCCTATAACTCAAATATCTATAATTATCAACTATAAGAACATAGGGCTCCTGATTTTTTGATCTATACAGTTTATAGTATCTAAAATCAACCTCCGAGTTTTGTGTCCATATTAAATCGACGTATCCCGCACTTGGAACAACGGACAAGTTTTGTGGCACGCCAGGTGCTGTCCTGTCGACTATATACTCATTCACAGGTTTTCCGTTTGAGATATTGCCTGCAGCATCTTTTACAAGGCATCTAATATAATATTTACCTTCAGTCAAGGCTGATACATCTACAGGTTGAGTGTAGGAATTTGACTGACTCGATATTGTGTTCAGATCAGTCCAGTCTGTACCATTGCTTGAAATTTGAAACGTTGCTTGAACTGCTCCCACATCATCACTTACATTTACCCTAACCGGAATGGATGCGGAAAACCTTGCAGGACTTGGTCCAATATATGTTACTACAGGAGCTGTGGTATCAGCTGTTGTGGAAAATGTCACATCATCCGACGGAATACCCCTGTTTTGTACTCTATCATATCCCACTATCCTAAATGTATACGTCGTGGATACCTTTAAACCCGTAACATTCATGCCTCGGGCATTACTTACTGTTCCAACACTTGTGTAGGTTCCATCGTCATTTTTCTTCTCAACCTGAAAATAAGACAAATCATTATCCGATACATCATCCCAATTAAGCAATATACTGGTCGAACTTGATTCAGCTCTAATATTTACTATCTTTTCAGGACCAACGATGTCTCTGGTATATGATCTCACGATATTGCTTTGGCTTTCATTTTTGGCTTTATCATATGCAATTGCTCTAACACTAAATTTGCCATTAATTTGCACATTCTCCAAACTAAATCGTGCTGTATTTAATGTATCTATAGTTTCTATATCATTCCATTGCTCTGAACCTTCAAGGACATACTGTAATTTTATGGACTTAAGTTTAATGTTGTCAGTTGCCTTAACGACAATCTGTGTGCTCTTGCCGATAACACTGCCATTAACCGGTTCAATTGAGATAATTGAAGGGGGTTCGTTGTCAATTAGTGTTGTGACGGCTAAACTCTCACTTGAATTTGAAGTATTTCCTACAAAGTCATATGCCTTTACTGTATAGGTATAACTTGTTCCAGGAATCAACCCTGAATCTTCAAAGGAAGTTCCTGTAACTGTTTTGATGAGTATTCCGTCACGATATACCCTGTAGCCTGCAACACCGTTATTATCTGAAGATTCAGTCCACGATATTTTTATATTTTCAGTATCCTTTGATTCAACTTTCAAACCTTTTGGCTCAGTCGGTGCTTCTACATCTGACAAGTCCTCACTTTCGTAACTGCCTGCTGCAATCTTAAAAGTATACACTCTCGTTTCACCTGGCTCCAAACTTATGTTTTGCCATGAAAAAGCAGCACCACTGTCTGTACCTGACAGATCAGAATGTCCACTAAGGTCAGTATATAAGTTATTCGTTCTATCACTATAACGTCCCCACCATTTGGTTGTCGTGGCAACTGTGATTCCACCAAAAGGGTTCTTACCATTTATGATTCCATTTCCCTGGTTAATAATGTAAAGTTTATTGGCTCCATCCGTCATCATAAAACCTTGATTTTCAATATTACTAATAGGTGCACGATCGTTACTGCCGATTTGAACGTCTGCATGAAAAGCAAACTTTTGATTGCTAACCACACTGCTTCCATTGTTACGCAAAACTATTGTAACTTCATTCACATTTTGGCTTAGATTATATGTGGAAATAAATGACTGGACATTGCTATCAAAAACATTATTTAATCCCCACCCTTTATTGCTATAGGTTGTCTTAAGATTATTAATGCCTTTTACATCAAGTATGCTGCCGTTCCAGATGGAACTTATTCCTACTGGTTGAAAAGTTCTTGTACTAAATATAAATGTTTTTCCTAATTTGTTATCATTATACTTCGGTTGTACAATATAAGTAGTGTCAGGACTTAATCCTGTAAGTTTAAACAACGACTTTCCATTCCTAACACTTCCCACAAAAGGAATTAAAGAACCGTAATCATTATTACCGGTTTTTATTACAATACCGTTAATAGTCTGATTACTTAGACCTATGTCTATTAAAACATTTGCTGTTGTATCGGTGCTGTCTGCAATTACACAAGTATTATCAACAAGAGCATCTGCTTCAATTGTTGTGAGTTTTTCACTGGGAATTCCTGAAATAGTTCCTGACAAGCGATCATATGTTATACCATAAACGACATCGGTAACGCTCTTCAAAATCCTTCCATTGACAATAACTGTTTCAGGGCACACATAACCTGCCTCCGGAACGAGGGTTATTTCATCCATAGCCTTAGAAGGGGCTACATCAAGGTTGATGTTGTTTATCTGAAATCCGCTTCCTTTAAATACAACTTTACATAATTCATTTGTTGTAGGTAAAGCCTGTTCTCCTATTTTAACTATGCTTGGAGTTGAACTTGGTGTTGGACTTGGTGTTGTTTCAGATGTAATACTATTTGTATTAAATGGAGTATAAATTTTTGTCGGTTCAACTGGCAATGTGCTATAGACTGATTCATAAATTGTTTCTAATGACTCTACAGATGATTGTAGATTAACTTGATTTTCATTAGCAACTTGTGAAAGTGCCTCAACTTTATCAGTCGACACTCCCATTGGTAAATTTGAAATAATTATTAAAGCAATAAGAAAAACTGAAATTGCTCTAGTTAGACTGCTATTCATATGTATTCTCCCCTCAAAAAATTTCAGATAAATTAAAACTTTTCTTTACTTTTAAATTCATCTTTTCTATAAGACTTTCAATGCAGCAATGCTGAAAATATAACTCCCGATAAAATCTTCCCTTATGTGTTCACTTAACTCATGAACACACACTCATAATTCGGAAGTAATATTTCATTCATTCCTTAATCATTCTGTTTGAATCAATTCTATTTACTCCTCCTTTCAAATATTTATTTACTTTTCTTTTGTCTTCATGTGTATACGTATACACATCATATACCACGTTTTTTTGTCCGAGCTTCTTAGATAATTATTCAACTTCATACACCTATATTTTAGCATAGAAATAATCACGTCCGCTATATTTTTTTCGAAACTGCATTAAACGGCTGCTAAACTCGCCAACACAATATCGGGACATAATGCCAATTGCTTTTTTGCAAATAAAAAAAGCTGTTATATTAAAAGTGATAAATCTATTACATTTGTCTGTCGCAAATCTATTAAAATCAGTTAATCTTGCTATTTGTCTATCACAAAATAACGTTAAACCGTTCGTTATTTTGCTCTGCCAAATGCAAGAT
>JAEYYB010000016.1 GCA_023430975.1 Bacillota bacterium | reverse complement strand
TCTAATTCACGGGCTTTATAGCTCCAGTAAAACTCGTTCTCTTGCTTTTGCCTTATAATATATTTACCAACTTTTTCAGTTATGTTTCATCCATTGTTGGTGCCATTATTGGCATGTAGGTCTAATTATTTATTAAAAGTATCATTTTTAATAAATTCGTATATACTATGTATATACTTTTAAATCGAAGGTGATATAATGGATTTAAAGGAATATTCAAAAACCGAAATAAGCCAAACGAAAGGGGTTGACTACATGTCTACAGTTATTGCCCAAAAATGGGGAAACAGTTTGGGAATACGTATTCCAAAAGAAGCTGCTGATAGAATAGGTATCGAGCAAGGTTCTGAAATTGAATTATATGTTACTGAAAACGAAAAAATCATCACACTAAAACCAAAAAGATTACAGAAGAAATACACACTAGAAGAACTATTATCACAGATTACTCCTGAAAATCGACACAAAGAAATTGATTTTGGGATTGAGGGGCGTGAATTGATTTAATGACAGAGGTACCAGAGAGAGGCGATCTAATTGTTTTAAACTTTAATCCACAAGCTGGTCATGAACAAGCTGGGAGAAGGAGCTCGATTGTTTTATCACCTAAAGCATTCAATAAAGCAACAGGATTTATAGTTGTTTGTCCGATTACTAATCAAAAGAAGGGGTATCCCTTTGAAGTGGGTTTACCAGATTCAGGAATATCCCTTGATGATAGTGGCTTCCCAATAACAGGGGTAATTTTAACTGATCAAGTTAAATCATTGGATTGGACAGCTCATAATCTTAAAGTGTTAAAGAAGTATGATCCAAACGATGCACAAATTAAAGTAATAGATGCAATAATTGATGAATGCCTAGCAAAAATAGCAACATACCTTACATAATCCTTTCTTTTTCAGAAAGGATTTTTGTACTAAAAGGTTTTCTGACAATTCTTCATGCTATCACGAGTTTCAAAGAAAAGATAATTTTTCTACTATAGTGTTAAAAGCCCATAAGCAGAAGTCTAGTACATAATTGGTCTTTTGTACAAAGAAATGCACTCTACTCAATGCAAGAAATGTAAATAGAAGTTTCTACAGGACAGTAGAAAAAACTGGTATTGCGAAATGTAGTTTTCATTCACTCCGCCACACTTTCGCTACAAGACTTTTTGAGAAGGGTGTATCTGCAAAAATAGTATCTGAGTTTTTGGGACATTCAAAGGTAAGTCACACTTTGGATATTTACACTCACTGTGCACCATCTGTAAAAAACCAAGCCATCAAAACCTTAGATATATGCGGATTATAGGCAACTATGTATGTAGTACACCATTGCAGATGATTTTATATGATTTTATATGATTTTAGACCGATTTCTGCACCAAAATATGTAAAATCATCACCTTAAAAGGCAAGGATTGAGGTAAACAAAAAATCCCCGAAACACTGATTTCTCAACGTTTCAAGGATTCCTATACATAAGCCCTCAACCAGAATCGAACTGGTGACCTCATCCTTACCATGGATTATGTGAACTTCATGCATATACCGCCAAGTGCCTGATATTAAAGGGCTAGAGCAGTACACAATTATTAAAAATAAGTTTTGTACACCATCTGTACACCATTGGACTTAATGGCAATTCATTAAAAGCTGCTATAACCCAAGCACTTTTTATCATATACACATTGCTTCTCTTTCAATAGTCTTAACCTCATGATCTAAATAATCTAGGATAGTCTCTTGAACCATGTACTATATGATAAACAAAAACAGTATCTCCAATAACTCTGTATATACAAACATATTTTCCACTAGCTACAAATCTATAGCCTAATAAATTCAATTCATCATCTTGGACAGCAACACCCGATAGCGGATATGTTTTAAGCCGCTCAAGCGATGTAAGTATTTGATCTGTTATATTTTTTGCAGACACCGGACCAACCATAATTAAATGATAGTCCGCAATTTCCTCAAGTTCTGCCCATGCAGGGGCTAAAATATCTAAATTATACTCCTGCATTTCTGTATTTATCCTCTAACCTTTTTTTAGCATCTTCTAGCGAAACTGTGGGTTCTCCTGAAAGCCTTGACTGTTCAGCCATTGCAAGCTTGGCTTTGAGCTTTAAAAGCTGATCTCTCTTTTCAAAAGCTTCAATGCTCATTACCACAAGGTCTCCTTCACCATTCTTGGTAATATATATAGGCTCTTCTACCTCATGAGCCAAGGTAGAAATTTTGCCGTAATCATTTCTTAATGATGTTGATGACTTAATTATCATAAACAATAACCTCCAGAATTAATTATTCTGCTATTATTATACCATAATTCTTAATACTATATCAATAAAATATGGTTTTCCGGTTTTCCAACTAACCAATTACAATATACCAAATACTTTTTATAACACCTGTCCTACCATATTATATTTACCTTTGTCTATTTCCTTGGGTATTATGAGATTTCTATTCCAATTTATCAGACATATATAACACGGATTTGCAACAGTTGCAGTTTTTATAAGTTAAGTATTTAATTATTTCTGTGTCCCCACCAGCTTATATAATTCAATAATAAAATCATTATGAGCCTTAGTAAATGCCTCACGGCAATTTTGACCTTCACTTGTCGTATGGTCAATTTCTCTATATTTAAAATGTATCTCTCGCTGAGTAAGATTATATTTTTCAACAATATCAGTTACTTTAATTTTAGTTGCCTCATTCTGAGAAAGAACATATACATGTTTTGCTTCATTTACGCTTAAACTGTTTGCTCCACCCCAATAATCTTTTCGGGCTCTTTGTAACCCATCATTTTCCCAATCACAAATTGGACAGATATCATAATCGTCAGAAAACTGGAAAGAATATTTTCCACAAGCAGGACAGGTTGTATCTTTGCTTTCCATATCTATTTCACCACCTGTGGCTTATAAGCAATCAGCTTGTACACCATTTGTACACCATTCAAGATAATTTTACTTGATTTTAGGCGTTTTTTTACACTAATATTTGTAAAAAATAAGTTCATGGATAAAAATTGAAAATCCTTGAACCACTGATTACTCTAGTGTTTCAAGGATTTCATTTTAGAGCCCTCAACCAGAATCGAACTGGTGACCTCATCCTTACCATGGATGCGCTCTGCCGACTGAGCTATGAGGGCACGATTAAGCGGGTGAAGGGAATCGAACCCTCGCTGTCAGCTTGGGAAGCTGATGTTCTGCCATTGAACTACACCCGCAGTTTTATTTGATAGTTGCTCAAAAATAACATTCCTTGTTACGGAATGCTATCTTATTTACTCAATTATATTTTGAGACGATTGAAATTATAACATAAAATCAATCGCTCGTCTAGTACCATATTATACGAAATATGGCGATTATACCTTATCTTCTTCAAGATGTTTCTCCAATTTGCGTTTTACTCTTTGAAGTGCGTTATCTATTGATTTCACATGCCTGTCTAATTCCTCAGCAATCTCCTGATAGGATCTGCCTTGCAAATAGAGTGACAGAACTTCCCATTCCAAACCACTCAGTATCTCACCCATTTTCTCTTCAATGCCATTAAACTCTTCCCTGTTTATAATCATTTCTTCAGGGTCAGAAACACTTTCCTCACTTATTAAGTCCATAAGTGTACGATCAGACTCTTCATCAAATACAGGTCTGTTAAGTGAGACATACGAATTGAGCGGAATATGCTTTTGCCTTGTTGCTGTTTTAATAGCAGTAATAATTTGTCTCGTAATGCAAAGCTCTGCAAAAGCCCGGAATGAAGAAAGCTTGTCCTCTCTAAAATCACGGATAGCTTTAAATAATCCGATCATTCCTTCCTGAATAATGTCTTCCCTGTCTGCACCTATAAGGAAATAGGTTCTGGCTTTAGCACGAACAAAGCTCCTGTACTTGTTGATTAGATATTCCAGGGCTATAATGTCACCAGACCTTGCATCTAATATTACTTCCTCATCATGCATCGTACTAAAGGAATTGGGTATCCCGGTTTGTACATTTGTTTTCAAGTTGAAGCCCCCCTGTCTGACTTTATTGTTTGAATATTTCCCGAAAGATTAGCAGGATTAAGCAATAAAGTTCAATTTCAAATAACTGCAACTTAACTGTCGGAAAATAATATATCCTCAAATCTATAAATTTAACCGACCGGAAATTATCCGGCGGGGGTATACCTTTTCATGAATATAACTAATACAAATAAAAGTAAGATTAAATCAAAACCCAATTTCATTAATATATGTCTTTAATTATTACAGTGGAAAATAACCAAAAATGTCAAGATAACATATAGTAAATTATAAGGAGCAAATTTACTATTGTCAAGCTTAAAACGAGTTACGCCTCATTTTTTCAAGCATATCACGAAGCTCAGGTTTAATATTTGATGCCAAACTATTTGTTGAAATACTTGTTTTTCTCTCATAATTCTGTTTATTTGTACTGCAAACGCACTCTATTTCCTGCCTAAGCTCCCCTAAGTGAAATCCTTATTCCTCCCATTGAGAGCACTATAGTTTGTTCAAGATAGTCAGATGTAACTACCCTTACAATATTATCTGATCCATTTTTATATACAAATCTTTCGATATAATTATCGGCAGTTTCATGTTCTTTAGTAAATACTATTGTAAGATTATCAAAAAATTCTTTTTTTCTGGACTTTTCTTTACCATATAACCGTCAAAAACAACAATAGTATTTATTTTCTTATACCCATCAACCAGCAAATACTCCATTTTATTCCTACACGCCTCTTTGCTTCAATATTTCGTACATTACAACAGCAGCAGCAACAGAAGCGTTTAGAGAGGAAATATTTCCCATCATTGGTATTTGAACAACAAAATCACATTTTTCCCTTACCAATCTTCCCATTCCTTCACCCTCACTGCCTATAACCAGAGCAATGGGGCCCTTTAAATCACTTTTATAAAACTCTTTGTCTCCTGTTTGATCAGTTCCGATCACCCAAATGTTATTCTTCTTAAGGTAATCAATGGTCTGGGCAATATTTGTAACCCTTGCAACAGGCACATATTCAATCGCCCCGGCAGATGCCTTGGCAACAACCGATGTAAGTCCTACCGCTCTTCTCTTGGGTATAATAACTCCATGTACACCTACAGCATCAGCTGTTCTCAAAATGGAACCCAAATTATGAGCGTCATTTATCTCATCAAGTATGAGTATAAACGGCGGTTTCCCGCTATTCTCCGCTGCTTTTAATATATCGTCAACTTCGACATATTCCTTA
The DNA here is from genome assembly GCA_023430975.1 of Bacillota bacterium. GTDB lineage: Bacteria > Bacillota > Clostridia > Acetivibrionales > DSM-2933 > Pseudobacteroides. The sequence goes on along the minus strand of JAEYYB010000016.1, from coordinate 57,486 downwards.
ACAGAAACATAAGCGATTACACCCTGATGAGATTTGGTAAGGGATACACTGTCAAGATTACGCCTGTCAACCTCTTGGATGGTTATTCCCATTTCCTTGGCCATTGCAGCTATTTGCCTTATTGAGCCTTCTCTCTCACCCTTTGCAATAAGTATCTTATTTATAGTTCTTCCCGCTTTCAATGCTTCTAAAACAGGGTTTCTGCCTTCCAATATATCAGAATTTCTATCTTCACTTTCATGTATAACACTTTTTTCAGTCTTACCAAATCCTTCACCCTTATTTTCGGGATAAGGTGAACGTGAAATTCTTGTGTTTTTTTCCTGCCTTGTGTTTTTTTCCTGCCTTCTATTTTTATTTCCTTTAAAATCGCCTTTAAAATCACTCATATATTTATCTTCTTCCAATTTATTTTTATGAATTTTTACTTAATTTTTGATACATTTATGTTTTCTTATAGCACATTTATTTATACGGATACAGACATTCTTAATACCTCTGTAAGCCTGTCAAAATCTTTCCTCAAGTACAAATAGCCAAGAAGAGTTTCAAAGCCTGTTGCATACTTGTATTCTGTAACATCGGCATTTTTGGGAATAGTGCCGGATTTTGCGTTTCTGCCTCTTCTTACAATCTCCTGCTCCTCTTCAGTTAAATTTTCCATAATACTGTGAATGATATCAGATTGGGCTTTTGCCTTAACAAAAGCAACTGACTGTTTATGAAGCTTGTATACAGGTGCATTGCCCTTTGAAACCAATAGGGTACGTATAAAAATCTCATAGACCGAATCACCTATATAGGCCAGCACAAGAGGTGAGTATTGATTAATATCCGCGTTACTTAAATTATTGTCCTTTAATATACTTTCAATAAATTCTATAAGCATTAGTCTTCTTTTACCTTACTTTACCAATAGTTAATTAATATGTTGTATAACACCTTACAATATTTAATTATCTGCATTATACCACATAAATAATACATATTACCACTGCAAATATAAAAGTTGATTTTTGATAAAATGAATAAACTTTTTAACCTGAACCTGATAATACACTATGTTGCGAATGATATTTTGAATAAAGATTTCTGAAATGACACTTTTATACAGACTCTGAATATAATATCTTGGTTTTCCGTTTATAATAATTTTAGCATATTTCAAATAATATTTCAAATCATATGTAAACAAACATGAAAATAATAAAAAATAATAATAAAACAAAAAATTAATCATTCAATTTTTTTATTTTTAGAAGTACTACACGATAAAAATAATGAAATTTGTGAAAGTTGAATAAAAAATTTTTCTATATAATAACTTTTTATAAACAAATTGTACATTGACTAGATATTAATTAAATTCTATAATAATAGTGTACACTTATACTTTTACCTCCTATTTTTGATATAAATATAGAGGAATCTGCGGCGAGAGCAAAAAGCCGCAGTTTTTTGTTTTTATAGGGCTTTTATATTAATAAAAAAATAACTTCCCCTTGTTATAATAGATACCAAGGGGAAGTTATTTCTATTCATTCTTTATACGCGTTTCCACTTAACTCCCTGAGGTGTATCCTCAAGAGCAATACCCATTTCCTTCAGCTTATCCCTAATTTCATCGGCCAGCTTCCAGTTTTTATCCTTTCTGGCCTGCTGCCTGCTGCTAATTAGTTCTTCGATTTCGCTGTCCAACACCTTGTTGTTTTCCTTTTGTAATAGTCCAAGAACGCCTCCTAATTCCTTTAATAAGTCTTTTGAATATACAAGACTTCCAAAGGAAACATCCTTACCGGAATTTGCAAAGGAGTTTATTTCCCTTACCATATCAAATAAAGCTGCCAGTGCATCTGCTGTATTAAGATCATCATCCATCGCTTCAACGAATTTGTCTTTAAAAGCAATAAGTTGGCTCTTGTATTCTTCATTTACCTCACCGGAATCTGAAGCATCTTTATTCTCAATGAGATAATTCAAGTTTTCAAGACATGTATAAAGTCTCTCCAGTCCCGCTTTTGCCTGTTCCAACAGATCATCGCTGAAGTTTATAGGGCTTCTGTAATGGGCAGACAACATGAAGAACCTTATTACTTCATAATCATATTTCTTAACTATATCCCTGACTGTAAAAAAGTTATTCTCCGATTTTGACATCTTTCTGTCATTGACATTAATAAACCCATTGTGCAACCAGTACAGTGCAAACGGCTTTCCTGTAGCAGCTTCGCTTTGTGCAATTTCATTTTCGTGGTGCGGGAATGTAAGATCCAGCCCTCCACTGTGAATATCGATAGTCTCACCAAGGTATCTCATGGACATTGCCGAGCATTCAATATGCCATCCGGGACGCCCCATGCCCCACGGGCTCTCCCACGCAGGTTCATTGGGCTTTTGTGCCTTCCAAAGTGCAAAGTCCATAGGATCACGTTTTCTCTCATCAACGCTTATTCTTGCCCCAGCTTCAAGGTCATCGAGGCTGTGTTGTGACAGCTTTCCATATTCCTTAAAGCTTTTGGTGTTAAAGTATACATCCCCATTTATATTGTATGCAAAACCCTTTTCTTCCAGCTTTTTAATGAGTTCGATAATAGCGTCAATATTTTCCGTAGCCTTTGGATGTACTGTAGCTTCGCCTATTCCAAGGCCTTTTGCATCAACAAAATACTCCGCTATAAACCTGTCTGCCAATTCCTTAACGGTAATGCCTTCTTCGTTGGCCCTTTTTATCATTTTATCATCAATATCAGTAAAATTCTGAACGAATGTAACATCATAGCCTTTAAATGTCAGGTACCTCCTTAATGTATCAAAAACAATAAAAGGTCTGGCATTTCCAAGATGAAAATAGTTATACACGGTTGGGCCGCAGGAATATATCTTTACCTTATTTGGCTCCAAAGATTTGAATTCTTCTTTTTTTCTTGTCATGGTATTGTAAAGCCTCATGTATTAAATCTCCCTTCTTTATTTAGGGTATTTCAAAAAATACATTATTCAAGTCATATAATATATAAATCAATTAATCCAGCTTTTTGAAATGCCCCCATTGACCAGTTTATTATTTGGTAATACCTTATTCGGTATCACAGCTTTCGAATCTCTCATATGTCATCTTTTTAAGCTCTTCATTAAAATGAATATTATCCTTATCTTCGTGTAGTTTTTCAAGGTATTCAATTCTTGCTCTGATCCTGCAAAGTTCCTGTGCTATCGGGTCACCAATATGGATTTGATCCAAATCAAAGGACGGAACAATCCTCACATCCCCTTTTCTTACAGGCCTTCCCGGAACCCCAACAACGGTTGTATTGGGCTCAACCTCCCTCAACACTACTGCATTAGCCCCAATCCTTGAATTCTCGCCAACCTTAAAGGGTCCTAATATTTTAACACCTGCACTAATAAGCACATTATTTCCTATTGTTGGGTGGCGCTTACCCTTATCTTTTCCGGTTCCTCCAAGGGTAACTCCATGATATATTGTACAGTTGTCACCGATTTCAGCTGTTTCACCTATGACAATTCCCATACCGTGATCAATAAATAACCCTCTTCCGATTTTAGCACCAGGATGTATTTCTATACCTGTAATAAACCTTGAAACCTGTGATATCAAGCGTGCAATAAAAAATAATTTTCTATTATAAAACCAGTGAGCTATTCTGTAATTAAATATGGCATGAAAACCCGGATAAAGCAAAACTACCTCCAGGATACTTTTCGCTGCCGGATCTCTATGTGCAATGCTTCTTGCATCATTGATCAAATCCTTAAACATAATAAAAACCTCACTTTAAATATTGTTGCAATAATATACCTATACTGAAATTGTGGTATAGAGTACACCATAATTTCATGGACAATTAAAAAACCCGCCTCTATTTTATATACACATAGAGGCGAGTTAAATCGCGGTTCCACTCTAAATTCAGGAATAAACCTATCTCAAAAGCATAACGGTGCTTTGCCGTGAAAGCCTAATGTTATTTCAGCCTCAAATTCATGGGTGCACTTCACAATAAAACAAACTAAAACTGTTTCAGCCTAACCTGGACATACGACAGGTTATCAGTTTCTCTCTGCAGCTATTTTAGTGTTACTCTCCCAATCATCATCTTTAAAATATTTAATTCATTGCCATATAAAAACAATCCACTTTTATATGGTTAATATTGTCAGTGTCCTTACTTACATTTAATTTATTTTATCAAATTAATGCTGGTTTTGCAAAAATGATTTTATTCTTTTAATCATATTATCTTTTCCAAGTATGGAAATGATATCAAAAAGCTCAGGTCCGTGCATCTGTCCGGTAAGTGCTATACGTATAGGCATAAACAGGTTTTTACCCTTAATTCCTGTTTCTTTTTGAATAGCTTTTAAAACACTTTTTCCGAATTCCTCATCAATATTTTCAGCTTCCTCTACCTTGTTTATAAAAACCTCAAGAAGGCCTGGAACCTGTTCACCCTTCATTATCTCCATAGTTTCTTCGTTTTCAGGCGTTACATCATCACAGTAAAATATTTTAAGCTTTGCAGGCAATTCAGCCACGTAAGAAATACCTGATCTTATTGCTGAAACCATTTTATTGATGCGGTCATGCTCTTCCTTCGAAATATCATCATTAATGTAACCGGCATTCTTCAAGTGAGGTATGGACAGCTCTGTAATACACTCAACAGGTGCTGTTTTAATATACTGGGAATTCATCCAGTTGAGCTTGTTTATATCAAAAACCGCAGGATTTTTTGATACCCTGTCCAGTGAAAATTGGGAAATCAATTGATCCATATTAAATATCTCTTCTTCAGTTTCAGGTGACCATCCAAGTAATGCAAGGAAATTTACAATGGCTTCGGGCAAATAACCTTGTTCCCTGTACTGCTCAACCCATGTGGAGCCATGCCTCTTGCTCATTTTTGTATGATCATGGCCGAGTATCAGAGATACATGGGCAAACTCAGGCTTTTCAAAGCCAAGAGCATCATAAATAAGTATCTGTCTGGGTGTATTGGATAAATGCTCCTCTGCCCTGATAACATGAGTAATTTCCATCAGGTGATCGTCTATAACAACTGCAAAATTATATACAGGAATTCCATCGGATTTCACAATTATAAAATCTCCCACACCATTGCTGTCAAACTCTACATTACCTCTTACCTTGTCGTTCACTGTGATTGTTTGATTGAGAGGAACCTTGAATCTTATTGTGAACTTTTTGCCCTCTGCTATGTTCTTCTGTATCTCTTCCTCGCTCAGATGGCTGCACTTGCCTAGATATCTTGGGAGCTCACCTTTTTCTTCAAGCATTTTTCTCTCAGCTTCTATTTCTTCCTGCGAACAAAAACATCTGTAAGCTTTTCCACTTTCCAACAGTTGATCTACAAATTTATTATATACATCTTTACGCTCGGTTGATCTATATGGGCCATTTTCGCCCCCTACATCTATACCTTCGTCCCAATTTATACCCAACCATCTCAAATCGTTTATTATAACTTGCTCAGACTCATATGAAGAACGTGCCAGATCAGTATCTTCTATTCTGACTAGAAATTTACCGTTATTGTGCTTTGCATAAAGATAATTGAACAAAGCAGTCCTGGCCCCACCTATATGTAGATGCCCCGTTGGGCTTGGTGCAAATCTTACTTTAATCTGTTTCATTTGTTTTCTCCTCTCAAATATATGTTTTGCAATAATGCTTTCATATATTATAATTGCTGCAAAACACATAATTTTATCTATATGGAATTGACTAGTAATGATTAAAATTATAATTATTCCTAATCTTTAAAATTATATCTTTAATATTATATATAAAATTATAGTTTTATACAATTATATTGTGTACCTTTTCATATTGAATAATATTTCAAGTAATTGTTAACACTATTTATGAATCTAAATATGAAAGGATGTTGTATAATGGCTAATCAATACGCAAAGACAGGCGATGTAGGTATTATGCATCTAGTATTAAGAGTGGTATCGAGTATCGTAATTCTCGGAATCACCGCCTTCCTAACCCCCGGATTTGCGATAAACGGAATTTGGCCTCTTTTGTTTGGAGCTGTTATTTTAGCAGCTCTGGATTATTTGGCACTACGTTTTTTAAATTTACATGCATCTCCATTTGGAAGAGGAATATCAGGTTTTATACTAGCCGCAGTAATAATATATGTAACTCAATTTTTTGTACCAGGTTATAGTGTTTCATACTTTGGAGCTATAGTTGGTGCACTGGTTTATGGTATAGTTGATGCTGTTATTCCTGGAAAAGGGATGTAGTTTTCAAAGAAATTAAAGCACATTATTTCTTTGAGTAATTGCAGCAGTCCTTATGCCCCTTTGTAATGTTAAAGAAGCAACTTCCCCTATTTGCTCGCTTTCGTGTTCACTTAACCCATGAAGGCACGCTGGCAAGGGGAAGTGATTCTTTAGCGATTGTTTTGCTGGAACATATTTGTGCGGCAAATTTATTCTTACAAATCTTTGGGGCATTAAGTCGCTGGTTCCTTTACTTCTTATGGCTGAAAGTTCACCCTATTCCTTATGAGATAATTTACCGAAAAAATATATATGAAATTGTTTATCTCCTACTACAAAAGTAACATTATGTCATATTGTGTCGATTTATTTACATTACAGGAATGTATTGACATTTTGTGCAATAATATATATAATATTGGTTAGTACAGTTACATAGTTTTATATATCTCCATCCAAAAATGCTATCTTTTTTCATAAGGGATTCCAGTGAAAGGTCAAATATTATGACATCACATTTTATGTTTTAGCTATATTTATTGTGATACTTGGATTAAGTATTTTATTATAAGTGTAAGCTGCTTTTTATCATTCATGCTTCACTTTAATTATATGTGCTATAGTATACCAAATCTTTACAATTGCTAAAAATAAAAATTTACCGGACAAGGATGTGGAAATTTTGAAAAGAGGAAATACCCTGGAAAATAGGATAAGGAAAAAGCAGGAAAAGGTAAACAGGTATATCAGCCTCCATGGTATAGGTAACACGGAAGAACTTTTGGAACTTAGCAGAGAATTGGATATTTTAATCCTAAGCTGGTTGAAAAAAAAGCGAGTTTCGGATAAAATATAATTTAATATTGCTAAGCAACAAAGTTAATTGAAAAGAGGCTGCATGCACATGAAAAGTTTACAATCAATAGTACTAATCTTCATTATTTTATTATGCAACACGTTTTTGTCATCTGCCGATTCAATAAATGTTTTCTACTGTATTGACAGCTCTACAGAATTCAACAACGTAAAAGAAGTCTTTTCAAAAAGCGAAAATAATATGTATTTTCAGTGGGCCAGACTTGCCAGAAATAAAGAAGACAAAATACAGTTTACCACTAAATTCTCATTTGGAATAAGCAAATTTGATAACAGGGTTGAATATGGAATTCCTTATAAGTTAGGAAATGAAATAAGAGAGGAATACAGTATTGTTTCAGGGGATACTCTATCCTCCATCGCTTTAAAATATGAGGTTCCTTATAAGCTACTCGGTGAGTTCAATAATATTAGTGACTTCAGCTCTATTAAAGTTGGCCAAAAGATAAAAATTCCTTCACTTATGCCCGATATAAGCAGTAAGGATGATTACAGGGCCATTAATCCCAATGGTAAAGCTTACCTGTCTGTATTTTTTGATGCTGCTGAATACAGCGATAAAAAAAATAGTGCTATAGAGTTTTTAAATATGGGCGAAAGCTCCTGGAAGCAGTTCATAACAGATCCAATCTGCGAAGCATTGAACACATGGGGTTTTGATGGCGTTGTGCTTGATTTTGAAGGTTTTAGGGATAAAATAGAAAATAACAACTACAGTTCTGACAATAAAACCGGATTGAAAGAGAAATATACAAAATTTCTTACCCTTTTAAAGAATAGCCTGGGTAATAAAAAGTTGATGGTGATCATCCATCCTACCAATGTTTCAGGTTATTTTGACGGGTATGATATTCCCAAAATAAGCAAAATATCCGACAGTCTTATACTAATGGCATATGACTTTCAAAGCTTTGAAAGATACGGAGCCTCAGACAGTACCCCTTTAGAGCTTGTGGGAAAAATCAAAAACATAGAGCCGTCAGCCTTAAGCCAACCATATACACAGCCCTATGATAAAGTGGAAGGTGCTGTAAGTGAAGCAATTTCCAAAGGAGCTGATGCTGCAAAAATGCTTCTTGGAATTAATATTGTTCCTGTGAAATGGGTCAGATATTCTAAAAACTTAAACGGCAAGACGTATTACTACTATACATATAACAGAGCATCCCTTGAAGAGGTAGAAAAGTTCAGTTCGGCTGATGAAGTTACAAATGGACATATTGTTGCCAAAAAACACATACCTGCCGCTAAACTTTCAGCAGAAGAAAAGGCAAAGTTAAAGCTCGACGGCTCAGAAGTTGATTCGGTGGAATACCATTATGAGTCGCCTGAAACAATAATGCTAAAATATGAAAGAATAGTAAAAATTCGCAATCTTCAGGGTTTAACAGTATGGAGGCTTGGAACAGGTAGCCCCAGAATCTGGGAAAGCTTGTTTTCCATATATGGATCCCCTGCACCATCCGGTACAACTAAAATAGTGCTCAAAATAGGAAGCCCTATGATGAAAGTGAATGATACCGATTCTGAAATTGATCCAGGCCGTGGAACAGCACCAATAATAACCAACTCCCGCACATTAGTGCCCATAAGAACAATTATTGAAGTATTGGGCGGTAAAGTTGACTGGGACGCAGAAAAAGCGGCGACAACACTTGCCTATAAGAATACAAACATTTCCCTTACTGTTTCAAGTAAAACGATTGTTGTAAACGGTGTATCGAAACAATCGGATACGGCACCTCAGATAGTAAATGGTAGAACTTACATGCCATTAAGGTTTCTTCTTGAAAATCTGGGGCTTAAGGTTGACTGGGATGCACAATCGCAGACCATAACTATTGTACCACAGAGTTAAATATAATTAACATATAAGAAAAGCTTGACCTCGTAGAGAGTGTCAGGCTTTTTTGATGTCCGGTAAGTTTTGGTATTTCACACCATAATTTTATTTCAATCATGATCAAAAAATAACTTCCGCTATAGATTTCGCTCATGTATTGGCTTAACTCGTCAACAACCGCGTAGAAAAAATCACACCTTAATAAAATCAAATATTTACAAATAAAACATTACATGTTATTATAATAGTGTACTACGCATAATAGTACACCCAATACACATTATTGTGAGGTTCCAGATGCTAAATATTGATCCTAGAAGCAGCAAACCGATTTATGAGCAAATCATTGATGAAATCAAAGCCAATATTGTGAAAAGAACTCTAAAACCTGGTGAAAAACTGCCTTCTGTAAGGGAGCTTTCCAAAATAATAACCGTAAATCCTAATACTGTCAGTAAGGCTTATTCTGAACTTGAACGTCAGAAGGTCATAGATACAGTGTCAGGAAGAGGTACCTTTGTATCTGCAAACTACAGGCCTAAGGACGATGATGACAGGCTTAATAAAATTAAAAGTTCCATAAAAGATGCAATTATTGAAGCTTACTACATCGGACTTGGCAAAGAAGACATTGTCCATATTGTTGACGAAACGTATAAAGCTATGAAAGGAGAGTGATTGATTTGATAGAAATTTGTAATGTAAGTAAAGAGATAGATAGTCTTAAAATATTGAATGATGTAAGCTTTACAGTAACCAAAGGCAGCATCACTGCTCTCATAGGCCCTAACGGTGCGGGTAAAACATCTTTGATTAAAACAATCACTGGTATTTGGCTGCCTGACAAAGGCCATGTTACCGTAAATGGTCATCAGGTATATGAAAATCCGGAAGTTAAGGCCATGATGGGTTATGTACCCGACTCAAGCCACTACTATGATTCATTCAAGGTTAAAGAAATAATAGATATGTACAAATATTCATATAAGGATTTCAATCCAAAAAGGTTTGAGGAGCTAAACAGCATCTTTCAAATAAGTAGTTCCAATAGAATTCGTGAGCTTTCAAAGGGCAATAAAACAAGGCTCTCAATAATGTTAAACCTATGCATTATGCCCCAAGTGCTTATACTTGACGAACCCACTTCGGGACTGGACCCTGTGGCGAAAAAACAGTTTTGGGATGTTCTCATAGATGAAGTGGCATCAAGGCAGACTTCTGTGATAATCTCATCCCATAACCTTGTTGATATTGAGAAAGTCTGTGATTCAATAGTTCTCATGGATAGGGGCAGAATTACTTACGAAGGTAATCTGGATGATTTAAAGAGAAGAGTAAAAAAGCTGCAGATAGTTTTTAACGGCGAACCGCCTGAAGCCCTCATAAAAAGCAAAGATGTAAGCTCTGTCAGTAATATAGGCAGTATCTACTACATAACAGTAAAAGACTATTCCAAAGCTTTTGAGGAAAAGGTAAAATCCTTTGGCATTACTCTTATGGAAGAAATTGATATAACCCTTGAAGAAATATTTGTTAGTATATATGGAGGTGAAGGCACTTATGCGAACAGTGAACAAAGCATTGCTATATAAGGATCGGAAATACGGCAAATGGTTCTTTCCTATATTGACATTGGAGCTTTTTATGCTTTTTGGAATAAATCTTCTTTATTTCCTTGATATGGGTCAACCAAAAATAAAAATCTATTTGGATCAACTCCCCACGCATATTGTAACACTGTTTATTATCACAGTTACATTGATTTTCATGTCATCCATTCTTTTTAGATTTGAGAGAAAAACATCAACCTACACTTTCGCATCCTCCCTTCCCTTTAAAAGAGAAGAAATTATCACCTCCAAATGGATGGTTGGGCTTTATAATATAATTCTTTCATACTTTTTGGTCTATTCGATCATGAACATCCAGCTGATTATAAATTTCTGCTGGGATAAATATTTTGATGACATAACTATATGGTTCATAGTCTATACATCCTTATCCATTCTCATATTCAGCTTTATTATGTTTATTCAATCCATGAACGGATCAATACTTTCAGGAAGTGTGCTGGTTATGATCTTTGGTGTTTTTCCCTTTACATTGGTGTTTTTGATAGCAAATTGCTATAGCAATTATTTTACAAGTCTATTTTTATCTAACTTATTGGGAAGTAAAATATCACCAAATTTTGATTTTATGATGCTCAATGTTTATAGAGCCTATTCCAGTATAAAAGATCTGTCAGGCGGTTTATTGGGCATTCCATTTGCAATAATGGCATTATCCATAGTTCTTCTAATAATTTCATTTATATTTTTCAGACTATCAAGAATAATGTTTGCTAAAAATCGCTTCGAGAGGGTGGGTAAACTCGCAGTTGTGCCTAAATTTGAAAGGTTTATACGCCCTATGCTCTTCTATTATCTAGGTTTTATTTTAACATTGATATCCGCCTTTGTCTTTAACAACACAAAATACTTTTTCAGGATTGATATTGTCATTGTGTTTTGTCTTATATTGCCTATTGTATTAAGTTTGACATACAACAAGTTATCAAAAAAGGGGTTTAGATTACATTTTAAAGGAGGGCAAGCCGGATGAAGAAACTGTCCATTACAGTAATAGTATTAAGCTTTATAATGATTTTATCATCTGTAGTATACTCACAATTCCTCACAGATATTGTTGATTCAGCTAAGGCAGGTAATGTCAAAAGACTAACAAAGCAGCTTGATGAAAACTCCTATACTTCAACAAATATAAAAATTGCCCTTTTTGCTGCCATAGCAAACCATCGTACAGAGGCTGTATCGCTAATCATCAAGCATGTAGATATAAAAAACAAGGATCTGAGTTTAAATGGTTTTACTCCTCTTATAGCAGCCATTGAATATCCAGATATAGTAAAAATCCTTGTTGATGGCGGTGCCGACGTAAATGCCACAAGTAATACCGCACAAAATGCATTGGAATATGCCGTCATAAGCAGAAATTACGATGTTGCAGAGTACCTTTTGCTGAAAGGTTGCGATCCAAATGTAAATAATTGGTTTTCCGATCCCCTTAGTAACGAAAATATTTCAAAACAAAAAAAGTTAATACGCCTTTTGGTAGAAAAGGGTGTAGACCTGGAAAAAGAACTTGGTAAAAAAGTACTTGCCTCCGCAATAGAAATGGAAGATTATGAACTTGTTGATTATCTTCTAAAAAGTGGTGCTAGATACCACCTTCCAAAGATTTTTTCCGTATCCATGCTACCAAGCAGCAAGATGTACATCTCCTTGAAAAAGGTGTCCCTAAAGAGGATGAGCATACGCTGTCAACTGCAATATATCTTGCCGCAGGTGGTAAAAACGAGACCTTGAAATTCTACCTCGATCATTGTCCAAAACTTGATGAATCACAGCTAAAAAGAATCTATATCGGAGCCTATGTAAATAACAATTTTGAAATTATAAAAGCACTATTATCTAAAGGTTATAAAATAGAAAAAGAAACATTTGCACGTTTATTGGAAGATTCAATTTCAAGTAAACACTTCGGTATGCTTGAAGAAATTCTTAATTACAGCAAGGAATCTAAAGGTACAAATAATGAAATCATCTTTGATAAGGACACCATAACCAAAATAAAAGCTGATGTGTTAAAACTCAAAAAAGAACAAGCCTGGTTTGATTTTGCCGAGAAGAAAAAATATGATAAGGCTTACGAACTTCTTGATAAGTATTAATACAGCAAAAGTAGGAAATTGTGGCACATCATACACCATAATTTCCTACACCTTAGCGAATGATTTTAAATGAATTTACGATATATGAAAATGTAAAAATTAGCCACCCCACATATAACTACTAAGGCTTCTTAATGATTGATTCTGCAATCTTTATCAATTCGTCCACCCCAAGCTCTGAATAATCAACTATTCTGTAGAAGGTATCACCATCTTTCCATTCTAATATCCGCTCTGTTACTTCCTTGGTTTGGCTTTGTGATTCATTTTTCAGAATAACATCATTTTCATACAAAGTTGCTGTTCTATCTAATATATAGACCACTTTTCCCTGGTTATTATGCATGTTTAAAAATTGACTGTCCGATACGGTAAGAAGACATAACCCATCAAATTGATTTTTTGCATCATTTAATTTAATCTTTATCTGTCTTCCCCACCCGTTTGTAGCATTTACTTTTCCTATATATTTCATAAGTTCCTTAACCATATTGGAATCAGTTACAACTACATTATTATCAGAACTATCTTCAATTTCTTTTACCCCGTCACTATAGTCCAGGACAGATACTCTGTCAGGTATATTTAAAGAATCAGGTAGATATTCAGGTAATTTGACCTTGAACCCAGCTATGTTTTCAACTTCTTTTATATCAACCATAGGTACATCGTTTTCATATACCCTCTCCACCATTGACACCTTAATCATTTCTTCTCCAACAGTAATAGTCTTTTCACTTGATTTAGTATAAGAACCATCACCCGACAAAGTAATACTTATGGTATTTATAATTTCACTTGCTTTCTTTTCTGCCCAAGCCTTAACATGTGGATTAAGACTATATACAGCAACCATACTGACTATTAGAAGAAGTGCGGCGGCAGCAGCACGTTTCCCTGAAAACTGGCCAATTAAATGCACCTTCCTCATTAACCTTTGTGAAGTGCTTTTCTGCATATCGGAATTAATGCTTGTCTTAACCCTTTCTGACATATTATCCGATACATTAATTTCATGTGATTTACTATCCAGGGATTTCCTTATCAATATATCCAATTGAGTTTGGTTTTCCATCTATACCATCTCCTTTTTCAGCAATTATTTTTTTGTTCTCTAAATGCCTATAGCTTTTTGATAAAAATTCTTCAAGCTTTTTCCTCGCCTTATGTAACCTTGACTTTACCGTGTTCTCCTTGCAATCTAAAATCATAGAAATTTCATTGACTTGAAAACCATTATAATAGTAGAGAACAACAACGGTTTTAAGCGTTGAACTTAATTTTTCAATGGCTATGGATATTTCCATATCTCTAAACTTGGCTTCCACTATATCCGATGGATTATTCTCATCAGATGTTCCCAAAATGCATTCCATTTGAGATGTATCGACCGATACTTGATTTTTGTGCTTTGCAGCCATTCTACAACTTGTTCTTACAAGAATCTTATAAAACCAGGTGCTGAAAAACTCAATATTCTTCAGCTTTTTTAATGAATAAAAACACTGTATGAATGCCTCCTGAGCAATATCCTCTGCAATGTCGCCTCGTCCTGTAACTAGATAAGCTGTTCTAACGGCCATATCATTATACTTTTCAACAAGTGCTCCAAAGGCCTCAATATCTCCTTCTTTGCACTGGTTGATTAAATAATAGTCAACCAATTTATCAACTCCTTCAGGCCTGTATTTTGTGGTATTGCCACTAGATTAAAAGTGATAAATGTAAGATTATTAACACTTTTAATCTAGATTTAATCCGGATTGAATCTGCCAAAACATAAAGAATAAATACTGATTTATACATATTAGTGTCACAACACTAAAAAAAGGTTCCCTTATTTTCAATATTATTGTACATCTGATTGACACGAAAAACTATCCGTAGTATAATAAAAGCGAGTGACCACTCACTTTTATTATACTAGGAGGAGTTCTTATGGAGCCTGTAGTAAAAATATATAATGTCAGCAAAATTTACAGCAAAAAAACAGTTCTGGACAATGTATCTTTGAACATTGAAAATGGTCAGATCTACGGCTTGATCGGCCCTTCCGGAGCAGGTAAAACCACTCTTGTAAAAATAATGGTTGGTATGGAAAAAGTCGATGCCGGAACTGCTCATATACTGAATGTAAAGATGCCAAACCTCAATATAATGCAGGATATTGGCTATATGGCCCAGTCTGATGCACTTTACTCAGACCTTACTGGAGAAGAAAACTTAAGATTCTTTGCTTCACTCTTTAAGATTAACAAAGCTGACCAAAAAAACCGTATTTCATACGTAGCAGAGCTGCTTAATCTCACAGATCATCTTAAGAAAAGGGTATCTGCCTACTCCGGAGGAATGAAGCGGCGTCTGTCTCTAGGCATAGCCTTGATTCAAAACCCCAGTGTACTTATACTTGATGAGCCTACAGTAGGAATCGACCCTGAACTGAGGCTTGGAATATGGAATGAGCTCTATCGCTTGAGAAACAGTGAAGGTAAAACCATAATCATTACCACTCATGTTATGGATGAAGCCTTAAAATGCGATGTCCTGGCAATGATCAGAGATGGGAAGGTGCTCACAAGAGGTACACCGGAAGCTCTGATGAAATCTTATAATGTGACTAATCTGGAAGATGTATTCATAAAGGCAGGAGGTAATCTATCATGAGAATAAGAGCTTTAATAAAGAGAATATTTCTGCAAATGCTGCGTGACAAGAGAACATTGGCACTGCTATTTATAGCTCCTCTGCTGATTCTGACCCTTATGAACTTCTTATTTACTGAAAATACAGCAAACTATAAGCTCGGCATTGTAAACATAGATAAAAGGATTGTCACTTCATTGGAAGCTAACGATATAACGGTAAAAGAATTTGAATCAGCATCATATGAAACAGTTAAAAATGAAGGCATTGACGGTTTATTGCATAATGACAGCGGAAAGCTGGTGCTTATCCTTCAAAATAATGACCCAACAGTCACCAAAGCACTTCAGATGAAGGTAAGCCAGGCTATATCCTCTCAATTCCAGTCAAAAACAGGTTCCATGAATTTGGGAGGCATATCCCCTTCAATAGAAACAAAATATGTATATGGAAGCAGTGAAACAACTTTTTTTGATATCCTAATTTCAATACTTGTTGGATTTTTTGTATTCTTCTTCGTCTTTCTCATTTCAGGAATAGGTTTGCTGAGGGAAAGAACTACCGGCACTTTGGAGCGGCTGATGTCAACACCTATAAAAAGGCCAGAAGTTATAACTGGATATCTGGCTGGATACGGCATGTTCGCAGTTATACAGACCCTTGTTGTGGTCATATTCGCTGTAAATGTCCTTGATGTAACTTTGGCAGGATCAATCTGGAATGTCATTATCATAAGCCTTATGATAGCTTTAACGGCACTGTCTTTGGGAATTTTGCTGTCAACCTTTGCATCATCCGAGTTTCAAATGATTCAATTTATTCCCCTCGTCATTGTTCCCCAGGTTTTCTTCTCGGGAATTATTCCTGTCGAAGGAATGGCAGATTGGCTTCAGGTTTTAGCCAAGTTTATGCCCCTATACTATGGAGCAGATGCATTAAATGGCGTAATGTATAAAGGGTTGGATATCGGGGGCATCTATAAGGATTTGTTAATTTTAGCAGCGTTCACCGCAATATTTATTTTCCTTAACATAATAGCTCTTAGAAAATACCGCAAGCAATAATTTAAACCACTGCTTGATATATTTAGGTCTTTATTATATACTTTACTTTATTATATACTTTATATGTAAAGTCACCTTCGTGTTTTATAAATTAAGTTACTAAGGAATTGATTCTAATGTCTTCTGATAACATATTGGATAAAATATATGAAAAGTCAAAATTATCAAGTAAAGAAACTACAAAGCAGCAGAAAATTGTTGAGATAGCTATAAAAATGTTTGCTGAAAAAGGTTATGCCAATACCTCCACCAGTGAGATAGCAAAAGCTGCAGGAGTAGCAGAAGGAACAATATTCAGGCATTATGGAACCAAGGAAAATCTTTTAATGTGGGTGATTACACCTTTCTTAAAGGATTTAATCCCTTTAATCACCAGAGAATTTATCGAAGGAATAGATAAAGATGCAGAAAGCCTTGAGGAATTTGTACGAACTGTTATTCAAAACAGATATGAATTTATAAGCAAAAATCAGGATATTTTTTGCATAGTTGTAAAAGAGTTTTTGTATAAAGATGTACTTATAAAAGAGTTCATGCCTCATATAAGCAATTATGTTCTGGACTTTATATACACTACTTTTGATAGATTTAAAGCAAGCGGAGAGATTATTGATTTACCCAATCCTGTTATTATGAGGATGATACTGACATCGGTATTCGGCTATTTCACTATGCGTTTCCTTCTTCTAAAAGAATATAATATAAGCGGCAAAGAAGAAGAAATTGAACTTTTGGTTCGTTTTATAAGCAGGGGGTTAACTCCCCCCTGATCTGTACCTGATCTACCTATCAAATTTCAATAAATTTGATATTTTTTATTCTCTTCTTTTATGGTACAATATAAGTGAAGATCACTTACTATCTCATAATGTGACGAATCTCTAATAGTCAGCTGTCTCACACAATTATAACGCAGTGTTCTGATAAAACAACTATTCCAAAACATTAATTCATATTAATAGTAATTATGTTAGAAGGTTGAATTATGAATATTTTAAGAAGTAATAAAAAAATTGCCGGCATAGTTTATATGTTGGTTACCCTCATTATATTTTCCAGCAGTCTTTCCATTAAAGTTTATCCTGCAGGAGCCTCCCTAAAAATACAGATGTATAATACTCAAACTGCAGCTACCAATGGAGTTATTGATGTCAAAGCCAAAGTGGTAAACGCCGGTACTACAAGTATAGATTTAAGTACCGTAAAAATGCGGTACTATTATACAGCTAACGGATATATGAACCAAGCATTTACATGTAACTATTTCAGTGGTGGTAATAACTCATATGTAACAGGCAAAATCACTCCATTAAATCCTGTCAGTTCATCGGCAGATTGCTATGTTGAGGTGGGATTCTCCAGTTTGGCCGGATCAATTGCTGCCAATCAAAGCATAGAAGTTATTTTTGCCGTAAATAAAACCAACTATGAACAATATGTACAAACCGATGACTATTCCTTTAATAATTCGTTAAATTATGTTGATTGGACTAGAGTTACCGCCTATATTAACGGAGTACTTATATGGGGAATTGAACCTGAACTTACCACAACTCTTCCTGACAAATCAATTAGGCTTCAGATGTATAATGTAACCGATGACCCCAAATTTGTTAGTTTTAAAATAAAAATGATTAACGATGGTGCTGCTGCTATTGATCTTTCAACCGTAAAAATAAATTATTACTATACCACAGACGGTAACAGCCAGCAATCATTCAGCGGTTATTGGGTACAGGACGGAAATGTTGCAAATGTTACGTGTTCCTTTAGTAAAATAACGCTCTCTCTAAGCACTGTTGATTGCATTGCACAAATCGGCTTTACAAGTGGTATGGGTCAACTGATAAGGGGGGAACAGCGTGAGATTTATTGTGCTATAAATATGCAAAATTGGGGTAATTACGACAATTCAAACGATTATTCATTCAGCAATTCAAGCTCTTATGTTGATTGTAATAAAATAATTTGTTCTATTGATAATATAATATGCTGGGGCATCGATCCATTTGCCAAGCCAACTCCCACCAATACTCCTACCAATACTCCTACAAATACGCCTACTCCTACTAAGACTCCCACTAAGACTCCTACCAATACTTCTACCCCTACGCCATCGCCTACTCCAACAAATACACCTATTATAGCAAATGCTTTAATGCACAGAACATTGACCGTCACTAACAAGTTTGCAGTAGGTGACAATATACCAGCTTCATTAGAAATGGAAATAAACAGAGCAATAAATTCACCTCTTATAAGTATCGATATGAACTTAAAAAACGGCTCTAGTGGACTAAATAGCGGATTTAAGCTTAAAACATTAGGCAAAAGTTCAATAGACAAGAAATACTTCACTGTATATAAAAACAATAATCCGGTTGATCCCACTAATGTTAATGTTTCGGTATTATCTTTGAACAATGGGGAAACACAGAAGCTGCAGATACAAATAAACAGCAGTTTTATGCCAAACGATGTTATAAAAATCAAGTACAGAGTAAAACTATCAGCCACAAATACAGTTTATAACTATGGCCTAAGCAAATATATAAAGGAAAATGCTTTTGATTTGGATGTTGATTTTGAACTGACCCAGTGGACCGAGAACGGTATTACAATAAAAAACCCTTATACCAAAGACTCGTGCAATATTGTGGAAAAGCCTAAATTTATAATGAAGTTAAGAGCAGAAGATAACTTGATACTGTACTAATAATGTACTATATTAAAAGTGATAAATCTATTACATTTGTCTGTCGCAAATCCCGTTGAACCGTTCGTTATTTGCTCCGCTAAATGTAAGATTATTAACACTTTTAATATAGTACAGTCTTAGTTAGTTATTCCTTAGTATCCTCTGCTTTTTAAATCTGCCACAATCTCAATGTACTTTTCCCTTACATCAAAGCCCTTATAGGAATCTTTTCGCAGATCAATGATATCTCCATGGGAAATACCTCTGTTATAATTGTTTTTGATAATTCCTTTGAAGTCTCCCCATTTGGCGGACTCCACCTCCACCAATCCATCGTTATCCCCTCCTAATACTTTCAATATTAGATATGGGATAGTGAGAACATAATCGCTGAATAAGTTATTCATAACTACGGCATAGCTCTGATAATATACCTTTGGGGAGTCATTTATCTCTTCATTAAGCTTCTTGCAGTAGTGAGTGGAAATTTGTCTGGTGGATGTAAAAAAGTCAGGGTTTTTGTCCCCTATCATTCTAAAATACTTGTCTATAATTTTCCCGGCATTTTGATGAAACCACTTTGGGAGCCAGTAAATGAAATCAATTATCTTTGAACCCTGATTTGGAACAGCAACTAATGTCAATGAAGCGACATGGTCTTCCATTCCCAGTTTACTTATCATATAACGGGCATCCAGGCCACCCTTTGAATGTGCAATTATATTGACCTTCTCGCACCCTGTTTCACTCATAATACTAAATATTTTATTCTTAATATCCTGTGAATTATACTCTACCGTGCCAAAGGCTTCCTGGTTTCCATAATACACCTTGGCACCATTTTTCATGAGCTCCTTTGGAATCCTGCCCCAATAATTTATGTATTTGTAATCCTTGAATCCTATACCATGGATCATAACAAGGGGATATTTTGTACTGCAGACTTGGGATTCTATCCTCATATTGTGCTTGACAACCCTGTAGCATTCATGTTCAATCTCATCCTTTGCTGCACCACAGGCATACAGCATCACAGGGATATTTACTATGGGTATGAACATAGTGGATACTGCAATGGTTTTCTTAATTATGTTAATTCTTTTTGAAACTAATAAAATTCTTATCATTCCGTTTATGTAAAAAACAATCAAACTTAATATTGTGATAGTAATATCGATTATCATTATTTTCTTCGGTATTTCAGCTTCCTTTATAAGGCCTGTCATAAATAAATAAAATATAATCTGGACAATTCCTGTGTACAAGCTGTATAATACAAGCCTTCTCCCGCCAATTAATATCCTAACCCTGAACTCATCTATTTCCTTTTTCATATGTGGAAAAAAGTTTACCTTTAAAAAGATGTATGTGAATAAAATAAAAACACCAATAACCAAGGTATTTTCAATAGCACCAAAGTCTATTTTATTCAGCAGCCTATTATCAATAAGGTATATAATTATTGAAATATGCGGCAAAAACAATAGAAAAAAAGCCATAAAACCCTTATGGGTAATATTGATTTTTTTGCTTATATCCATAAATAATACTGCTGCAAGCAGTACCGGTATTATGTAAAAAGTAATTAAAAGCATAATGGTCACCCTTGTACTAAGTCATGATTGAAATATTACTAATCTATATGAAAAGTGTTAATAATCTTACATTTGTCAGAGCAAATAACGAACGCTTTTACAAGATTTGCGATAGACAAATGTAAAAGATTATTCACTTTTCATCAAATATTATATTTACATAACTATTATAGAACAAGGAACAGCCAAGCTGCAATACATATGAAAAGTGTTTATGAACTTGCATCAATACTTTCCATATATACTGAAATTTTATGTCTTTTTGTGCCTTTTACATGCATCTGCAAGACAGTTGGCAGCAGTCATGCCACTATGCAAGGCACCCTGCATCCATCTGTGGACAGCTGATATATGCTCTCCTGCAAAAAACACCCTTTCATTGTACTCCGGAATAGCCATACCCCAAGAGAACAATTCCTTTTGCCCAGGTGCAAAAAAGCACAATGATCCTCTGAATGTCGGCTGAACATCCCAGTTAACAGTCTTACATTCCTCTACAATACTGTTCAGATAGCCGTTTGGCAGCCCATGAATAAGTTCAAGCTGTCTTTTCAAATGATCCATCCGTTTATCCCCCGGTAATGCTGATAAACGAGCTGCATCCATACCAATACTATAGGAGCCTGTCATAACCCCGGGTTGATTATATGGTAGGTTTCCAATACCTCCCGGCATATTAATATACTTTAGATGATCCGACGGGTACCATATGGTAGTGGCCGGTAAGTCGGTATAGGAGGCACCTCCAGCTATACCATCCCTCTCCCAGAAGCGTTCTTTGCATAATAACAGAGTCTTTTGTGCAGTAACGTAATTTACTTCCTTGATTGCCCTCATTTTAATGTTGCTGAACAAAGGATTTATATTTACATTTCTCAAGGATGAAAACGGAATTGCACATACAATATAATCAAAGGCCTCATTTACCTTTACCCCTGACTTTGATATCTCATAGCTGAGCCTTATTTTATTGAAGGATTTATCATAATGTATCCCGTCTACCCAACATCCCGGCTTCAAAGTAAACTTACCAAGACAATTTGTATCAACTCCACTATGACTTCTAAAAACATCCTCGTTTGTAAGGGATTTGCAGAACGCATTCGCAAGTCTTGCCATTCCTCCAGGTATCTCATATAGATATGACAGGTCTGCAGGATAACCTTCCTGAATTAAATCAATATAACTATTGTATATGTTTCCGCTAAGAAGAGTTGAGAAATTTGTTATTATGCTTATGGCCCCTTGACTTAGCCCCATCGATGTCATCATTTTTAAGTTATCCACATTACTAAATAATAGTGTTTTTTCACTATAAGATGCTTTGACTTGAAGTATTTCCGACCTGACTTCAGGTGATGCCATTAAAAGCGGGCATTCGGTTCCCGTGTAATAAAGCTTTTGCCAGCTTGTTGTTCGTTCCCATGGGTATAACTCAAATTTGGGATATATATACTTCATAACTCCAACCCCACCAGGATCATTCCTCACCCTGGTATCCTTCATATATATATATCCATTGTTATCCACCTGTAAAAATGTCCTTGTTGGAAGCCCGAATAAATTTATATAATGCCAAACAGTCTCATGAGAAACGGGAATTCTCATGGGCCCGAATTCTCCATATAGATTTTTGTTCCTGTCGAAATAGTATGTATATACCCTTCCACCTATTCTATTATCCAGTGCCTCGTATAGTGTTATATCAAATCCCAGTTTTATAAGTTCAAAAGCAGAGGCAAGCCCAGCTAAACCTCCACCGATTATCCCCACCCTTATACCCTTGAATTGCCCTGGTTTTGCATAATTAGTAATGGATGGAGGAGGCTGCATAAGCTTCATAACATAATTGAAATCCTCAGGCCGTCCTCTTTCCTTGAGTGCATGGTACGTTAGAAAATTTCTCTCGGAATCGCTAGGATTATCTGGTTGCAAAGGATAGAATGAATATTGGCTGTTTAAGCTCATTTTATGACCTCCCAAATTAACAATTTATTTTAACAATGTCTAAAATATACATTCGTGATTTATTTTTTTCTGTTTGATTTTTTATGAGATTTTACCCCTACTTATCCACAGGTAAAACAAGCCTATTTAAGTTATTCACAGATTTATACACATTATCCACAGATAATTCACATGAAGAACAAACATTTTGTGGGTTAAAGCGTGTCGGTTTCACCATTTATTGGCAAACCCATAACCCCTCTGGCATATGTATTACAGGCCTATTTTTAAAAAGTCAAGAGTCATTTGAGGGTTGGGTTTTATTACCATGGTGAAAATGTGGATAACTTTTATTAACATGTGATTTTTGCAATTTATTTTAAGGTTTAAACTTTAGTAGAAGGATTTATTGTGTAAATGTAGAATATTAAACATATGGTAATTAATTTTAACCAATAAGTATTTACATCAAAGGGGGAGTCGCAAAATTCATTTAATCTTATTGATGTTAAAAGTGACTGATCTATTACATTTTTCTGTCGCAAATCTCGTTGAACCATTGGTTATTTGCTCCGCCAAATGTAAGATTATTAACACTTTTAATTTAGTCTTAAATCTATCAAAAAAATCGGACATATTTCTGTTTAAAATCCGTCAAAGTTGGTAATCTATATACTATTATATAAAACAATAATTATAGATATACCACAAATCCCAATATGAAAGGGGCTGCGTGTTCATGAAATTCATAATAAGTGGTAAAAATATCGAAGTGACTGCTGCTTTAAAAGAAATGGTTATTAAAAAAATCGGAAGACTTGAAAAGTTCTTTCATCCTAATACAGAAGTTCACGCTACAATGAGCGTGGAAAAAATGAGACATATTCTTGAAGTCACCATATCCTCCAATGGCCTTATTTTAAGGGCTGAAGAATCAACTGGTGATATGTATACTTCTATAGATAAAGTTGTAGATGTAATCGAAAGGCAAATAGTAAAAAACAAAAAAAGGCTTGAAAAAAAGCTTAAGTCTGAAGCTTTAAAAGCAGAAAATGTTCCATATTTTGCTGAAGTTGAGGAAGAGAATGAATATAAAGTATTACGCTCCAAGAAATTTGCAATAAAGCCTATGGCTATTGAAGAGGCAATACTTCAAATGAACCTCTTAGGCCACGAGTTCTTTATGTTTTCAAATGCCGATACAAATCAGGTTAATGTGGTTTATAGAAGAAAAGATGGAAATTACGGCTTAATTGAACCCGAGTTCTAAATTAGTAATGGCTAAATAATAAATTTTTTAAAACAAAAAGCTGCATTTTGAGATGCAGCTTTTTATTTAAGTAGAATAAAAACTATGTTATACTAAATGGGTTACGCAATAGACAAAAGCTAATTTTTACAAATCCATTTATTGTGAAGGTGATTAAATAATGATATCCGGTGAGAATAACATAAAGGAATTCATAACTATAAGAAATAAACTTATCGAGTCCCAGTACATTAATTTGAACGATAAGCAGAGAGAAGCCGTTTATACAATAAACGGTCCGGTTCTCATTTTAGCTGGTGCAGGTTCTGGAAAAACAACTGTCCTTGTCAATAGAATTGCACATATGATAAGGTTTGGAGATTCATTTAGGAGTGATCATATTCCGGCATATGCTACAGACGATGATCTTAAGCTGCTTCAGAACATTGTAAATGGCCTTGCCCCCAATAAAAAAGCAGAGCTTTCCGATGATGCTGTCAGAGTGTTAAGGGGACACACAGTGCATCCTGCAAGTATTTTAGCTATTACATTTACCAATAAGGCTGCAAAAGAAATGAGGGAAAGGGTAGAAAGGCTCATGGGCTCCATGGGGGAAGGCATGTGGATAGGAACCTTCCACTCAACATGTGTCAAAATACTAAGAAGAAATATAAATAAGCTAGGTTTTGACAATAGCTTTGTCATTTATGATACTGCAGATCAGTTAACAGTTATAAAGGACTGCTTAAAGGAACTTAACCTTAATGAAAAGAACTTCCCGCCAAAGGGCATGCTTGATGCCATTGGAAGAGCAAAGGATGAGCTTATTGACAGCAGAACCTACAGCAAGATGTATCAGGCAGACTTTAGAATGAGTAAAATAGCATCAATTTATGAACTTTACCAGAAAAAGCTTTTTCAGAACAACGCCCTTGACTTTGATGACATAATAATAATGACAATAAAGCTTTTTGTAGAGCATGAAGATGTTCTGGATTATTACCAGAAAAAGTTCAGATATATTTTAGTGGACGAGTATCAGGATACAAATACAGCCCAATACACCCTGATAAGCCTTTTGGCACAGGCCAACAGGAATCTATGCGTAGTGGGTGATGATGACCAGTCAATTTATGGCTGGAGAGGTGCCAACATCAGAAATATATTGGACTTTGAAAAAGAGTTTAAGGATTGTAAGACCATTAAACTTGAGCAAAACTACAGATCAACACAGTTAATACTGGATGCAGCAAATAACGTTATAAAAAACAACACCGGCAGAAAGAACAAAAGCCTTTGGACCGAAACCTTAGAAGGGCCTAAGATCCAATATTACCAAGGCTCCAACGAGTATCAGGAGGCTGCCTTTGTAGCTTCTGAGATTAAAAGGCTTACTGCAATTGAAGATACCAATTACAAAGACTTTGCAATCCTATACAGGGTAAATGCACAATCCCGTATCATAGAAGAAATGCTTATGCGTGAATCCATACCATATAAGATTTTCGGAGGCTTGAGATTCTACGACAGAAAAGAAATTAAGGACATACTTGCATATTTGAGGGTTATTCAAAATCCTTCAGATAATATAAGTCTTAAAAGAATTATAAATGTTCCTAAAAGAGGAATAGGAAACACCACTGTCGATACTGCGGAAGAAGCCGCAAACCAGAGAAGCTGCAGTATTTTCAGCGTAATCGACTCTGCTGCAAGCGTTCCCGAGCTTCAGAGAGCCGCTTCAAAGCTGGAGGGCTTTGTCGGCCTTATTAGCCGTTTTAGGATATTGAAGGATGAAATAACCGTTTCAAAGCTAATTGAAGAAGTTATAAAACAGTCAGGTATAATGGATGAGCTGAAGGCTGAAAATACAGTTGAAGCTCAAACAAGAATTGAAAACATACAGGAACTTATATCGGGTGCTATAGAGTTTGAAGAAAGAGAAGAGGATAAGAGCCTTGGAGCTTATCTCTCCGGAATTTCTCTTGTTGCAGATATTGATAAGCTTGAAGAGGAGCAAAATAATGTTGTACTCATGACACTTCACAGTGCAAAGGGTCTTGAATTCCCAGCGGTTTTCCTGGTAGGTATGGAAGAGGGTATATTCCCAGGTTATCGTGCCATAACGGATGAAAGTGAGTTGGAAGAAGAACGTAGACTTTGCTATGTTGGAATAACCCGATCTAAAAAGTGGCTTTACATGACAAGCACTTTAAGCCGTACTTTGTTTGGGAATACCAGTTATAACAAAGCCTCGAGGTTTTTAAACGAAATTCCGGCAGAGCTTATAGAAGGCTATGGAAGGCCTGGCAAAACAGCTTCCACTTTGAAAACCGGTATTACAGGCAATAGCACAAACTCGGGTTTTCCAAGGCAGATCAATAGCATACAAAAGGATTCGGGTATTTTAAGGCAGATTAACAGTGTTCCAAAGGATTCCACCTCAAGCTTTAACAGAACCTATAATCCTAACACTGCAAGCCCGTCCAAACCCACCGGGTCCAATTCAGTATTCAGTATTGGGGACAAGGTTGAACATAAGAAGTTCGGTGTAGGTATTATTACCGGTGTTGAAAAAGAAAAGGACGATTTCAAACTGGAAATACACTTTAAGGGTGCCGGGATGAAACGGCTTATGGCCGCATTCGCCAACCTCACAAAAATAAGTTAACATTTAGAGATTGTAGTGTAGAAAAGACAATATTTTCTCAAACATATAAAAAGTGACTTTGCCGTTAGATGCAGCAAAGTCACTTTTTATATGTGGAAAATTTACTTTGTAACATACTTTATTATTTGTTGCTTCCTACAAGCTTTTCAAGCTCCTGGATTCGCTTGTCTGCATCTTGCCTATACCTTGATCCTGTTGCACCTGCGTATTTAAACTCGTTTATAGCCTGCTCATATTTCTTCATATCAGTATATATAAGTCCCAGCAAAAAATGCCCGCTCGGAGTGTCTATAGTAAGTATTTTATTTGCGTAATCTATAGCTGATCCGAAATTTCTTTGATAACACTCACTAATACCCATTTCCCAATATACATCCACTTCTGTTTCCTTATCAATATTCATTAACAAGATTTCATTGCCTATATTCTTAGCTTCTTGCCACTTTCTTTCATCAATTAATTTTTCCATCGTAGTCATTTTTTCATCGATCACTTCTTTATCAGCAGTATTGCCGTGCAGGTTTAAAATACCGGCAACTATTACAACAGCAACTATAATAACAAATATCATACCTACTATAAGTGCAGCCAGCATAGGCGGCCTTTTCGAATCAGCCTTTTTACCTTTAGACTTTTTCCCATTAGCATTTTTTTTCATAACCTACCTCTTCCCTAAATGTAAAATTATTAATACTCTCATAATATATCCAATATTTCTTTTGGAGTATTTACCATAAAATCAGGGCTATGGGATTTCAATACATCACCTATATCAAACCCCCAAGTCACAGCAATTATTTTAACCAGACATTTTTTACAGGCCTGTATATCCCTGACCTCATCACCAACATACAAGGTTTCATTCTTATCCATTCTGCATTTATTTATATATCTTGAAATGGAAACGTCTTTTCCAAAAAGACCTTTCGCCGAGTGAATATCATCAAAAACATTAATACCAGACTTGTGAAAGTATTCTCTAATAGTACTTTCCGAATTGGAAGAAATTACACTAAGCTTAATGTTCCTTTCCTTTAACTTGTAAAGTACTTCCTCCATGCCTTCAATTAATGCAAGGTCATTCAAATGACTTTTATATCTTTTAATCACCCCAAGCCATAAGTACTTGAATTTTATAAAAAGGTATGCCCATATATTTTGCTTTATCGATATATGAAAGCCTGCTTAAATGCTCCAAATCATGCTGGGTTATGAGTCTAAATTTGTTCTCCTCTGCAATTTCATTGTACAAATTCATATTAAGATTTTTGCTGTCTACTATTGTTCCATCAAAATCAAATATTATATTTTTTATCATAAGCTGCCTTAACCCGATTGGATAATCCAATCAATAAAAATTTTATACCAACATTATATAATAAACTACTGTACTTAAGCAAACAATATCTGTTAATAGCAGTACAGATATATATCAAGGTTTCCCGGGCATTTAAAAAGGACAAGGCTCTTTTTAAGAATTCCTTGTCCCTTATTTTATTTTTCTAAGGAATGCCTTAGAAATACCTCATATTCTCATGGACAAATCCTATATCATTTATACCGATGGCTTAAATTCATAGCTTACATCTTTACCATTAACTGTTATTAGAAGGTATTTAGCTTTAGATGCTGCATTTGATGAATTTAATCCGGCTAAGTCATACCCTGTTGTTGAGAAATACTTTACTCCATTTTCTGTTACAGTTGAGTTGGAGCCGTTTTTATATATTACCCAAACATTTTTTCCTTTTGTTTTCTGATATTCCGAAAGTGTCTCTCTAAACAGATTACCTTCCAGTTTATCTGAAAAATTCTTTGGTGAATCGGACATGAAAATAAATACATTATTGCCTGTATAAGAATTTAATTTGTCCAAAAACCATTTCCACTGCCCCGCATCACTTAGTCTTAGGCCTTTTTTGGATGTATCCAATTGTATCAGCCTGGCACCCTTGTAGTCTATTGCCTTGTAATTCTTGCTTGTGGTTAATGTCTGGGTCTTTATCTTCTCAGTCATTTTGTGTGTCCCACCGCCAACTATAACAGCCATATCGGACATATCCTTGCTTATTGCCTGAGTAAATCTTTGAGTAATGAGATTTTGCAGTATCGTCTTAGGCTCTGCGGATTGACCGAATACACTTAAACGGAAAGACGTTGATGATTTTTTAAATGCAACTGCCTTATTTGCAGGATCTTTATACACAGTATTTTCAGGGATTTTAACCTGGCTAAGCGAAGGATAAGAAGATGTCACAATGGTAAGATCATCAAGATATATGACCCCTGTGTCTGAAACAGGATTTACTTGTGCAAGGTATATCTTTGTGAGGCGTGCCGGCAACTTTATACCTGCAAGGGATGTTTCAAGGTACTTCCAGCCATCCCAGTTCATATCCTTTGTAAACTCCAGTATCTGCTTACTTCCAGCCGAGTCATATAATTCAGCTCTCAGCCAATTTGATATTGTGTGGTTATTATTAACCCATATACCCAATTTCTCTGCATTTTCTGCTATAGTCACGCCCTTGTCGGGGTAAACCATATATGCTGCCCTGGTACCCTCCGTACTTGAGAAATCATAAGTAAGCCTACCTGAATAAGAGCCTGTCTTTGCATAATCAGCAGATGGTTCATAAGATCCTGGCAGACCTGCCGGACTTGACAGGTATGTTCCATTAAACTGCTCAAAGTTATCAATAACAGTACTTTTATTTGTAGCAACCGATACACCGCAGTAAGCATGCACACTTCCAACTGAGGCATCTATATACCCTGCTCCCTGAGTTGAGGCATTAAACACACCTTCACTAAAGCTCCCAATATTTCCATTTACAGACCATTTCACATCAGCTGGATTAATTGTTGTTGTATATCCATCTTTGCTTATGCCTGTAACATTGAATGTTCTGGTACCATTAAGCGGTATTTTTACCGTCTTCTCACTCAGATTAATCTCCACAGGACTTTCAAGAACCTGAACTTCAAGGGTAGAGCTTATCTTCCCCATAGTCGCTTTAATAACAGCCTTTCCTGAGGATTTGGGGTAAAATGTGTTTCCAATAAAATCTCCCTTTACCCCTGAGACACTAAATGTAACCTGGCTTTTGTCTATCTCAATAGGATTTAAGTATCTGTCATATCCCATTACCTTTAAACTTCTGGATGTGTTAACAAACACGTTTTTATCTTCGGTATCTAATAGAAGTCCGTCAAGCTCAGCAGGCGGAGCAATAGAAAATATCCCCAACCCAGCTGCTACAGATCTTTGAGCACCATCCGACGGACTATTTATTAAAGAAACCTTTGTATCCCCCTGATGGCGTGCAACCATAGTTGTAGAACCGCCTCCATCAAAGTTTATTGCATTATATGCACCAAGCTCAAGCAAAAGTTTTGCCAGTTCAGTCTGGTCCATTCCAACCCCAAGGTTTTGCCTTCCATCTAAAGCAACCATTATAAGCTGTTTTCCGTCTTTAGTGCATCCAACAGCTGTCCTTGGTTGTTTACCTCCCATATTTATAGAAAATTTTGAAGGAATCTTTCCATCTTTTAAAAGAATTGCACTACCTGTCATTGCTACCGCTATAGAACTCCAGTCAGGTGTTGTGTTAATTGAAAGCTTCACATCATCACCCATATTGAAATTGCTGGTTATGGCAGGTCCGTTACTACCTGTAGTCACAATAACATATCCGTTTTGGGGAATCTCAACAGCAGGCTGTGCAAACCTCATATCTGCTATTTTTCCATCGACAACCACAACTTCAAACATTTCAGGGTACTTTTCAGATGAACCTATGGACATCTTTCCCCATCGTCTATCAAGTACAATTATATCCTTATGGTTCATTCTGCTCGGCTTATTGAATTGTGCAACATTAATTTGTTTCCCATTTGGTGCAACAAGCTTTATATCTGTCTTCCAATAATCGAAAAATACTTTATTTGCATTATCTATGGACATTGACGCCATATTATCACCAGTGCTGTTATATCCGGTTTGGGCACTTATTACCTTGCCGGACTCGATAATTGTCCCATCTACATATCCCTGGCCACTTCCCTCGACCCAATTGAAGAAGCTTGAATTTATTGCTCCAACTGCCCCTCTCGCATCAGCAAGAGTTTTTAATTGTGACA
Source organism: Bacillota bacterium (assembly GCA_023430975.1). Taxonomy (GTDB): domain Bacteria; phylum Bacillota; class Clostridia; order Acetivibrionales; family DSM-2933; genus Pseudobacteroides. Next base: position 26,748 of record JAEYYB010000016.1, on the reverse strand, counting down.
GCTTCATTGCTGAATCTGTATTTGTCAAAGAATCTATTTTGATATTTGGATTCCCTAAATCAATTCTCAATACATTTATGGTCTGCCAACCATCGGTAGTAAACTTTGTAATCTTCTCCAAAGTCGCACCTGATGTGATGTTTTCCTTTACGGTTTTCTGGTATATTATAGCCGGATCTGCAGAAGCGTAATTTACAGGTATGAGAAATAATACGGCGATTGTTGTGTATAGTGCTACTATTTTTCTTATGTAATTCATCTTGATTCCACTCCTTTTCATTCTTTCCAACCATCAATTCCCGATCTCTTAATAGCACCGAAAATATTTGATTTGATATCCCTTTTTTCCTTTGTCATTTCCTTCAACATATTTTTTATGTCTTCCCTCTTGGTGTAACCATCAATATGACATGGGCTTTTAACCGTTTTAATACCATACTCTTTAATAAATGCCTTTACTTCCTTTTCTTCAGTGTAAATAAGGGGTCTTATCATATGAATATCCTTGCGGTCAAGATAGGTTACCGGAGAGAATGTGTGTAAACGGCCCTCATAAAAAGTGCTGAGCAGAAGAGTTTCAATAGCGTCATCCCTGTGATGTGCCAGTGCAATCTTGTTACATCCAAGTGTCTTTGTAATATTGTGAAGGGCTCCACGCCTCATATTCGCACAAAGAGAGCATGGGTTTTTCTCTTGCCTTTCTTCAAATATTATCTTTCCTATGAGAGTCTCCTCAACAGTATAATTAACCCCTATACTTTTGCACAATTCTCTAACAGGTGTAAGGTCAAAATCACCAATTCCCATGGTAATAGTGATTGCTTCCAGGTGGAATTTTTCCGGATAAAACTCCTGAAGCCGCTTTAATGCAACAAGCAGGGTCAAGCTATCCTTGCCACCTGACACTCCTACCGCTATTCTATCACCTTCCTTAATCATGTTATAATCTTGTATCGCTCGTCTTACCTGCCCTAAAATTCTTTTAATATAAAACACCTCTTTAAGACAAAATCATGAAATGATTTTGTCTACACTTGATTGTTGCCTTAAGAAATCATTGTGTAGAAACACCATAATTTCCTGGACGTAAATATAGCCTTATAACATACTAATTGTATAAAGGGGGTTGGAATCCCCCTTTATATTATAAATCATATGCCTGTACGGTTCAATTACGGTTATATTACAATTTGCTATTGGTAAAAATATGCAGTGTTTAAACGAAACTTTAATTCGAAATTTCTAGATATCAGACGCAACAGTTAGTATATAAGCGAATAGAGGTGTTAACTTAACATAATAACTATATTTGACTGTTGATAAAGAACCAATGATGTAGTAAAATTCTTTTTGTCGCTTGACGACGGGGTGTAGCGCAGTTGGTAGCGCGCTTGGTTTGGGACCAAGATGCCGGGGGTTCAAGTCCTCTCACCCCGATTAGATTAAACAAGCAGACAGAAAAGAGATAGGAATTGATTCCTATCTCTTTTTCGTTATTTTTGTAAGTTTCATAATTAATTATTTGTGAGAAAGAAAATTAAATGGAGGTAAAATATGGAGTATTATAGATGGTGCGACGATATGATGAGTGAAGAAGAATGGATTGACATTATTGAAAATCACTCTATTAATTACAAAAATTATGACGAAGAATAGTACCAGAGAATTTCCTGTTTACATGGAGATGATATAGAAGCACAATTAAGGCATCTTATAAGGATAATGGATGAGATGTTTAAGCTTGAAGAACTTGAAAGACTACGAATTAGAAATGTTATAAAAAAGCAGTTAGAAAGTGAAAGGGTTTTGATAAAAAAGTGTTTGTATACTTCAGCTGAAATAAAAAAGAAATGGGAACTGGCATTTTTAACTCATATGACCGATACGGAAAAAGAAGACTGTCACATTAATGAATACTTATTGCATGCTTTTACTTATGGAAAAATGAATGACTATTTAGAAGGTAAAGATGCAATAAAAGCTTTTAATAATGAGACAAAAGATGAAATATATATTTTCTGACAATTGGAAGACAATGTTTATCATTTAGTAACAAATACTAAATTTAGTTCAAAGCATTTACGGTTAGAAATGGGTGATGTATATGTTGTGGATAGCAATTTCACTTGGACATTTTTTTACAAACATTGTGATAGAAACCCAATATGGTATAAGGTAAAGAAATAAAAGTATTGAGCCAGTAAAATCTTCAATAGGTTTGAATATTACTAAGTAGCCCATCTTTTTTTATAATTCTTAAATATTATACTTTCTCAACTTTAGGTGGTTCCAAAAAATTTTATAAAAAATCTTTAATTCGGTGAGATTTGCAAAAATCATATTATATAATCGGATTGTAATATATTTTGATGAGGGGGAATTATAATGAAAGGAAAGAAAAGTATTATTTCAATTGTTACATCAATCATTGTGCTTCAAATGATTTTTGCCATTCCGTTTGCAGGAACAAGTGTAGTATATGGTGCTTCAGGAACCAAGCTCAACATACTAAATGAAAGGGCAGCTCTGACAGTAAATTTCACCAGTTCTGATATTGGTAGCAATCAAAGGACCAACGATTTCATTGAAAAGCTTTTTGATGGCTACACTTCGAGTGACATCGAATTTGTTAATACCAATCAGGTATATGTACAGGCTCAATTCCAGAAGTCAAGGAATATATCGACCATAAGGGCTTATCTTGGTAAATACCAGACTCAGGCATGGTCTATAGAAGCAGCAAATACTCAATATGATATGGATAAAAAGACTGGATCCTATCAGCAGATTATGCCTGAAAGCACTACTGTTTCTTCTGAAAAATGGGTTGAATATCAGCTTCCTGCATCATCCACAAAAACAATATGGAAACTGAATGTAAGAAATGCTTCAGCAACCAATATGGTTTACTTGAGCGAGTTTGAATTCTATGGTAATGACACAAGCATTCCATCGACACCTTTAAATTTAAATGCGACTCCCGCCGATGCGAGAACAGTATCTTTAAACTGGAGTACTTCAACAGATGATGTTGATGTAGTGGGATATAAGGTTTTTAGAAATGGAACAGAGATAGGAAGAACTACTGTAGGCTATTATACCGATACCTTCCTTAACCCAAATACAAGCTATACATACCAGGTAAAGGCTTTTGACCCATCAGGAAAAGAATCCTCATCAAGCTCACAAGTCTCTGCCACAACCCTAGGAACAATGAAGTATAAATCGGACTACAAAGCACTACTGCTTGTATACGATCCTATTATCAAAAAAGGAACATATAACTATGAAGAGAATGGAGTCACAAAAACCTATACAGTATCTCAGGATTCAAAATATTCTCAATTGTTTACAGACAAATCTAATCTGAATTATATTTATAAATTTGTTGAAAATCTAAAGCGTGCATCCGGCGGAAGCATAAACTATACCGTTGTGACCAAGAATATTAATGAATATATACCTTATAATGCTCCAAAAGATCCAGACATTATATCTGAAAATAATATCGTACAGTTTGGGAAGACAGGCTATCTTAATCCAAATCAAAGGGACCCGGGAGCACTACATCACAGCGGACCTAACTATGATAAAATATTGAAGGATAATAGTATTCTTCCGCTAGTAGAAATTGGTGGGATTGATTCAGTATGGATAGCATCCTCTTATGATCATTTTGGATTTTATGAGACTTTAATGGTAGGAAAGGACCCATTCTGGATAAATAGTCCGCCACATAAAGTTGATTGCTCTAAGAAGTTTGATATATTAGCTTATCCAGGCTTGGAATGTTTTGGACATATGGTTGAAAGCTTTATTGGCAAAGGTACCAGTAAATTGCCGAAAAAGTGGACTTATAATGTATGGAGCACATTTGATGTAAATGATCCCACCAGAGCCCAGATTTCGACAAATCTCAATGATTGGGGAAAGTTTATGCTGACAGACAGTGTAAACTATGATGCACTTACGTATGCTAACCCATGTTCTTCCTCGGGTAATGGTCAGGTTGGAAACATGCACTTCCCTCCTAATGGTTATAAAAACTACAGCTGGAGTGATTATTCAGAAAGATTCGACGATTCTTTGGGTACCCTCACTGAATATGGGGGTAACTGGAAAATAGAAAATTCACAGCTAAGTGTTGAGTCTTCCCCTGATGCCAAGATCGTTGCCAGAGAATGGAGTGATGTGAATAAGAAATACCTAGTTGGTAATGGAAGCTTTGAAACTGATGTAATGGTAAGCAACAGCACTTCTTTATCTGATGCAGGTATTATATTTAGAGCATCCAACCTTTCAACAGGAGCTAATGCTTTAACTAGCTATTATGCCAGTATAAATCCATATACTGATAGCGTTGATCTTGGATTATTCAATAATGATTATATTCTAATGCAATCTGCTCCTATGGTTATAAACACTGACACCGTTTATAAGCTTAAGGTGATAGCGGACGGACAATCTATTAAAGTATATGTTAATGATATGAATACACCTAAAATAACATTTAATGATACATCATTGATTAATGGTGCTTTTGGATTTGCTGCAAGAAATACTCATGCACATTTTGATAATTTTGTGGTAAAACCATGGGCAAAAACCTTTGCAGACAATTGGTATAACTATCCGAATATATCGGATACAAATCCAAGAGTTATTAGCAATGATGAATGGAATGGAGATCAGGACACATTCCAAATGTGGGTATATGACAGAATACCTAGAAATCCAGGAATACGCACTGAATCAACAGGCAAATTCATTAATAACTGGTGGGCTTATTTGGATTTTAATCATTTTGATGAAAATCCAATAACATGTACAATCGATCCGGCAAGTTTTCCTGTACCACCTGTAAATAAATTAACAGTTAAGTACAGCTATAATACTCTTACATCCTTCAACTGGTCTACACCTCAAAATTCAGGGATTACAGGCTATAATATATATAGAGACGGTGTTAAGGTACAGACTATTACCGATGTTGCTACAACAGCCTTTTATGAAGTTGGTTTAACACCTAATACATACTATACATACTCAGTTAAAGCATTTAATGCTGCTGGTAAAGAATCCATTGAGAATAAGGTTACTATTTATGTCACACAAAAATAATGATTGATCATGTACTTGAATAAGGCTTAGCGTGGTTCACCCCGATTAGCTTAAACAAGCAGACAGAAAAGAGATAGGAATTGGTTCCTATCTCTTTTTCGTTATTTTTGTTCCAGTGAAAAGACACTTCTTCTAAAATTGTCTATTATTAGTAGCAATCTTAGAAGAAATGTCCCTCAATTTTCTAGTGCCTTACAATTGTATTAAACTTTGTTGCTATTATTATTATGTCAGACATGTTTACGGTGCCGTCATTGTTCAAATCACATGATGATTTGTATATGGAGTCACCTCTAATTGTATTGAATGCACCTGCCATATTTATTACACCGTCATTATTGATATCTTCAACTGAAGCTGCCTGATTTATGGGGGTATTTGTAACTTCTGGATTTGTTGGAGAATTTTTAGTTGGACTTGGGGTTGGGCTTGGGGTTGGTTTTGAAGTGGTAACCAGAGTCGGAGATATTGTTATAGTTGCAAGATAATCACTTACTGCTTTAAATCTCTTTCTGTCCATACCATGCCTCCATTTTTAGTTGTTTTTATGTATATATATATTATTCCATATTTGCTTGTCTTTTTGGTGGGTACATATGGAATTTTTTATTAATGAAGGCAAAAGAATTATACAATGCAAAAGACGCAAATAAACTAACCAATACTACCAGAACAATAAACAATAAACTAGTGACTTTTCGACAATAAATATTTTCGAAATCAAAAAAGAAGAGATTAATAATCTCTTCCTCTTTACCATATAATATTCAAATCCTAAATTCTGAACCTGTATCCTGCACCCCAGACAGTTTCTACATATTGAGGGTTGGATGGGTCTGCTTCAATTTTTTCCCTTATCCTTGCTATATGAACTGTAACAGTTGCTGTATCTCCGAGCGAATCAAGCCCCCATATTTTCTCAAACAGTTCTTCCTTGCTAAATACCCTGTTTGGGTTCATTGCCATAAATAAAAGCAGATCGAATTCTTTCTGGGCCAAACTGACTTCCTTCTCATTAACACTGACAATGCGGGAGTCTTTTTGAATCTCCAGACCTCTTACCTGCAAAACATTACTTGGGCCATTGTTTCTATACTTCTTTTTTAACCGTTCATATTTACCTAGATGTGCATTTACCCTTGCAACCAGTTCTCCAGGACTAAAGGGTTTGGTTATATAATCATCTGCACCAAGGCCTAACCCTCTGATCTTATCTATCTCTTCCTTTTTAGCAGAGACCAATAATATGGGTATGTCCTTTGTATCCCGTATTTTACGGAGTATTTCGAACCCATCCACACCTGGAAGCATTATATCTAAAATAATTAAGTCACATTCTTTTTCCTCGATATATTTAAGACCGCTTGTTCCATCTGAGCATACTTCAACTGAAAATCCACTAATCTCAAGATAATCCTTCTGGAGTTCCGCGATACTTTGATCATCTTCAACTATTAAAATATTTTTCATATCAAACAAATCCTTTCAAATCCTACATAACATAGACTAATCATACTGTTGCTATATTAAAAGTGATTCATATATATGAATATTATAATTTCTTTAGTGAAAAAAGTATACTGGTTCCTTCATTTTCTTTGCTTATGCTCCATATTTTCCCTTGATGTCCCTCAATTATTTGTTTGGCTATAGCCAAACCTAGGCCGCTTCCAGCTTTGGTACTTCTTGCCGTATCGGCTCTATAAAACTTATCAAATATAAATGGCATATCATTCTTTGGTATACCGGCACCATTATCTTTAATCTGTACTATTATATTATTATCCTTTTCTCTTAATGTTACCTCTATCGTGCCATTTTCCTTATTCATATATTTTTTTGAGTTATCAAGTATGTTTAAAACAACTCTCCTAATTTGAGCTCTGTCTATAAATAGGAATCTATAATCAGACAGCATATTCATAAGCTCTATTTTTATATTGGCCTTTTCCAACTCAGGCTCAATCTCTTCTATGCAATGCCTGAAAAAGTTATATACGTCAGTCCTTTCAAAGTTAAAGGGCATCTGATTCAAATCCAGCTTGGAATGAAAAAGAAGATCATCTATCATTGAATCAACCTGAACCGCTTTTGAATAAATTGTTTTCAGATACTTTTCAACCTTTTCTGGACTGTTTGCCACACCATCCAGTATACCCTCAACATACCCTTTTATTGAGGTTATGGGGGTCTTTAGATCATGGGATATACTTGATATGAGCATCTTTCTGTTATCTTCAAACTTCGCCTGGGTATAAACCGATTCCTTAAGCTTCAATCTCATTTGTTCGAATGATTGGCACAGATCCCTGATCTCACTGTCACCTTCTACCACAACTTCGTGAGCCAGATTGCCGCAGCTTATCTCGCTGGCCGCATCTTTAAGGCGTAAAATTGGTTTTACCATGCCTTTAGAAAAGGAATAGGTCAATATCAGGTTAGTCAATATAAACATTATAAAGAACGTCACAACAACAAATATTATGAAATCTTTAGATGCGATGACATTCTTATCAATTTGTGATAACAATATAACATAACCTGTTGTAGTATCAGGATATGTCTGATTTATCACTTTAACTATATAAGGAATTCCATCCAAGTCGACAGTGCTCCGTAAATAATTGTGTTTGGAAAAGTCCAGACACTTTTCAATATCCATCTGACTGAAATCCTTGGAAGAATATACAGTGTTGTTATTTTTCGTTATGATTATATCGGTATTTATATTGGATAATCTAATAGTAAGATTTTTTTGAAAATCCTTGTCCAATAAAAACTCAGGATTTTTCTGGAAAGCACTGCTGTCTGCTTTAAAAAGTTCATACTCAACATTAGTCAAATTCTTTATACTTTCAGAGCTTATACTTGTATCAAATATTGTAAATGAAACAAAGATATATGCACTGGCAATAATGACAGTAATTAATAGTGGAACAATCATTATAGCAATATTAGTTATTACAAGGTGTTTATGAAGTCGACTCATGGAATCTCCCTTATAGTTCTTTTTTGTCAAACAGGTAAAATCCGGCTGAAAATGCCATTAAAGAGCAAGCAAGCATCATAAGGAATTCCCTTAATAATACATCAATCCTGATTTCATTTCCCGTCCAATGACTGTACCATCCAAGTATAGATGTTATAAACATTATCTTATAGTAATTATTATATATTTCAAGTGCTTTCATTGCAACAAATAGAATTACAGAAACCCAAAAAGCCGTTGTTCCTTTTTTAAAAAGGTTTCCCAGAAAAATAACAATTAAGACAATTGTTAAAATAGGAAAAATTGAAACCATGTAGGCTATTAGAATTCTAAGTAATTCTGCAATCGTCAAGGTCCCTGGATTAAAAAACATTCCAGCCAATGTGGATAAAGCCATGACCAATAATAAATTTATAAAAACAAAAAAGGTTAGTGCTGAGAATTTTGACAAAAAGAGCTTTAACCTTGAAATGGGACGCAATAATGCTATTTTCATGGTATTCTGCGAAAACTCCCCTGCAAACATATCAATTGCTATAAGTGCAGTAAAAAATGGGAGTATTGCATTAATATAAATAGATAAAACCACTAATGGAAACTCTGCTCTGTCAGCTGCCCTTGACCCGGTGCCAAACCTCAATACTATTACAACAAGTTGACCTAATATTATAGACAAAATTGATACTATAGCTGTTATAAAGGCTTTTTTTTTCTTAAACAGCCTCTCAATTTCGTTGTAAGCCGCACCTCTAAGCTCTTCCATTACTGTCAACCTCACTTATAAAATAGTTTTCCAGAGTAGAATAATCCCTTAATATATTAGCAGTGTAATCCTCGTTTATAATTTTTCCGTTAAAAATAACTCCAACCCTATTGCATGTGAGCTCTACATCGTTTATCAAATGGCTGGAAATTAAGAAAGTAGTCCCTTCCTCATCAGAAAGTTTCCTTATGAGATTTCTCATGGCTACCATACCGTCTACATCAAGACCATTTAGCGGCTCATCCAAAATTACCAATTTAGGATTTGATAGTATAGCTCCAGCAATCCCTAACCTTTGTTTCATTCCTAATGAGAAATTTTTTATCTTCTCATTTTTATATTTAAATATCCCCACCATCTCTAACACTTCGTCAATTCTTATGTTATCAATATAATCATAGTATCTGGAAATTTGTTTTAGATTTTCATAAGCCGTAAGATATGGATAGGATTCAGGTGTATCAATTATACATCCGACATTCTTCATCGCTTTTTCATATTGGGTATTTATGTTATAACCAAATATTTTCACATCCCCGGAGTCTGCCCTCATAAGTCCTGTAATAACCTTCATTGTAGTTGTTTTCCCTGCACCATTTGCACCTAACAATCCAAATATATCACCTTTGCAAATATTTAGATTAATGCCTCTAATACCTAGTCCATTTTTATAAATCTTATTTAAATTATTTATCTCGAGTACTACTTCCATAGAAATTCCTTTCATCGTATCATATCGATTAAAATGCAATTAATAATTGATTAAAAGTAATTAATCATTTAATAATGTAAAGCTTTATTCATCAAATACCCTATAAAAATCGTTATCAAATGAAAGGTCTTTGTACCCGCTTCCATTGTTGCTAAAGAATATTTTACCATTTACGGTGTCAAAATTTATATAGCCTGATCTCTCTTTGCTGCTTGAGTCAAGATATGTATATTTAGCACTAGAAGATGAACCTATTAAGGTTGCATCAAAATCAAAAGATTCCTTGCTCTCAAAATAATCTTCATAGCCACTTACATATTCTTCTGTATAATTACCTTTAAAATGAGTATCATCAAGCCTTGCCAGCTCTACTATCCTTTCTCCGATTTTTTCATATCTATTGTCCTTTTGAATAACAATATTGTTTTTAAATGTCCCTTCAAATCTTTCAGTGAGGTTAATTACTCCATTTCCCTCATTAGAGGTTTTTTCAATTTTCTTTCCAGCAAGATCAGGTTTTGTAATTTTTGTAGAATTGATATTATGTAACTTTACAGTTATTTCTGCAGTAATATCATGGGCAACTCCATCAAAGTCCTTACCTACCATTAAACATGATGCTGTTACATCTTCAATAAGTCCGTTCTTATTAGTAGTTGCACTTCCTTTTACTAATTTTATGTATACATCATTCTTTAAATGTGGGTACTTGGTATCAATCCTGTCATATGTCCTGGAGGATATCTCCTGCCTGAATTCAAAAGACGTTAAGGCATTGATTAGTGCAGGAATCTGACTTTGATTTATAAATCCGCTGAACTTCTTAGATCCGTCCGGTTTATTTTCATAGGTTACACTGTCCTTAAGATTTCCAATAAATAAATCAAATATTTTTTCAACTTCATTTGAAAACGGTTCACTAAAAGGGTCAACAGAAGCTTTTTTGTAATCTCCCGAATTTTCATATAAATAATATGTATCATTGCTGGTATCATATGATATAGAGGTATCTTTATCATTATAGTAGTAAAATGACTGTTTTTGGGTATTACCATTCAGATAGGTATTGTGCTCCTCATTAGCAGTTTTGCTTTGCTTCTTTATCTCTTCACTGGACATTATAAGCTTGTTATTATCTTTTATTACTGTACTGGTTGTTATGGTATAGCTGCTTAAATGCTTATCCATACTCTTAAATGTATACTTAATGCTATCCTTCAACTGCTGATAGCCTGATTTGCTTGATATATCTGCAAAGGCTGTTGAAACAAAAATAATCAGCCCTATAGAAAAACAAAAAGCAATAAAAAACTTCTTATTCCTACCCATTAAAACCTCTCCTTAAAACCATACTACGGGTAATGCCCCCCTAATTATATTTTATAATATATATATTGAAATCCTATAAAGTAATTATAAACAATTTATTAACAATGTTAAATATATTTTTATTCCATTTCCAGCAGAACCGCTCTTGCAGGGCTTCCATCCACTCCATCTATATTCAACGGCAAGCATGAGAAGAAATATCTTCCTGGTTTTACACCTTTTAAATATAACCCCTCTATTACTCCTATACCCTTAGAAAGAAGAGCGTGGTGGGACAAAAAACCTTCTGTATAATATCCATCAATTGAAAGATAGTCAATACCTATTGTTTTAACACCTTTTTTAATGAGAAACTCACTTGCTGACTTGCCAATATAGACATAGTCCATTTTAAATTGTTCAGTAAGAGATATTTCACTGTTGACGGTTTTAAAAAATACAGCATCTCCTTCCTCTATGTGAAGATCCTTTATATCATCTTCAGTTATACACTCACTGACATTCAACTCAAAAACCTTGACATATCCTATAAACATGGACAAGTCAAGCTTTGCTATATCTTCCGTTCCGTCTAAAAAGTGCAGCGGTGCATCAACGTGCGTACCTGTATGAAGTCCCATATCTATTGATGATACATTACAGAAGTCTCCCCTTTTGATTGATAAATTTAAATGTATGTTTATACCACTATCTCCAGGCCAGACAGCCATTCCAGTTTCTATCTTCCTGCTTATATCAATAATTTTCTTAATTTTCATAAAAACTCCATTAAACAATAATATTATAAGTATTAAACGTTCCATTCTATACAGGTATATCAAAGCATGATTTAAATTGCTTCCGCTTTCCACGCAGCTGGTCATTTAGCTTCGCTAAACTGCTCCCCATGCGTCCTGGGTGTTAACGAGTCAAGTCAGCACATGAGCGATAACTATAACGGAAGTTATTTTAGGTCATGACTTGGATTATTGTAATAGCCAAGAAAAGGATACAATAACTATTAAGGATTGTAATAGCTATTTAATGCGGGCATAAAGAAATTATTCCCCGCTAAAGGACACTCATGCCTCTAATGGAAAATAATCGTCGTAGGAGTTATGAACTATAACATTGCCTATATCATTAACATTTTTCAAATAACTGCGATTGGTAATAATCATTCAAGCATTATTTCAAATCTGTCAAAATTAACTTTCTCTACAAACTGCTCGTTTGTAAAAAAAGTCCTCCTAAAATACGCAAACTCCTTTGTATTCTTCTCAAGCCATATAGGAACCGGTATCCCTAATTCCCTGCATAAATCTATAAAACACTTCTCAAGTCTCTCTCTAAATTGTAGAGTCAAATCATCTTCTACAACAAAGGAATCCCTAAGAATTTTAGTATCCCTGATTATTTTACCATATAACTTCAATCCTTACATCCTCTCAATTTGGGTATGGATAAATACGGGTCTAGCAAAATATCACTTTTCGGAAGTCTCTTTCGAAAAATAAATATATACGCCACACATAATATTGCATTTACCATCAAGTCCTTCGCAATATTCAAAAGGTATTTTTCCAACCTGTTCATCTCTTTCGATAATGCATTTTTGCAAATTGCAGTAACCCATACAGCCTCGCAAACGCTTAAAAAAAGTAGATTTTTTGTAATATGAGCAGTACACTTATAAGCCTCCCCTGCTTATTTTGCGTAATTAACTCTAAATACGTCCCCTACTAAAGCTAATTATTGAAATAAAAACAACTGTATGCCATACTGCATGCATATAGCTGTATAAATGGTTTCAAAACTATAACAATTCCCAGTTAAATAATTACTATTTAAAGTAAACATTGTCTTGTATAATTAAATAATACTATAAATATAAAATAATGGGAAGACATATTTTTAAATTATTAATTTTTTAGATACCGCAAAAACAATATAACTTTACAATTATCATTTTATAAAATATACTATGATATTATATGATATTAGATGTAAGAAATTCCTTGCATTTAATATGTTTAATTCTACTTAAGTTTGCCAAAAAAACACAACTAAACCGCTCGCTATATACTCAACTTAATTTAACATTAATATACATACAATATGTTCTCTTATAAGTTAAAAAAGGTATAATCATATGGAAGGTATAATCATATGGAATCTATTTACAATATTCTAAAAGAAGTTAAGAATGGTCCTCCTGAGCTGAGACAAAATTTTATTGAAAATAATAAAGACTTTATAATAAGAGTTGTAGGAAATGCATTCGGCAAATCCGCAATTGCAAAAAACAGTGACGAATTCAATCTGGGTCTATCTGCATTCAATTACTCTATTGATAATTTCGATGAAGAAACCGATGTTGATTTCTTTGTGTATGCCGAAAAGAACATCAAGAAATGGGCAAGAGATATGCACATTAGAAATGTGCAGGGCTTTTCACAAAACAGCTATGACTATAATGAGAGTTGCCGGGATAAGAACTGTGAATTAAATGAAGAACTGTCCATTTTCAAGAATGCTCTCTGGAAGTATGGGATAACCATGAAGGATTTAATACATTCTACGCCAAAAAGCTCTTATTTGATTATGCGTGCAGTTAGATTGGCAAAAGACTTGTCAAAATCAAATGATTTTGCTGGAAAATTAGTTTACTCAAATAAAATTGAAGTTGATTATAATGAAGAGGATAACATATATAGAAAAATATTAAAACAAAATCGCAAATATATAGTAGCCTTATGTCTGATCATGAAAAGCAAGCTTGAAGTTACTAAAGGCTATATCAAAGATGTGGATTTAAGTTGGAACCTGTCTGAATATGCAGGAGTGGTATTGGAAATCAAAGGCACTAAAGCCATCATTATGACAGAGGACTGCAGATTCCTTTGCATCAAAAAACCATTTAACGCAAACGTAGGCAATGAAGTAAACTATAGAAATTATTGTATTCCCGAAAGTAAATTTCCCCACATAAAAAACATAATTATCGCAGGCTGTTGTTTAGCTGCAGCGTTGTTTATGATTGCCGGCCTTTTTATATTTATCCAAAATGGCGATAAGAAAGAAGAAATGGTTATATCCGAAACCAGTCTAAGATCTGGCTCCAGCTTGGATGATACAGATAATAGCCAGACTGAAGATATTAATGATGAAAGCAGCGATTCATCATTGTCATTGCCAGACTCTAACTCCAGCACCAATAAATCGTCTAAACCGGGTGGAAATGTTAAAAAGAATAATTCTAAAAGCAGTAAAAACAATACAGCATCAACACCCAAACCAGCTGATAAAAAAACACCTTTTGCAGTCAATAGCCCTGGTGTTGATAAGGCTAGCAATGCAAAGGATTATCCTACTGCAAAAGTCAAGCCTGGAGCAAACAAATCTTACCCTACCAAATCTGCTGCTGACCCAATTGAATCTACTAATGCCTCAGCTAAATTAAGCACAGTTAGTCCATCCAATACCGATTCATCCGACCATATAACAGTAATCAGAGCTACGGGAGAACCTGGAAATGTACTAATAAGCAGTGACAAACACACTGTAAAAGTTGGAGAAGACTTTACCATTACCTCAATAATGACAGGCGGCAATAATGGAACTGAGTGGATTTTATTAGAGAACGGCCATGTTATATATACTTTAAAAAGAACTGACTACACACCTGATTCACAAAAAGTAATGCGGATTATAACAGCAGAAAAACCTGGTATTTATACATATAAATGTGCCTTTGTTAATACATTCGGACGCTCCGAAAGCCATACGCTCGAGGTCGTTGTATCAAATTAAACTATATGAACAAAATCGTCATATTTCCCCAGGCATTAAAAAATCAACGGATGGCTATATAGATAGCCACCCGTTATTTATGCATAATTGAAATATTACTTACCGTTTTGAGCCTTATTATACTTGATTATTTATTGATAACGCTGTCTCCAATCTCACTAATCACTCTGTTTACTGCGTTAAGATATGCTTTTATACTTGCCTCAACAATGTCTGTGCTGACACCTCTGCCTATAAAGAATTTATCATTCTTTAATACCTTCACAGTAACTTCACCGAGGGCATCTTTTCCTTCAGTAACAGCCTTTAAGGAGTACTCCTCCAATTCCATACTGAATCCTATCAGCCTATCCATTGCATTAAACGCGGCATCTACAGGACCATCACCTGTAGCTGCTTCAGTTATTATACTACCATTTCTTTTAAGGCTTATGACTGAGTTGGCTATAACCTTATTTCCACTGCTGATCTGGAAGCTTTCCAATTCAAATACTTCTGGAATATCCGAAACTTTATCCTTAACCAGAGCTTCTATATCTCTATCAGTAACTTCCTTCTTCTTATCAGCAAGGCTCTTAAACTGTTCAAAAGCTTTTTGAACTTCATCAGCTCCTAAATTATAACCCAGCTCCTTAAGCCTTTCTTCAAATGCGTGGCGACCTGAAAGCTTACCTAACACCATACGGTTTTGAGTCAGACCGATTGATTCAGGTGTCATTATCTCATATGTGCTCTTTTCAGATAATACCCCATGCTGGTGGATTCCTGATTCATGGGCAAATGCATTGGCTCCTACAATCGCCTTATTAGGTTGCACATTTATACCTGTCATACTGCTGACCAGCTTACTTGTTCTATAAATTTGAACGGTTTCAATTCTGTGTTCGAAGCTATTATAATAGTCTTTTCTAGTGTTAATGCCCATTATAATTTCTTCCATGGATGCGTTACCAGCCCTCTCTCCTAATCCGTTAACAGTGCATTCGAGCTGAGTAGCACCATTTACCATAGCTGCAAGAGAATTGGCAACCGCAAGGCCTAAATCATTATGACAGTGAACACTTATATCAACCTTATCTATATTGGGAACATTATTCTTTATGCCTTTAATCAAATTTCCAAACTCTTCAGGAGTGGAGTATCCAACCGTATCAGGAATATTCACTACAGTAGCACCGGCATTTATTACACCTTCGATAATCCTGTAAAGGAAATCCACTCTTGTTCTGCTTGCGTCTTCTGCAGAAAACTCTATATCCTGACAGTATTTTTTTGCGTATTTAACCATATCTACAGCTCTTGCATATACCTCTTCTTCAGTCATTTTAAGCTTATACTTCATGTGTATGTCAGAGGTTGCAAGAAACGTGTGAATTCTAGGATTAGCAGCATATTGAACCGCTTCCCATGCCCTGTCTATGTCTTTCTCTACAGCACGGCAAAGGCTTGCAACAGTTGAATTTCTGATGTTTTGGGCAACAGCTTTTACAGCCTCGAAATCACCTGGTGATGCAATTGCAAAGCCTGCTTCAATTACATCTACCCCCATCTTTTCCAATTGTTTAGCTATCTCCAATTTCTCATGGATATTTAAATTAACACCTGGGGTCTGTTCTCCATCTCTCAAAGTAGTATCAAATATTTTTATACGGGTAGCCATACTGCCCCCCTCCTCTCAATCAATCTCATATTCATAAATATCTTATGGTAATGCCTTAGAAATAACGACCTATCCTCAAGGACAAAATCCCGACGATTTAACGGGGTTTTGGACGGTGGGAATCGGATGTTATTTCTTAGCCATTACTTATTAAATAATTAAATGTAAAAGAATAGTCAATTATACTTGCTTATTTATCTCTTTTATTATTTCTTCAGCCAGCTCATCATTTTTCTGAGTTCTGCTCCAACTTTTTCTAATTGGTGTTCTGATTCATTTCTTCTTATAGCAAGTAATTCAGCCCTTCCTCCTGCTTTATTCTCTGCAATCCACCTGGAAGCAAATGTTCCATTCTGTATTTCTGAAAGAACCTTCTTCATTTCTTTTCTAGTTTCATCAGTAATGATTCTCTTACCTATCATGTAATCTCCGTATTCAGCTGTGTCACTGATGGAGTATCTCATGAACGAAAAACCTCCCTGATTGATGAGGTCTACAATCAGCTTCATTTCGTGAATACACTCGAAGTATGCAATTTCCGGCTGGTATCCCGCTGCAACTAATGTTTCAAAGCCTGCTTTCATAAGCTCTGTAACACCGCCGCAAAGAACTGCCTGCTCACCAAACAAATCAGTTTCTGTTTCTTCTCTGAATGTAGTTTCCAATATACCTGCCCTGCCTGCACCTATACCTGATGCATATGCAAGTGCATAATCCTTTGCCTTACCTGATGCATCCTGATGAACAGCTATTATTGAAGGAACGCCTCTTCCATCCTGGTACTGGTATCTTACTGTGTGTCCCGGTCCCTTTGGTGCAACCATAATAACATCAACAAAACTAGGTGGTACTATCTGGTTGAAAATTATGTTGAAACCGTGTGCGAACATTAAAACATCGCCTTCTTTGAGGTTTGCTTTAATGCTTTCTTCATAAACTGTTGACTGAATCTGGTCAGGAACAAGTATCATAATTACATCTGCAGCTTTTGCAGCTTCATCAGTATTCATAACCTTTAAACCGTCATTTATAACCTGCTGTCTTCTTTGTGATCCTTCTGCCAAACCTACAACTACGTTTACACCGC
This sequence comes from Bacillota bacterium, assembly GCA_023430975.1. GTDB lineage: Bacteria > Bacillota > Clostridia > Acetivibrionales > DSM-2933 > Pseudobacteroides. The sequence goes on along the minus strand of JAEYYB010000016.1, from coordinate 9,295 downwards.
TATCCTGTAAGTTCTGTGCATGTGCATGCCCCTGACTTCCGTAACCTATTATTGCAACGGTCTTTCCTTTCAATAAACCTAAGTTGCAATCACTGTCATAATACATTTTTGCCATAGATTATCACTCCTCATTATAATTTACTTTTATATATTTGTTACCTCTTTCAATAGCTATAGTACCCGTTCTGACAATCTCTACGATGCCATATTGCTTAAGCATATCCTCGAGAGCAGTCACTTTATCCGAACTTCCAGCTGCTTCTATTGTAAGAGTAGTTTTTGAAACATCAACTATCTTAGCCCTGAATATCTCAACAATCTGAATTATTTCAGCTCGTGTTTCGGTTGTTGCTGAAACCTTAATGAGTGCAAGCTCTCTGCTGACAGAATCAGACTTTTCCAATCGCTTGATCTTAAGCACATCAATAAGCTTATTAAGTTGTTTTGTCACCTGATCAACTGTATAATCGTCCCCATCAACAACTATTGTTATTCTTGAAATTTTAGGATCTTCAGTAACCCCTACTGCCAGACTGTCTATATTAAAACCTCTTCTACTGAACAATCCGGACACTCTTGAAAGCACACCTGCATGATTTTGAACCAGTACGGACAATAAGTGTTTTGCCAAATTTATTCACTCCCTTCATACCTTAAGACATTAAAAAAGCCTTTCACCCCTGCAGTCATGCAGGGACGAAAGGCTTAAGCTCTTACGCGGTACCACCCTAATTCGATATGCCGTATTAATAAGGCACACCCTTAGTGAGTATTATCAAATACTCTGACTATAACGTGGTCAACGTTGCTCCTTACTTAAATTTCAGTAGCAATACTCCGGACCGAGCTATACATACACATCATGTATCGGTTCACACCAACCACCGACTCTCTTTTACAATCAAATGTATCTTGTATCCTTCATCGCAATTAATTGTTTTAAGATTTTGTAGTATATCATATCAGATAAAATTGGTAATGTCAATAACCGATTAAATGTCATCAAGTGATTTTTCAGCCGATTTTTCAGCCTTCATCAATACCAAAAATATTTATCATGGGATTTCTGTCTATGCCCTTATAAAGGTTTTGCTCTTTCAATACATTGAAGTGTCCACAGTTTTCACAGAGATAATTTGACCCCTCCTTCTTTGAAATCTTTGACTTTGGTAACTCAATTACTACAGACTCACAATTGTAACACTTAAGTTTCAAATTTACATTCATGGAAGCACCTCGATTATTATAGAAATATAGCATTCGGTTTTATTTTTACTAATATATTCTATAAATATTCAGTTATTTTGTTACCTAACCTTTATCGTTATTATGATAATTTTCTATATTAAAAGTGTTAATAATCTTACATTTGGCAGAGCAAATAACGAACGGCTCAACATAATTAAAATCAGTATTAATCTTACATTTGGCAGAGCGAAATAACGAACGTTTTAACGTTATTTTGTGATAGACAAATAGCAAGATTAACTGATTTTAATAGATTTGCGACAGACAAATGTAACAGATTTATCACTTTTAATATAGACAAAAAAAATACCCTTGTCACCAAGGGTTATAGGGGAGTAATTTTTTTGCTATAATATTTATCGGATAGATTAAAGTTTAATTAATAGTAATTTGTAAAATTCTAATTAATAATTGTATAGAGGTGTATATATTATGATTAAAATGGTTTCATGGAATGTTAACGGTTTAAGAGCCTGCATGAACAAGGGATTCATGGATTTTTTCAAATGCGTTGATGCAGATATCTTTTGCATACAGGAAAGCAAGCTGCAGGAAGGTCAGCTCGAACTCACAATGGATGGTTATTGTCAGTATTGGAATTATGCGGTTAAAAAGGGTTACTCAGGTACTGCAATATTCACAAAGAAGAGACCTATTTCCCAGGAAAACGGCATTGGAATTGACGAGCATGATACAGAAGGAAGAACCATAACCCTGGAGTTTGATAATTTTTATCTGGTCAACGTTTACACCCCAAATGCAAAGAGGGCTTTGGAAAGACTCTCTTACAGAATGGAATGGGAAGATGCATTCAGAGGCTATCTCAAAAAACTGGATGCTCTAAAGCCTGTTATAGTATGCGGTGATATGAATGTGGCACATAAGGAAATTGACCTTAAGAACCCGGCTACTAACCACAAAAGTGCAGGCTTTACTGATGAAGAACGCGGCAAATTCAGCAAACTTCTGGATTCAGGCTTTATCGACACATTCAGATATCTTTATCCCGATGAAAAGGATGCTTATACATGGTGGTCGTATATGTTCAATGCACGGGCCAAAAACGTTGGCTGGCGTATTGATTACTTCTGCATATCTGAAAGAATTAAGGAAATGCTTTTGGGTGCTGCAATACATAAAGACATAGAAGGTTCAGACCATTGCCCTGTTGAAATCACCATTAATCTAGATTAAAAGTGTTAATGATCTTACATTTGTCAGAGCAAATAACGAACGGTTTTTACGGAATTTGCGATAGACAAATGTAAAAGATTATTCACTTTTCATCTATAATCACTTGTAAAATTACATAGCAATTATACAATTACACGTTTCTTATTGTATTACTAGTAATATGTGGGGTAGAATAATATGATAAGGTTTTATTTTGAGTTTAATTTTATAATTATCAAAAATTTTAAGTAAAAAAGGTGAAGTACTTGATTAACATAAATGATAATAATATCAAAAATATGGCAGCTGACAGAATGGCTTATGCACATGGCTGCAGCATTACAGATAACGTAAGGAATCTTGAGTATATAAAACATGATGATTGCATATCGGCAATTATTGAGGACGATTTTAATTATTATGCTATTGTAAAGATGAATAAGGATGGCAAAGTCCAATCATTTGCATGTCAATGCAGTGAGTTCTACAACCATGACGGTGCCTGCAGGCATATAGTTGCACTTCTAAAAAAGGCACAAGAAAAATATGGTAGTGAAAGTTTTAAAAAAAACAAGGATGCATTTATTCCCTTTACTTTCAATAAAGCTCCTTCCAAGCATTTAAAAGCACAATTATGGCTTGAGCATGAGTTTACATCAATGGGTTATGATAAGGTAGCCCTGGAGCTTAAGTTAAAAGCCGGCGAAACAAAACCCTATGTAGTAAAAAATATAAAATCGTTTCTTGAAGCTATGGAAGATAATAGATACTATCATTTTACAAAAAAATATGAAATAGACTTCAGGAATACTTTTTTTGATGGCACTGACAAAAAAGTATTGGATTTACTTACTGATATTCTAAGAAAAGAAAAGGTAATGGATGATTACTTGGGCTACCGTTCGTATTACCGTGAAAACAATAGTATATTTTTTGGAAATACCGTAAAGTTATTTGAAGATAATTTAAAAGCCTACATTGAGATAGTGAGAAACAGTGAAAAGCCTTTAATTTACTCCAGTTCTTTAAATCAAAATCTTAAAATAGAAGACGATCTTGAGGTTAAAATCAAAGTTGAAGAAAAAAATGGCGATCTTTTAATGGATGCCAATTATGATGATAACATAAAGATTATGGCCCTTACACAGAATTTTGAATATGCATTTGATCCATATAAACTAGTTGTTTATAGAATTCCTGAAGAAAAAAAACACTTATTGGATAGAATACACTCTACCCGCACTGAGAAGAAAAATCCTAAATACAGAATACGCAAAGAAGACAGGGTTCATTTTTTAAAAGAATTTATACCTTCGGTCAAAGAATCCTGCCATGTTGAGATAGACCAGGAACTGGCACAAAAGGTTATCGATCAGGAGCTTCAATGTAAAATATACTTTGATATGACCAGTAAAGGAATATCGGCTAAGGTCCAATTCATTTACGGGAATAAAATAGTAAAACCAGGAATGTCTGAAAGTGAGTCGGATTTAGTTCTTAGGGACATTGAAAAAGAAAAAACAATCATAAATCTTTTAAACTCCTGTGGTATGTATCAAAAAAGTGGATTGTTTTACAGCGAAGTGGAAGAGGATATTGCAGATTTAATATCAGGAAAAATTGACTTGCTCAAGGAATCAGCCGAGCTATATTATTCTGATGCATTCAAGGCCTTGAGGATAAAAAATGTAAACAACGTCCAGATGGGCATAAGGCTTAACACTGATACAAATCTTCTGGAATTTGATTTCCATGTGGATAATTTTGAGGATGATGAAATATTAAACCTTCTGGATTCTGTGAGGGAAAAAAAGAAATACTACAGGCTTAAGGACGGATCAATTCTGAAGCTTGATAACAGGCAGCTTAAGGACTTATCCATGCTTTTTTCAGACCTGGATATAAATGAGAAGAAAATAAAAGGTTCAAAGGTAAACCTCCCCTCGAACAGGGCATTGTTTATTGACAATTATCTGGATGAAAAGGAATTTAAACTGGTATCAAAAAATGCAGATTATGAGAAACTGGTTAGCGAAATATTAAATCCAAAGGACCTTGATATAAAACTGAACTCGGATCTTGAAGGGATATTAAGGGATTACCAGAAATTTGGATATAAGTGGCTCAAAACCCTTTCTCATTATGGCTTTGGCGGCATTTTGGCCGATGACATGGGCCTTGGGAAGACATTACAGGTACTCAGTTTTATAAAAAGCGAAAAGGCCGAAAACACTGCCCCTTGCCTTGTTGTTGCCCCAACATCATTGGTTTTCAACTGGAAGGCTGAGGTTGAGAAATTTGTACCCGATTTATCTGCATCTGTCATATCCGGTACAAAAGCCGAAAGAGAAAGCCTCATAAAGGAAATTCACAATTATGATCTGGCTATAACATCTTATGGTTCTTTGAAGAGAGATATAGAGCAATATGAAAATATGGATTTCAGTTATGTTTTTGTTGACGAGGCTCAGCACATTAAAAATCCTGCCACTTTAAACGCAGGTTCTGTTAAGAGCTTAAAAGCAAAAGGATACTTCGCCTTGACCGGCACTCCCATAGAAAATACTCTGACAGAGCTGTGGTCTGTATTTGACTTTATAATGCCAGGATACCTTATGAGCCACCATAAGTTTATTAAAAAATTCGAGTCACCCATTGTGAAAAATGATGATAAGGAAGCATTAAAAAGGCTGTCCCAGTTCATAAAACCCTTTGTATTAAGGAGGCTTAAAAAGGACGTTCTAAAAGAGCTCCCTGATAAAATAGAGAGCAAAACCATAGCAGAAATGACCGTGGACCAGAAAAAGCTTTATGCGGCCTACCTGAAAAAAGCACAGGGTGAAGTAGCAGCAGAAATAAAAAATAACGGAATTGAAAAGAGCAAAATTAAGATACTGGCGATATTGACCAGGTTAAGACAACTATGCTGCCATCCAGCCACATTTATTGATAATTACAAGGGTGGGAGCGGTAAATTGGATGCTCTTATGGAACTGGCCGAAGATTCCATCAAATCAGGCCATAGAATACTTATTTTTTCACAATTTACATCCATGCTCAAAATTATAGGGGAAGAGTTAAACAAACTGAAAATACCCTATTTTTACCTTGATGGAAGCACCAAGGCTGAAGACAGGCTAAATATGGTAAACTCTTATAACTCATTGGAAAAACCGGTTTTTCTGATATCGTTAAAAGCTGGTGGTACAGGCCTAAATCTCACCGCTGCAGATATTGTAATACACTTTGATCCATGGTGGAATCCTTCTGTAGAAGACCAGGCCACCGACAGAGCTTATAGAATCGGTCAAACCAAAGTTGTGCAGGTATTCAAGATTGTGGCAAAAGGTACAATTGAAGAAAGAATCCTTGAGCTGCAGGAAAAGAAGAAGGATCTTATCAATAATGTTATCCATGCTGGTGAAAACCTGGTAACACAGCTTAGTGAGACTGAGATACGAAACCTCTTCCAAATGAATGTATAATACTGATTTTTTTGAAATGCCCTTGTACATGCACTAAAATCCGGATATTGAATATTTTATATTAGGCTTAAATACTATTAATATTCATATTAGGATGGAGTGTTATAAATGAGCGAAAAAAGAGGTATCGGCGGTTTGTTTGACAATTCAGAAATTTTATTCTTTATCATCCTGTTCTTATTGCTCTTCTGGGGCTGTACAGGACCTGCATGCGATAATACAGTTTGCTAATTGCAGTATGAATTCTAAACCTACATTGGCAACTTTGTTACGTATGATTTAAAACCATTGATATGTGGGCGAAATCCATGTGGACGAATCCCTTGCGACTTAGTCCACCTCGGTGGCTGTCATGAGAAATTATGGTGTAGAATGCACCATAATTTCCCGGACACGAACATAAACAATAAACCCTCGCTATAGAAGCGGGGGTTTATTGTTTTTTTCTTAATAAATTTATCCTAACTTTTGCCTTATATTATGTTCCAATACATCCAAGTCCTCTTTTACTCCTTTTGACAGTTTTAGAAGCCTGGCTTTTTTTATGATATACAAAGCATTCTTATCCATTCCTGCATTCTCTAATGCAACCGCCAGGTGGTACCAGTTGTATGGCTTTTCGGGGTTTCTCTTAAGCTTTTGTGCATAAAGAGGCAACACTCCTCCCAATAAAATATCCTTATGCTTTCTGGGACTCTCAAGTTTGCTGCCATCCCATTTTTTTACCTCAACATCATAGCTTCCTCTATCGTTCCTGTTCCAAAACACCATATGATTATAGGACTCCCCTTTGGATTTATCGGGCATATTTAAAAAACTAAATTTATCATACCTATGTGAAAACAGCTTATTCGCATTATAGTTTACCAATGTATAGGCAGATAGTTCCTTATTGTTATCCTTATCCACATAACCCAAAAGCAGCTGTTTTCCTTTTCCAGCTACATTTGCCAGTGTCCTGTAGTTCAATGACTTACATTCGGAATTCTTAATCTCAGCAGCAATATTCCACAAATCATTTTGTCTTTTAATGACAACAGTAGTAATCTCATCATTAAGAATGTAGCTGGCTATAAGCTCATTCTCCCTATCTCCATCAATATCCCAAAGCTCATATACCTTTGATTTTCCCCGGTATGTAGGAGTTAAAATTCTGGCCTCCTGGGGTATGGTGTTTTTGATCACTGTCATATAGTCTTCATGAGTATTGCGGGCTTTAGCCTTAATTCTTGATGCAATAGCTTGTGAAATTGTATTGATTATGCTAGGTCCTGGATTTTCACCAATAGCTAAAGGCTTATAGAACTTTTTGTTTTTTACTGATACATCGGGGTTACAATTTAAAAAACCCTTCCGCTTATTGCTATATACCTGGACCGATTTGCATGCAAGTGCAATCCCTGCAAGTTTTATTGGTATTATCATAAAGAGCACCTCTTATTTATATAACCTAATGGTATTATATATAATTGTGAGCAAAAAGTTCCTTAGTAATGTTTTTAAAGTAAAATTGTTTTTGGAAAATGCCCTTATCTAAGTCATGATCATGACTAATTGTGAAATCAATCATTAAATTGGAATTAATATCAATAACACTACTAATATGGAACTTTTATAAAAGGCATTTCATACTATGGAATGGAATAGTATTGCGAGGAGTGAATTCAATGGAAAATGAAAGAGGATGCGGTTTTTTAGGCTTTGGTAATGACTTTATTTGGATCATCATAATCCTTATACTCATTATATGCTTCTGCCCTGGTATTTTTGGGGGATTCGGGGGATGTAACAACAACAACAACTGCAAATGTTAATTTGAAAATTACATAAGGCAAAGCTACAGAGAAGCTCCTAATTCTCTGTAGCTTTTTTTTTCTATATTTACGGAACAGACATCTCAAATGATATACAGAAATTAGGATGCAGTGTTCCCGTCATAATTCACTGGGCCAGCATTGATGCAGACGTACCGCTGGTTCCGCTTGAATGCTGCCGTGTAGTAAGAAGCGGAATGCTTTGTGTCTGGCCTCTCAAATAGAGCTGCCTGAATAACCTGCATCTACAGCACCTTTGCAAAGTGCCTCAGTAATATTTTTAGTCGATCCTAAGTTTATCTGCAATGTCTTTATTCATAGCTTTCAAAGCATTTACATATTGCTGCCAGTTATCCATATTTCCAATACTTTGACCAAACAGTATTATCTCAAGGTTCTTTCTTATTTTATGTAAGTTTATATAATTTTCGTTGTCAGGATCATTCTTTAAAAGCGTGAGAGTACTCCTTAATACTTCGAGCACCAGCTCTTTATCATAGTCCTTATCAAAACTTTTATCACCATCATCAAGCTCAACCGAATCTATACCCTCCAGGCCATTATCAATCAATAGCTTGGTATAGCCTATAATACAATTTTTCCCTCGGCATTTTCCACATTCACTTTCTCCCACGCATATATCCTCAACCTTTTCCCTTGCCTGATGATAATAATTGTAAAGCTCCCTTGATGTCTTTACAAACAAAGACTCCTTGCCCTCTCTTCTTCTTGCTAAGGAGGATTTTAACATAAAGAAAACTATCGTTGATATCACAGCGGCAAAAATCAAGATATACTTTATATCAAGATATTCTTTGGGCATAGTGCTATAAAGCTTGGTTACACCAAACAACATAAACACTGAAGCAGCAATAATTTTTATGGCGAATTCCGGTATCTTATCTCCAAGTTTCTTACCTACAATGATACCCAAACCTCCTGTTACAACCATCCCGGTAACAGTTCCTGCAAGTATTACAAGAGGATATACGGCATCAGTTGCCAGAGTAATAGCCGTAAGCTGGGTCTTGTCCCCCAGCTCCCCTATGAAGAAAGCCGTGGCAACTGTTATAACAGGCCCAAACTTGGATTTATTGCTTTCATCTTCATCTTCATCCGATTCCGGCTTAATTGTCCACAGGGCAAAGCCCACAAAAGCAAATCCTGCAATAATTTGAACTGTATTTAGCGGTATCAGTCTGGAAACAGAACTTCCCAAGAGAACTGCCAACCCATGATTTAGCAAGCATCCAGCAAATATCCCCGCTAATACCTTTTTGGCCGGGTATTTGGTTGCAAAAGCCATAGCAAGAATTTGGGTCTTATCCCCCATTTCAGCTATAAAAACAAGTAAAAACGCTTTTATTAGTTCCTGAATCATTTATTTCCTCCAAAAATTAACAACAAATTCTTTTTAAGTTTTTCCTTTAATTAGTCATTCCTACTAAATTAAAAGTGATAAATCTATTACATTTGTCTGTCGCAAATCTATTAAAATCAGTTAATCTTGCTATTTGTCTATCACAAAATAACGTTAAAACGTTCGTTATTTTGCTCTGCCAAATGTAAGATTAA
>JAEYYB010000008.1 GCA_023430975.1 Bacillota bacterium | reverse complement strand
TCTAATTCACGGGCTTTATAGCTCCAGTAAAACTCGTTCTCTTGCTTTTGCCTTATAATATATTTACCAACTTTTTCAGTTATGTTTCATCCATTGTTGGTGCCATTATTGGCATGTAGGTCTAATTCAATACTGATAGAACAATAATTAAACCAATCCTTTACATCAAAAGAAAGCTTGCTGCATAAAAGCCCATATCTTTCCGCCTCTTTATAATCTCCCTTGTCCCTGAAGTATTGTAAGAAAAAAATCTTTGAGGCACACAAGGTATAGTTATCTTTGATTTTACAGGCAATTTCCTCAAATTGGCTGTTTACAACGAACATATTTTCATAATCACCCTGATAGTAATATCCTTGCAGCAGTGGATTTAACGACATATTGAACTCTTTTATATTCCCTATTTTTTTAAACATGTCTGCACTTTTTTCAGCACATGTTATACCATCGCTTAAATTTCCTGTCCAATTAAGATAATGACCCATAAACTGGTAAATTTCCGCCATTCCCCATTGGTCATCTATTTCTGCAGCATGGTCCAAAGCTCTCATAAAATATTCTTTTGACCAGCCAAAGCGAGGAATTGCCATACACATACAGGCATATTTCATTTCGCTCATAGAAAGATAATTGCCTTATATTTGCTTCATGAGCATGGTTTAAGGCATTACAAATACCATATATGATACCTACTGCCTCATCTATATTAAATACCGCTCCCTCACATATCATTTCCAGGAGGCTTTTGCCTTGAACAGGCTCCCTTATAACATAATGATAATCTTCACACTCGCCGATATCCAATATCTTCTCGATGCCGGGTACATTTATCTTGGATACTTCCAAAGCCTCATTCCTGAATCTTATTACATCCTCTATTCTTATTGATAAATCCTTTTTTACTAAATTTATTAATACATTTGCACTATCTATCAAATTCTCAGCTGTCCATACAGTACTCAATTCACCATCAACGATTTTCTTAATGATTCTATATTTATTGTTTATGGTTTTTCCTTCGATATCCATACACAGCCTCCAAAGGTGATATCTACGTACTATGTTTATATATCGGAAAAAATACCATAAAAAATAATGATACAAAATTACATTTGTTTGCGTACAATCTTATATTCATCATAAAACTGGAAATATGGGCAATTATCAAAAGAATTGCTTATGAACTTTCCCATTTCATCTTCATCCAGATTAACTTCACACACATAATAGTTGTACTCCTCATCATAGCTGTAATTCATACAGCATTCACAGTTTGTTTTGCTGCTCATTTTCTTTCCTCCATTTTGAGTTTCTTAATCCTATAGATACCGAGCTGTAAATTTATATATCAGTTCGTTACCTATAATAATATCTTTACATCCCATAGCAATACTGGCATCCATGCATACAATACTGTCCATCGTATGCCCCAATATCTTTTGACCTTGTACAACCACATCCTTCTCTTTGCCCTGAGTCTCTCGCTTTTGAGGTTCTTTTACCAAATAACTGTTCAAGGTACAGCCCATCAATACAATGACTTTTATTAACTCCTGGGATTCCCTCAAGCAGGGGACTTGCACATGTGTAGATTCCCACTCCATGTTTGTCAGCAATTTCTGTCATCTGTTTTATAAACTCAATTTGCTGCTTAAGTGTAGGTATATTATAACTTATTTTCTTTAAATTCAATCTTTTCTCTACCTTTTTGTATAGTTGAAGAAAACTTATGGTACAGCGATTTACCCCAAAGGATGAAATATCTCTGCATAAATCCTCAAAGGTTTTCAATCTTGCTGCCCCAGGATTACCAGGTACATCCATTTTCTCACCCTCACTTGAAAAAATAATGGGGTCAAATCTCCAGTTTATCTGAGAAGGTGAATACTTATTAGCTAGTTGCTCCATCTGCCTGACTGCTTCTAGCGTATCAATCACATTGGATTCCAATATTTTGGAGTAGCCCGTAATTGTAAACTGGAAATAAAGATTATATTGCGACAGATATCCTGGATTATTAAGAACATTCTTGTATGATTTTGACCATAAGCATATAGAATGAACCTTTTCTGGAGACAGATCAACTACATAAGTTGTGTTATTGTAAGGATTTTTAACTGCCGCATAATTATCTTTTAAGCATTCCTGCAACCAATCATAATAAAAAGCAGGAATATCGGTTCTTCTGCTGCAACTTATTATTTCAAGCATATATAAAACTATTTCCTTCCGATCTTACATTACTTTTGTCACATAAATACTTCAAAACTTGTCTGTTTTAAAGCCTGTTGAAGTATCAAATGCCCTTACCAATTCACCAAGATATCTCTTTATATCATGCTGCCTTGCCCAGTATGATATATTTTCATTTCTTGTATCATCCCTCTGGATCTCAAAATCACTTCCAGAATTTAATATTGAAACCCTTCTGCCTGATTTAAGTTTAATTATTATTCCCGACTCTGGAGTAGTTCCTGCAAAATCCTTGTTAATCCTTATATCACTGGCCTGGTTAAACCATTTAATGATATTTTCCACCATAGCATCATCTTCTAGCTTTCTAGTTCCAGAAGTACCGTAGATAGTGATTTCTGAAACCTCTTTATTTGAGATACTACTATGTACAGGCTTATTATTAATTTTTGAATACATAATCCATCCCGATATTACGAGAATAAGCAAACTTAATAGAATAATAACAACTCTTTTCAATTCAAATACACCTCATTTAGTGACATATTACTTTTGTCACTCTTGCATGTAAGAATTATATCATATTTTCCTATAAAAGAATAAACAGATAAAAGTGAAAATTTTAAGAAGCTTTTTAGACTTTTTTCATTTTTTTGCCTTGAATTCGAGTATAATCCAAATTATAAAAGGAAAAATTACTTGGAAAGGAAATGCATAGTATTGATAAACATTATAAGCCCAATATTTCATTTCCATTATATTTTCATATACTGTGTAAGAAAAGAAATCATTAATAAACCGGTTTGTATTACTACTGACCTGTAGTCATTCAAGCTAAATAATTTACTTATGCCTCTGCTTGCCACATACAGGCATACGCTGCTTTTAGTAAATGTACAAACAACCAATACAAATGCAACAGATACTTCTATCCGTTGTAAGAATTCTGAAACCCTCCAACAGCTTGGCTGCTATTACATCGGGTCTTTCACTGGCACCTATCGTTTCAAATGGAGAAAATGGCTCATCCCTTATATATTCCTGTATATAACCAGAATCCAGTATTGCATCTATTTCCATCTTATCAAGGCGTCGCTCCAATTCATTTATTATGCTTTCCAACGCCAATCCCTCTATATAACAGACACATATTTTTGTCCGTGTTCTCTCTCCAAGCTCATTAAACTTAAACTTTAAGTCAGGGTTATTAATTTTTCTTCGAATTAAAGACAGGTTAATATTTATCGATTCGGTAAACCCTTCCCTTGGTCCACGAACCACCCTTGCTGATTCAGGTTCACTTATCGACCTCGACTTCCAACCTTTGGTATTTATTATCATGGCTTTGTCATAGCCTTCAAGTAAAAATATTGTATCCCCAGAAGTTACCGAATAATTTATTTTATCTAGATCATCTGATATTTTAACGTCATTTGATGCAATTACTTTATATTGTAATTCCTCCAGCAAATTCTTACTGTTTATTTCTTCCGCAAGGTTGTTGCTTAAAACAGGCATAATTATATTTTCATTTAAAACTTCATTATTCACCATACCTTCAAAGTATAAAATACAACACTTTGCTTCGGATAAATGCTTATTCTGAAATCTCCTTGTAATCAGCATTTCATCTCCTGAAAAGATATTTTCAAGCAATGAAATGTTGTCTTCCAGGGATTTTGTCAAGGATATATTGCTATATTTTCTTTTATTTTTATTACCATATTTATTACCATATTTATTACCATATTTATTATCATATTTATTATCATATTTATTATCAGTTGATTTACTCTTTTTACTAAACAAACTATATCACCCTTAAATGTTATTTCTTATTTTGTCCAAGTTGTTTGAAAATATTAATATAAGCCCATTATTTCCTTAGCATTAAATTTTTTTTATCAGGAAAAATAAATTTGAACGCTATATTGATGGGAGGTTGTGTGTATGAAAATACGTGAAGGATTAATACCTACTGTACTTGGAACAGCTGTTACAGCAACCGGATTGGCATTAAAACCAATGGCTTCAAGAAAAATGGCTTCAAAGAAAATATCTTCGAATATCGCATGGGGTGTTGCAGGATTTGGTTTAGCCCATGTGGTTCTTGGGGCTATAGATCTTATTGAACATCGTAACCGACATTAATAGTTGATTGAATAGGTAAGGGAAGCATTTCCCTTATCTATTTTTTCATGTGTATATTAAAAGTGATAAATCTATTACATTTGTCTGCCGCAAATCCCGTTGAACCGTTCGTTATTTGCTTCGCCAAATGTAAGATATTAACACTTTTAATATTAGGAAACTATATTTGTTTTAAGGAACAAAATAAGCTGTTTAATCGTCTATTATACATACCCGAAAAACTAAGGAGGAATTTTTATGAAAAAAAGAGTGTTTGGAACAACCGTTTTATTAGCAACATTATCTTCATCTCTGATGTTTACATCTTATGGACAGACCAAAAATATAGAGCCAATATCTTCTGGGAATAAGGTAATTATGTCTGAGAAACAAGTTAAGCATTGGTCTCAAACATACATAGATCAATTGTCAAAAAACAATAATCTACAAGCACTGTATAAGGGAAAGGATCTTGACTCCCTTGTTAAAGCTGATAGTTTTAAAGATATTGTAAGATTAGTATTTGATCCGGAATATAACAGTGCACCAAAGTCAACAACCAGAGAATCTGTTGTTTATGAGCTAATGAAAATATGGTCGGAAAAAACCGGACAGGATCTTGATAAAATTCCTGCAATCAAAATGATTTTATATTCAGATATGGAAAAAATAGACACAAAATATCACCAGGCCATTACTGCGGCTTATATGAAAGATATAGCCAAAGGCCGAGGCGGAAGAATTTTTGATCCAAAAACCGGCATCACATATGGCGAATTAGCTGCCCTCATATTTAAAACATCACAATCTATACGTAATGAAGCAAAGCCTGATATTCAACCTATAGTGAAGGGACGGTTTGAGACAAGTGGAAGTTATGATATAATGGATGGCAATGTTGTATTTAACTTTGAATTAATGAGTCACTATACCGAGCCAAAAAAATTAATGTTCGGCTCCGGACAAATGTTTGAAGTATCTGTAACCGATGAAAAAGGCAATGAAGTATACAGGTTTTCTGATGGCAAATTCTTTACATTAGCACTTGTATCAAAAACGATTAACCCGGGAGAAGCATTAAAATGGCAGGATAAATGGGATATGACTGATAAAGATGGGAAGAAATTAACATCCGGTAAATATAAGGCAGAAATTATTGTTATGGCTGCACCTGAAGATAATGGTGAAACAATGGATAAAAATCAGCTAACAACTGTAATAGAATTTGAATTAACCGATGATGTTAAGAAAGACGATATCATTAAGCCGGAATTGGCTGAGAAAATTATTAAAGATACTTCCGATAAGCTGATTAATGCAATAAGCACAAAAGATTTAGACACAATTTCAAATCTCACTCATCCTGTTAAAGGAGTTAGGTTTACTCCCTACACCTACGTTTCTTTAAAAAATGACTTGGTTTTTAAAAAGGATGATATAAAGAACTTCTTTGATGATAAAAAGGTTTATTTATGGGGAGCTTACGACGGTACGGGGGATGAAATTTCTCTAACCCCAGGCAAATACTATGAGAAGTTCATATATCCTGTGGATTATAAAAATGCTGAAAAGGTTGGATATAACGAGGTATTAAGCAGTGGAAACATGTTAGAAAACCAGTTTGAGGTTTATGATAATCCTATAGTAGTGGAATATTATTTCTCAGGATTTAATCCTGCTTATGAGGGTATGGACTGGAAGAGTCTTAGACTGGTATTTGAACAGCACGAAGGAACATGGTACCTGTCAGGTATAATCCACAACCAATGGACTAT
Organism: Bacillota bacterium; assembly: GCA_023430975.1. GTDB lineage: Bacteria > Bacillota > Clostridia > Acetivibrionales > DSM-2933 > Pseudobacteroides. The sequence continues at coordinate 33,230 of JAEYYB010000008.1, read as the reverse complement.
TTAACGACTGAATTTACTTAAGCTATTATTATATGAAAAGTGTTAATGATCTTACATTTGTCAGAGCAATTAGTATTAATCTTGCATTTGGCAGAGCAAAATAACGAACGGTTTAACGTTATTTTGTGATAGACAAATGGTAAGATTAACTGATTTTAATAGATTTGCGATAGACAAATGTAAAAGATTATTCACTTTTCATACAGAAGGAGGCTGCTCATATTGGGTAGCCTCCTTCATAGCATTTACCATACTGCATTTTTGCAAATGTAATATTAATAACAAATATTAGTAACCTTTCAATCATTGCACATGAAAGATAATTGGTATAAAATTGAATTGCTGTTTGTATAATTTGTATAATATATAATTTTATCACATTTATTAAAACATTATAAAGGAGCATACGCATGAAATTATTAGCGATTAACGGTAGTCCTCGTAAAGACTGGAATACTGCAACTTTAATAAAAAGTGCACTGGAAGGTGCTGCATCAGTTGGCACTGAAACAGAACTTATTCATCTATACGATTATAATTACAAAGGGTGTATAAGCTGTTTTGCTTGCAAATTGAAAAATAGAAAGAGTTATGGAAAATGTGAAATTCAGGATGAACTGACAATGGTATTTAAAAAAACAAGTGATGCAGATGCACTTCTTTTAGGTGCTCCTATTTATCTCGGGGCGGTTAATAGCATGATGCAGGCTTTTTTTGAACGTCTTATTTTCCCTATTCTTTCTTATGGCAGCAAGCCTACCATAGATCAAAAAAAGCAAATGTATACAGGTTATATTTATACTTTAGGGGCAACTGAGGAGCGTATGAAATTGATGGGCTATGACCGTCCTGCCGGTCTTAATGAAATATTGATGAAGAATGCTTTTGGAAACTCGGAATATTTGATAGTTAATGATACATACCAATTTGACGATTACTCCAAGTACGAAACAAGCGGAATAAATGTTGAACATAAAACCAAAAGGCGAAATGAAGTTTATCCGGAAGATTGCAAGAATGCATATGAATTAGGCGTTAGGCTTGCTTTGCATAATAAATGAAAGCGAGAATGTAAAAAATTTCGTGTATAGATGAATCGGTAATCTCCTTCTTGGCAAGAATTAGAAATAATTATGCTAAGGAGGAAATTTTTATGTCAACATTAACAAAAGAACAAGTAAAAGAACTCGTAAGGGGAAATAATTTCCAAAGTGTAACAGATGTAAGTAGCTACTTAAAGGATATTTTTAAAGAAATGATTCAGGAACTCCTGGAGGCAGAGATTGAAGAAAAGCTTGGTTATCCCAAAGATAATACTGGAAATAAAAATACAGATAATAGCCGGAATGGTTATGGTTCAAAGAAGTTAAAGTGCGAGTTTGGTGAAATTGATATAAAAATACCTAGAGATCGTAAAGGCGAATTTGAACCGAAAATAGTACCTAAATATCAGCGGAATGTGTCAGGAATAGAAGAAAAGGTCATTGCTCTGTATGCTAGAGGTATGTCAACAAGGGATATAGGAGAGCAGATTCAGGAACTATATGGTATTAACCTTTCAGCAGAGATGGTTAGTAAGATTACTGATAGAATTGCTCCGGAGATTAAAGAATGGCAACAAAGACCTTTAGAATCGGTATATCCATTTGTTTTTATGGATGCAATCCATTATAAAATAAAAGAAGATGGTCGTATACTTAATCGTGCAGCATACATTGTCATTGGGGTAGATGTTGAAGGCAGTAAAGATATTTTAGGAATATGGATTGGTGACAATGAATCATCAAAGTTCTGGTTTGGAGTCCTGAACGACATGAAAAATAGAGGTGTACAAGATATTATGCTGTTTTGTGTTGATGGCCTTACAGGACTAAAAGAAGCAATTAATGCTGCTTATCCAAAGGCTGATGTACAACGATGCATAATTCATCAACTTCGAAATTCGTTCAAGTATGTGTCTTATAAGGATATAAAATCTTTCAGCAAAGACTTTAAGGAAGTATATCATGCTACAAATGAAGACGTTGCTCTAGAAAAACTCTATGAGTTAAAAGAAAAATGGGGTAAGGAATACCCTTTTGCTATTCGCAGTTGGGAGAATAACTGGGATGTCTTAAGCCCATTCTATAAGTTTTCTGACGAAGTTCGCAAGATTATCTATACAACCAATATTATTGAAGGTCTAAACCGTCAGTATAGGAAAGTCACAAAGTCAAAGACAATGTTTCCTTCTGATCAATCATTGGAAAAGATGTTGTATTTGGCATCAAGGAATGCTGTAAAGAAATGGACTCAGAGATACAAGAACTGGGATCGTGTTTTAAGTCAATTAATGATCCAATATCCAGGCAGATTAGAAAATTATATCTAAGTTGCACGTGTAACCTTTGTGGATTTGATGAATAATATGCCTGAAGCTGATGGATAAGGCATGGAAAACCCATGCACAATATGTGGACAATGAAAACCACATTGTCACACATAATTGCACACAGGTTTACCACACCTTATCACACAGCTTCAAACCGGCACATTATTCACAAGCTCCACAAGGCCTACTGTTTTATATTATGTTATATTATGTTACAAAAGAAAAAACCCTTTAAAATATATAGCTTGCCATTATTAATAATTATAGCCAATTTTATTCAAGTTTATGTATAAAACCCAATAAGTTGGCAATAATATAAATATGAATATGATAATGCATCATATTTTGTAAACTAAATTAAATTTCAAAAACTTGTCTAAGACGGATTACAACCAGACAATACACGGAATTATTTACACTCCCATGAAAGCAGACTATAAAGTCTGCTTTCATTTATTTACTTATTTTTATTAGTTTATTTTTTATTTGTAAGCTGGGTTTCAGCCATTTCAATCAGTTTCTTTGTTATATTCCCGCCAACCTTACCTGCATCTCTAGAAGATATATCTCCATTATACCCGTTTTTCAAATTTACTCCCACCTGTGAAGCAATCTCGTATTTCATCTTATCCAAAGCATTCGCTGCTTGTGGTACTACTTTATGATTATTTTTATTTGCCATTTTATTAGCCTCCTTATTTAGAAAGGGTAGATATTGCAATAATATTATGTGTTGGTATTTGATTTTTATGTATACCACATTTTATTATGTATACCATATATTTTTAGAGTGCACTTTTGTATATAATAAAAAATAGACAATGCATCAAATCATTGTCTATTTTTTATAGATATTAAATAGTATTTCCAATATAAAAGACAGCTAGCTTTACTCTGTTATCATACTTTCTGCCATTTGAATCATTCTCTTTACCATCTGACCGCCTATAGGGCCGCCTTCCAAACCGTTTACCTTTGCCGGAACATCTCCCTTGTAGTGGTCATTGTTTTCTTTTATATATTGAAGGTGTCCAATTTCTTGTGCACACTCAATTTTAAATTTTGTAAGTGCTTCTCTGCTTTCAGGTACCAGTGGTTTTCTTGGATTTGACATATTTTAACCTTCTTCCTTTAATGTATTTTAAAATCATCATTCTATAGTATTTACGATTTTAATAATTATTTGCGAATGAAATTTTAGTTAAATTAGAAAAACCAAGAAACAGAATTTTTTTGAGTTTTTATTGGTCATTCCCCAAATGTGCATATATAATCCTCTCCATACCCCATTCTCCAACCTATACTGTATCTGCTGATATTGGGATAGATTAGCCATGGAGGAGCCATTGGATTCTTTATATCATATTTTTTCATCAATTTATTGCCTCCTGTCAGTTATAATTATTATTTATGTACCAAATAAAATTTACCATTTACATAACTTTACACCAAACATTATATTAATCTTCACATTATAACATTAATCCCTACTAAAACTTGGATTTTTCATAGTTATAAGGAATGCTTGTTCCAACAACTACATCTTCAATTTTATCTATTATAAGCCAATCATCCATATTACTTTGATGATCAAATTCTAATGGTTCAATTTGTTTAACGTCTATAAACTCAACTAAACACAAACATTTTTTATTCCAACGTTCTTTTTGTTTCTCTGACAAATTGAGTTTACTTTGATTGTCCGAAATTATCCTTTTAATTTCATCTTCTGTTAACTTTACATAGTTTTGAACTTTTACAACCGTAGCTATAGCAGAGATTTTTTTAGTTCCTTTTTTCATGAAATACAGTAACTCTCCCTCAAAAACTCGGCTGTGAGGAATTTTTCTTCCTGCGGCACCTCTAATAATCATTGTCTTTTTTCCGTCCAATATCTTTTCCAGAATCTTTTCTTTGTCATCACAATAAACCAAATGTACCATAAAGCATCTCCTTCTCATAATTTTGAAATATGTCACTCCAGTCTTACAACAGGGCATTTTAACTTTTTCATCCATTTCTCATGCAGTGATTTATAAGAGTCATAAATCTATCTATTTTTTCGCATTCAGAAACTTTCTCTCCAGACATGTAGAAATCAATTCTTCCTTTTATTCCAGACTTATTTATGATATCTAATTCCTCCATAACGCTTTTAAGCCTGTTTATAGTACCGATGCTTCCATCTATTATCTCAATGTTGGACGGAAGCACTTTCCTCAATATCCCTTTAAAAAGCGGAAAGTGAGTACATCCCAAAACTACAGTTCCATAACTCTCAATATTAAAGCAAGAAAGCTTTTCTATGAAATATGGAATTATTACCTTTTCATCAAACATAAAGCTTTCTGCAAATTCAACCAATTCAGGTGCGGGAAGTACATCTACTAGGTTCTTCTTATCTACTCTTACAACAAGGCTCTTAAATTTTTCTTCTTTTAATGCTAAAGGAGTTGCCAGTACCAGAACCCTTTTTTCGTTGTTTAAGTTATTTTCTACAGCAGGCTTTACCGCAGGCTCAATTCCTATAATAGGAAAGCTGTACTTTTCACGCAAATCATTAATTGCAATTATTGTGGCAGTATTGCATGCAATAACTAATGCCTTTATTCCCTGTCCAGTCAAAAAACTTACAGCATCAAAAATATAGCGTTTTACTTCTTCTTTTGGCTTTGTCCCATAAGGCACATGAAGTGTATCCGCATAATAAATGAAATTTTCATGTGGCATAATTCTTACTGCTTCACTTAATACCGTAAGCCCGCCAATACCTGAATCAAAAAAGCCAATGTCCATACAAGCTTTTTCCATACTCATTACACCTCACCCACATAACAACGAGTTTTATTAGGCAAAAGCAGTACACCGTTATTGCTGTATTTATTGAAAAGGTGGGTTAAACCATCTATAAAGCCTTTGTAGTTTTCATCCTTTTCTGATGGTGCATAAGATGCCGATAAGCTACTTCCTATATAGCTTTCTAAAGTTAATAATCTGTTGTTATCAAATTCACGATACTCACAATATCCATTTTTAAAGAAATCACTGTATAATGATGGGCTAAAACCGCTCCCCCCAGAAAATCCAGTAAATTCAGGGCAAAGCAACCTACATAATTCATCATTTTCCTTAATCAATTCACTCTCAGGGACTCTACTATTCCAAATAAGAATAACCTTACCTTTTGGCTTAAGTATTCTTTGAAATTCTGTCCTGGTTTTTTGTCTATCAAACCAGTGAAATGCTTGTGCTACAGTTACAAAATCAACTGATTTGTCAGATAAATTTGTATCCTCCGCACTCCCATCAACTGCAACAAAATTACTTAATTCAGAGCAATACTGAATACATGCTGTTCGCATATTAAAATTAGGTTCAACTGCAAACACCTTACCAACCTTATTAGCAAGAATCTTTGTAAGAATTCCCGTCCCCGCTCCCACATCAGCAACAATAGAACTGTTAGCTAGCCCTACTTCAATTTCAAGATAGTCAATTAATTCCTTCGGATATGACGGGCGGTATTTTATGTAGTCTTCTACTTTATTTGTAAATTTGTCTTTACTACTCATTAACTTCATCTCTCTTCTAACAAGTTTTTACTTTAGTTTAATTTCCTTCATTTTATTCATGTTAACGACCGACTATATAAAGTTTTATTTTCACCATTTAAAATACTCCTATGCTTACTTATTTTACCTTCCTCAATATTCTCCCAATAAATCATCGTCTTGTTTCCTCTTTATTATATCAATTTATTCCATTTTATCAATGTTGTACACTATTGTATTTTGCTCCATTACATATTTATCCACCCTACCTTCTATATGAAAAGTGTTAATAATCTTACATTTGTCAGAGTAAATAACGAACGCTTTTACGGGATTTGCGATAGACAAATGTAAAAGATTATTCACTTTTCATATAATTCCAATACTTGTTGAATATGCTTTATTGAAAGGAAGTATAGCCGCAATGAAAATATTTATCATCACTTTAAATAAAAAAGCATTAATATTGGCAGCATTCATGTTGATATTTACTATAACAATTGTGTCAATTGCATTTGGGACACATACTAAAAATTTAAAGACTTTCAATAACAGTTGGGATGAGTATAATATGTTAGAGGATACTCATGCACTTAAAAATCTACTTGATTCATTGATGAATCAAAAACAAAAAATTATATATGAAGATGATGATAGAATTATATATAAGAATGGCTATTTTTCTCCTTCTCCACCCTTATCAATATCTAAACTGAATAAAGTTATTAACCAAGGAGTCGAAGTGAAATTTAAAATTCTTTACAATGAACCATCCTACCTCAGACCAGTATATAACCCTGATTGGAAATCAGCATATTACCGCGGGTGGCTTGATTTACCAGTTAAAAACATGGAAGCTCGCCATAAAATATTTACATTCTCAGCGGGTGGAAGTCAGAACTACGATACATTGGGTAGTTTAGGTTACTCTCCAAAATCTCCTCCAAATGCTCCATTAGATAACCACCATAACATTAACTTTTTAATTCACGGTTTTAATGTAAAAAGCGTTAAATCTTTTATAGACCAAGTCGCATTAATTGGAGAACCAAAACAGTCCGGAGTCCAAATCGTTTCTATTGTGCAGGACGATTTACTTCCCCAAGGCGTAGACACGAAGGACTTTCTATTTCAACTTTCCACCCCAGGGGGCTATGAAATAGACTTCCAAAGAAATAATATTATCAGATATGAATACTTAATGAAAATAATTAAGGAAAACACTGTTAGTACTTTTGACTTTATTAAAAAGAATAATAAATCACAAGAAAAATCACTAACTCTAAACACAGCATTAAAGAAGGAACTATCTTACTTTATCCCCCTAGAGGATGAAATTATATACCAACAAATTTGTGATAACTCGCTCAACGGTCAAGCTGAAATAGACAATATACAATCCATAATAGCACAAGGAAAGAAAATAAATTTTAGTTATAACTATAGTACTCCCTTATATAAGCGTCCATTGTACGACCCTAGCTGGAAAACAAACTATAAAAGGATGTGGCACTATATTCCAAAACAAGTTGAATATAACCTGCATCGCCTTCTCATAATACCAAAAAATAACGACGAACAGAAAGATTTTTTCGGCACACTGGGATTCCGTGAAAAGTTCCAACCTATAAAGCCAGAACAATTGGGCCTGATGGTTTATAATTTTAGTGTCTCTGATGTTATGTTGTATAAAGATAAATTGATTCTTGTGGGGACACCTGCAAGAGCAGGTGCCCAAATTGTATCAATAAACCTCAATAACTTAATTGATTATGAAAAATATTTAGTAAGCCTTGTGACCCTTGATAATTCAGAGATAGATTGCAATATCATAAAGCCCTAGGAAATATGAACCTTTAATTTATTATGCAAAATACTTACAATAAATAACATACGATTGTAAGGTTATTTTAAGTCGCAAATAACAAGCAACATTCTACATTTATTTGAAAAAATTTATTTCACTATAAACTTTTATTTCCTTAAATATATTGTGTAAATTCCTAATAATTGCGGAAAAGAAAGCTAAAACCTTTTATACTAATATTGATTGTTGTACTATATCTGTGTAATAATGTACCCATGCGTTATCTCGAGTATTAAAACAAAGGACTAAAACCATATGAAGATAAAAAACTTATTATCGGACACAAGAAGAGAACTTAAGATATACTTTGCTGTAATAGCATTAACCGCCCTTGCACTTGGGTTTAGCAACGATATCATATCAAATTATTTTAAAGATGCATATAACGCTTCAGCTTATCAGCGAGGACTTATAGAATTTCCGAGAGAAATCCCCGGAGTTTTATGCATATTTTTAATAGCAGGATTAGGATTTCTAAGAGATATAAAAACAGCAATACTGGCTCAAATATTAAGTATTTTCGGAATAGCTGTTCTAGGAATATTTGCACCATCTTTTTCTGTTATGCTGATATTTATATTTATAAATTCACTGGGTATGCATTTATTTATGCCTCTTCAGGACAGTATAGGCATATCTCTGACTGAACCCCAAAAGATCGGAAGACTCATGGGGCAATTCAAAGGTGTTACAACTGCCTTTCAGATGCTTGCTGCAATATTGGTACTTATCGGATTCAAAACAGGATATTTCAGTTTTACCAAACCCATAAAACCTGTTTTTTTGATTTCGGCAGGTCTATTGATAATAGTATTAATATTTCTCATCGTTCTTAATAAATATATTCATAACAATGAGAATAACAATCAAAATAACGATCAAAATAGCGATCAATACAATGAGCAAAATAACAAGAAAAAGTTGAACTTTGTTTTTAGAAAAGAATACAAGTATTATTATACTCTGGTTATTATGTTTGGAGTGCAAAAACAAATCATGCTTGTTTACGGCCCATGGGTACTTATTGATCTCCTTAACAAGAAGGCTGATACAATTGCGTTATTAAATATAATCGGTGCATTTATCGGTATGTTTTTTATCCCAGCTGTGGGAAGGTGGCTGGATAAGTTTGGGATAAAAAAACTATTGTATGCTGATGCCCTTTCATTTATAGGAGTTTATCTTCTTTATGGCTTTCTCAGCATGGGGTATTCCGGCGGAACTCTATCTAAGTTTGGACTGCCGGTATTTCTTGCATACGTCCTGTTTATAATAGACAGAATGTCCACACAGTTAGGCCTTGTAAGAACAGTATATTTACGCACAATTGCTGTAGATAAATCAGATATAACACCCACATTATCCCTTGGCTTAAGTATGGACCATATAGTATCAATAGCCAGTGCCTTTGTAGGAGGAATCATTTGGGGTTCATGGGGTCCACAATACATATTTTTCTTTGCATCATTTCTGTCTATAATGAACCTTTATGTGGCTTATAAAGTAAAGTTAAAGTGATAGAATGATAATACCGACTTAGAACTTAATTCCTTTTATTAATTACCGTGTGTTATAATTATATTAATATAAGTAAGAGTTTTACTATGAATTCCTTGGCCTGTAATGCAATAAAACATTGGTTAAAACTACCAAAATCAATTATGATACTGTTGCTTTGTTAAAGCCAGAAATATTATTTTGAGGTGTATTTAAACTATGAAGAAAGTTTTTAGAAGAGCATTGTCTCTGTTAACTGCCATTACAATGGCATGTTCCGTTCTATTAACCATGCCTGGTTCAGTTCAGGCTGCGAATTCCGTTCCTATAGATGTTGAAGCGGAAGCTTGTACTCTCAGCAACGGTGCTGTTGTTGCAACCAATGTCTATGGTACTACCTATCCTGGGTTTTCGGGTGACGGATTTGTATGGGTTTCCAATGCAGGAACAATAACGCTTGAGGTAAATGTTCCTAAAGATGCTATGTATGAGCTTAAAACAAGATGTTGGATGTATCTTGGAAAAGAAAATGAAACCCGTCTTCAGGCTGTTACTGTAAACGGTGTTTCATATAGCGATTTCTATATTCCAAATAAAAATGGTTGGATCGATTATAGCTTTGGATTCTTCTTTCTTAAAGCAGGTACAGCAAAAATAGAGATCGGTACATCCGGAAGCTGGGGCTTTATACTATATGATAAAGTGAAATTTGACTATGCAGATATGCCTGACCTTAAAATCGATCCTGCTACATGCGATACGAAAGCAACCTCCGAAACAAAAGCCCTTAAGAATTACCTTACCAGTGTTTATGGCAAAAGTGTTATTTCCGGCCAGCAGGAGATTTACGGCGGCGGAAATGATGGCAATATGGAACTTGAGTTTGAGTACATTTACGGTAAGACAGGCAAGTATCCTGCAATCAGAGGCTTTGATCTGATGAACTACAACCCTTTATACGGATGGGAAGATGGTACAACAGAACGTATGATCAAGTGGGTAAAAGAGAAAGGCGGAATTGCAACAGCATCATGGCATATTAATATTCCATCTGATTTTACAAGTTATAAACTTGGCGATAAATTGGATTGGACAAAATGTACATATAAGCCTACAAGCAGCTTTAAAGCAGCCAACTGCCTTGATACATCTACAAATGAATACGCTTACCTGATGCTTGCAATTGATGATCTTGCAAAGCAACTCCTCATTCTTCAGGATGCTAAAGTTCCTGTGCTTTTCCGTCCTTTCCATGAAGCTGAAGGCAACAACAACACTGACGGCTCCGGTGCATGGTTCTGGTGGGGTTCTTCAGGCGCAGAAGTGTACAAGCAGCTCTGGAAGCTTCTTTACACTACTCTTACCGAAAAATATGGCATTCATAATTTAATATGGGAAGTAAATCTTTATTTGAATGCAAATTCATACCAATGGTATCCGGGAGATAACTGTGTAGATATAGTTGCATACGATAAGTATGAAGGATCACCTTATACATGGAAAACAAGTGCTGCGACAACGGCATTTCTCAAACTTGTGAATTACACAAACGACACAAAGATGGTTGCAATGACTGAAAATGACACTATTCCCGACATTCAGAACATAGTAAATGAAGGAGCCTGGTGGCTGTATTTCTGCCCATGGTATGGTGAATTTATTACTAGTCCAAGTAAAAATGATCCTACACTTCTCAAAACTATATACAACAGTAAATATGTAATTTCATTAGATGAACTGCCGGCAAACTTATACGAATTTACGCAAACCGGTTCACCAACTGTTACTCCAGTGCCAACACCTGTGAACAATCTTGACGTAAACAATGACGGTGCTATAAACATGGCCGATGTCATTATTTTGGCGAAGGCATTTAACGCAGTCCGCGGTGATTCCAAATATGTGGATGCGTACGACTTGAATAAAGACGGTGCTATAAACATTTCGGATGTAATAATGATTGCATCTAAATTCAATACTGTTGTATAACAGTCTGGCTTGTCTTTTGTAGTTAATACGGTTTTATACTGATAAGTGGATGTCTATCAATAGATCAGGCATCCACTTTTGTATGTTTAGGTGAATTGGCGAATAACTATACCTCGAAATAGTAATTAGGCCTTTACAAGAATAATTTTCCGCCATATAATCATTTTAGAACACATGTTCGTGATGGATGGCGGAATCATATGGAAAGAATAATACTTCATTCTGATCTCAATAGCTTTTATGCCAGTGTTGAATGCTTACATAATCCTGAAATAAGAGATAAACCGGTTGCAGTTGGGGGATCTGTCGAGCAAAGACATGGTATTATATTGACAAAGAATATCTTAGCAAAAAAACATGGGGTTAAGACTGGTGAAGCTATCTGGCAAGCAAAACAAAAGTGTCCCGGTTTAGTTGTGCTGCCTCCAAATTACAGGCTCTACTTATATTTTAGCAAAGAGGCAAGGAACATATACAATTATTACACAAACCTTGTTGAGTCATTTGGCGTGGATGAATGTTGGCTAGATGTAACAGAATCATCAAAATTATTTGGTTCAGGAGAGAAGATTGCAGATGAGATCCGAGAGCGAATGAAAAATGAATTAGGGATAACATGCAGCATTGGCGTTTCATATAATAAGATTTTTGCAAAACTGGGTAGCGATATGAAAAAGCCTGATGCAACAACTGTTATTACTCATGATAACTTCAAACAAAGGGTTTGGTCATTGCCTGTGTCAGATTTACTCTATGTTGGAAGGTCCACAAACAAAAAGCTTACAAATATAGGAATTTATACGATAGGTGATCTTGCAAACTTGAATATAGGCTTTCTTAAAAAATATTTGGGCAAATGGGGAGAATACCTCTGGTCATTTGCTAATGGTTTTGACGAAGCACCTGTTGCAAAGTCGGATTTTGATTCAGTCATTAAGGGTATAGGCAATAGCATGACAACACCCCGTGACCTTATAAATAATGAAGATGTAAAAATACTTTTATATGTATTATCTGAAAGCGTAGCAGAAAGGTTGAGAAGGCATAATTTCAGAAGCAGAACTATTCAAATTTATGTACGTGATAAGGAACTGCAAAGTTTTGAAAGACAAGCGAAGTTATCAGACTGTAGTTGCATCGCAAATATTATAGCTGAAAAGGCTTATGAAATATTTATAAAAAACTATACCTGGGAAAAACCGATCCGCAGCATAGGAGTAAGAGCTACTGATCTGATTACTGCTGATACTAATTTGCAGTTAAGTATTTTTGATGATGAAAAACAGAAGAAAAAGAAAGAACAGCTGGAATACAGCATTGATGAAATACGAAAAAGGTTTGGCCATTATTCTGTCCAAAGAGCTCTTTTACTTAAGGATAAAGCCTTGAATGCCAATCCAATAGAAGATAATGTTATCTTTCCAGTATCATACTTTAGGTAGGTGTTTCATATGAAGAAAATAAGTGCCGAGGTTATTGCCCATTTCAATCTGGACGGGGAGATTATACCTCTTAAAATAAAAATGAATATTGACGGCGAAGAGAAAGCTTATTGTGTAGATAGACCAAGCAAACCGGTGAAAGGTGCTTCCCTGAAAATAGGTGTTCAGGGCAACCGTTATTCATGCCTTATCGATGGCAAGCGGGCTTTCTTATATCAAAACCATGAAAATAAATGGTTTGTTGAGGTATAATGAAAAATCAAGAAAAGTTTAATTCTTGATCTCTTATATATCCTTTATCAGTGCTATATATGCAATAATATTATTTCTATCCTGTGGTAATCGATATATTAGTTTCTATTTGGGCAGCAAAATAATAAAATTTCTACCCTGCGTTGTTTCAGTATTTTAGTTCTTCATCCACATTCTTACTCTCTATCCGTATTCCAATTTCCATAGTTTTCCCACAAGCTGCAATCCATCTAGGGTACCTTAATCAATCTCATATTGATATAATAAATATTGAGAAAATAATTGACTTTAGGTAATAAAAAAGTTGGTATATAAATAATATTTTATATGTGGAAATGGGTGATTCTAAATGATTGCGAAATTCAAAGAGGTTATAACTGGGAAATCAATTCACAAACCTATTTTGGGAGCAAGAGAAATATTAAAATATTTAGGTCCTGGATTGCTTGTAACGGTTGGGTTCATTGATCCTGGAAATTGGGCTTCCAATATTGCTGCTGGTTCAAAGTATGGATATACTTTGTTGTGGATGGTGACCCTTTCAACAATAATGCTTATTATACTTCAACATAATGTAGCACACTTAGGAATAGTTACAGGAGATTGCCTTGCTGAAGCAACAATGAAAAATATAAAGCCTGCTATTGCCAGGCCTATATTGGCAACAGGTATTCTAGCAGTAATTAGCACTGCATTGGCAGAAATTTTAGGCGGTGCAATAGCTCTTGAACTATTATTTGGTATACCGATACGGATTGGTTCAATTGTAATTTTGGCTGTAGTTATATTTTTACTATTTTCCAACACATATACCAAATTAGAAAAGCTAATTATAGGTTTTGTATCAATAATCGGTTTTTCGTTTTTGTATGAAATAAGTATTGTAACAGTAGACTGGCCATCAGCATTAAAAAGCTGGGTTACTGTCAGTATACCTCACGGTTCTATGACAATAGTTATGGCAGTGCTAGGTGCTGTCGTTATGCCACATAATTTGTTCCTACACTCTGAAATCATACAAAGCAGGCAGTGGAACAAAGAAGATGAATCTGTAATAAAAAAACAGCTCAAATTTGAATTTACGGATACAATTATTTCAATGATTTTAGGATGGGCAATAAACAGCACCATGATAATCTTGGCAGCAACAACCTTTTTTAAAAACAATATCAACGTAACCGAGTTATCCCAGGCCCAAAACTTGCTTAAGCCAATGCTTGGGACAAATGCAGCAGTTATTTTCGGTATTGCCTTGCTTTTTTCAGGAATATCTTCAACAATAACGGCAGGAATGGCTGGAGGAACTATTTTTGCAGGCTTGTACAAAGAGCCATATGATATTAAGGATTCACATACTAAAATCGGCGTATCTCTTATATTGATTATTGCAACAATTATAATTTTTTTAGTATCCGACCCCTTTAAAGGATTAGTGTATTCACAAATGATTTTAAGTATTCAGCTTCCTATAACTGTTTTTTTGCAAATTTACCTTACATCCTCAAAAAAAATTATGAGTAAACACAGAAATTCTATTTTGCATAACATAGTTCTACTAACAATTGGAAGTGTTTTAACAATTTTAAATGTTATGTTATTTATGAGTTTTATTTAGGATGCCCTGTGAATTTTAACATATTCTGAATAATAAATTTCCGATTCACCAATAATAAACACATTGATACGACTATTGCTAGAATATTAAACGTTACAAAAAGCCATGTGTAAGCAAAATACCATTTATAAAAGAAATTAATAACATCAGCCCAATGCCAGGGGAACAACTTAAGATTATTCATTCTTAGAATTTGAAAAACCCCCTTATCAATAAGGTCAGGTAATATTCCTCCTAAAAAGCATAAAAAAGCCGGTGTTAAAAGTTTGCTTCTTATGAATATTATTGATAACAAGAAGAATATGAATGAAATCCCCACATCAATTATCGTTTTAACAGGGTAGTTATGCGGAACTAAATCCATAACCCCATGCATAAATATGTTACTTAAAAAACTCAAACTTAAATACTTAAAAAACTTATCAGTTTCAACTATCTTTTTAACAAATATGGGAGAAGTAGAAATACTAAAAACTGTATGAAAAACCAAATTCATAACATACATACCTCAACTTTGCTTTATCTACTACGACAAGCGTGCCTACATACATTTATTTAAACATAACAATTTTATGGGCCGGAATACTTTTAATGTCTTCTGTGCTGCTTGATAATGTTGACTTCATTACCATATCAAAAGTTAAATCATTATCATTTGTTAAGACAATAGCACCTGAATTCTTTAAAGGATTTCCGAATTTTCCCTCTAAAGTCATTAGGTATAAATACGGTTGTTTCACCTGACTTTTTGAACTGGAATCAAACAGATAATAATATCCGTCGTTATAAAACAAATCTAAAAAGTATGGGCTATTAGTACTTTCTTTATTAAATTGTACAATTCTAATACCTGTATTTTTCTTACTTAAAGATGCGTTGACAAAGTCATCCCACACATTATCATTTGCTATAACCTTTGAATCCTGCGTCACATAATAACCATCGTTCTTTGCAGCTTGGGTTGTATACTTGTCTGGCAAATTAGAAAAACCTGTATAGTTTCCATTTTGGTCAAATGAAAATTTAAGTGTATAATCTTTATTATCTGATTTGTTACAGCTTGAAATTAATACTGTCATAAAAGCTAATATTAAAATGATCCTTATAACTTTTTTCATAAAATAATTTCCCACACTTTCGCTATATAAAATTTGTACATATTTATTAATAAACTTTGCAACCAAACGAGAATCATATTCACGGCTATTCACGGCTTATATCTATTATCAAATTCTTTTCTTGCGATCTTTGTATACTTTGTAATGAATTCAGTTTTTGCTTCAGTATAAGCATCCCTATTATGCTCATATTTTTCTTTTAATGCTTGCTTTAATACCCCATATTCCATGGCTACCTCTCTATTGGCTAAAAGATAGTCTCTAAAATATAGCTCATCCCAATCCCCCAAAAACCGTATATGTAAATGAAAAACCTTTTCGTCAAAGCCATCCGGAGTATAACCCTTATTAAATGACATTCTAAAATCAGGTTCATTATCAAATGACATAAGAGTCCATCCAGCATTACAAAGTTTTATTTTCAATTGTTCAATATCACAGTTCTTATCTATTTCCAACAGAATATCAATTATTGGTTTAGCTATTAATCCTTTAACCGAGCTACTTCCTATATGATTGATTCTTTTAATAACATTCTGACCCAGATCATTTTCTATTTGCTCTTTCTCATCTATATACCATTCCTTATAAGCAGGATTATGTTCCTTCAATACAATAGGAAACAATTCCCATAATTCTTCTAATGACATTTCTGACAATGCTTTTCCCATAATAACTCCTAAACTTGCATTTTGCAGGATTGCACCTTCTATATGGCCTCACAATTTTACATATTACTTAGTCTCACTTTTGTAGATTCCATTTTAAATTTTAAACATATATATCCTAATTATAATCTATAAACACTTTTGTTTCCATAATTATTGAAAAATTGTAATAATCTATCCAAGAAAGAAAAGGTTTAACATGTACAGCGTTCATATTAATACTCAACCTTTTTACCCGCATATTTAGAATACTTTTCAGCAAGTATACAGGTTTCGATATGATGATTATTCCCCACCTGCTCGTCTGGTTCATTCCTCCACCCCGGAACTATAGATTTCATATATATTGGTTGAAAAGAACTACCTATGCTGACACCAACATTATATAAAATGGTTTCACGATATCCCTCTTTATACGAAATTATAGTAATAGTTCCTCTTATGTCTTCGGTACTTTCAAATTCACGGTTTAAATACCTTTTATCTAAAGGAACTGTTATTTCTTTATGTACGATACCCTTCTCATTTGATACGGCAACACCAATTACTTCTCCATTGTCTTTAATCATATTTTTTCTTCATACTTTTTCTCCTTAAACTAATTTCAAATTTCCAAATCTTATTTAAACTAACATAAACATTTGCTATTCTATCTTTCAAATCTTAATAAAGTCTCATTTCTCATATTTAAGCTCTATATTTTAACATTTTTATTATGAAAAATACTATCAAAACTAAAATCAAAACAGGTACTCCCAGGACCATTATAATGGCTTTAAACCACCTCAAATTCAACTTCTTGTCTATAGCTTCATATATTTTTTGAGCGGCATTAAGTGACTTATAAACTTGAAATTCAAGGTTCTTTTCTGGTAGAGTAGCAAAATGACCTGTATATGTTCCTTTTTCATTTTTTACTTCATATAAATCGAGATTACTTTCTGTAATTTTATAGCCATTGGGAATCTTGACAGTTATATTTAAATCCCGAAAGCCCTTCCAGTACTTCGCAGGTTCTAGAAAATAGTTATAGATGTATGTATAGTCCCTGGTCTTATATCTGTCTTCTCCTCCAATCTGATTATATGAAACCTTAAGCTCACTTGTAGAATTAGCTGGTATTGTAATATCAAAAAGTATTAATACAACTAAATCACTTCGATAAGCTGTATTAATCAGCTCGCCACTAACAGGGTCTCTGTCAATATATTTTGTAATATCAAAGTCTTCTGCATTAATTGCTGACTTCATATGGTGTAGAATTTCTTCAAAAGTAAGATTTTTCATACTGTTTTATATATATATGCCTTTGCCACCTGAACCGTCAGAAGCATCAAAAAGAATATTAGGTATTAACTTAATTTTAGGTATGATTTGCTTTCCATCAAAAGACACCTTAGCATTGAAATATTTATCCTGCTTATCCCAGTTATTTAAATACCCACCTACGTAAGGAAAAGCAATTGAATATGTTTCCGATTTTTCAGCCCCATTTCTCAATGTATATTTAGCTGCAACATTAGCTTTATATGGGTCTTCATCGGCAGTTAAATCAAAAGTTAAATCTTCTTTTAAAACTTCCACAGAATTGCTCTTTAAGGGAAGTGCATTGAAACCTGGAGGCGGCTCACTTCTCCATGGTCCACTGTTAGCGTATGTATAATTACATACACATAACACCAGCAATATTACTAAAAATAATTTTTTCACACTTATC
The DNA here is from genome assembly GCA_023430975.1 of Bacillota bacterium. Classification (GTDB taxonomy): domain Bacteria; phylum Bacillota; class Clostridia; order Acetivibrionales; family DSM-2933; genus Pseudobacteroides. Next base: position 15,143 of record JAEYYB010000008.1, on the reverse strand, counting down.
ACCTCATTTAACAGTTTTAAGTTCTTTATTTCCTACTGCTTCAAGATTAATAATAATCTTTTCAGCCAATTATTTATTTACTTTCGCCTGTGGTGGATTGTCCCCACCACTCTCCAATTCACTATAACTGTTGGGAACCACCTTAAAACGCCAGTAATGCTTTCCAATGGGCTGTGTACAACCATCATAACTGTAATCCTTTGCATTCCATGTCTCTGTTAGAGTAATTATATAGTTAAGTTTCTGAGGTTCCTCAACCTTAGTTTCAAGCTGAACAGGAATCCTCTTATCCTCCCTATTAACATAAGTTTCTATTTTTTCTACTGCATGCGGAAAATTAAGATTATCAAGCTTCTCTTTCACAAAATTGGGGTTAATAAACAACATTGCAATTGCATCATCAGCATCATAGTCAATTCTTGTTGCCCTATGCCCGTCATAATTTCCATATCCCAGTATAATACCAATAGAACTATCTATACCTGGAATTTCATACACAGTCCCGCCTTCGTTGGTATTACCGATTTCGTTCCCTGCCATAGGTCCACACCTACCATCCATTCTATATACCTGATTATTCCATACAATCTGGCACGGAATACATTGGTGCGAATGGGCAGGAATACTATCAGTTTTTTCGTCATACCAGCCGCCAGTGACTGTTTTCTTCCATTCAATAAGCTTATCAGATTCTATTGGTTTCGGAGGATATTTATAATATTTAAGTTCATCATCTGATGCAGCAAGAGGATTCCATGACTCAGGCGGCAAATGTGCCTCTTTTGTGTAGTCATGTTTCTCCTTAGTTTGTGGCGTAGGGGTTTCATAATTATGTTGTGTTGCTATATCTGTTGATTCTATTCCACTATACTTTTGACAACCAGAAAGTAACAGAATAAATACTATAAAAATAAAAACTATTTTTTTCATAATCCTAAATACCTCATTCTTTTCTCAATTCTTCGCTTCCTTTGTATCTCGTAAGTCAATTACACAACTGGCTCCAGTTTGGTTTCCATCCGCATCTGCAATTATATCATAGAGGTCATTTGCCAGAGTAACAGTTTTACCTTCAATGGTTTTGCATTGCCTTGATATAATCCCTTTCCATTCCCATCGACCAAATTGTGGTGTAACTTTGCCAACGTCATAAACCTCCTTGAGATTTCCATTTCTAATGATTCTTATAATAACTTCTTTTGCAGTACAGCCATCTCCTGTCACAACAGCCTTATTGCCACTTCTGATAACCATCTTGTCTCCACCTGCACTATATTCAGATTTTACTTCAACCTCATTAACAATCGGCATATCATCTTTCCATCCGTCCTTAAGGTATTTTGCAACATCCTTGGAAAAAATGGTGTAGTATTCATCGAGACCGTCTTTATGAATATTCAGTACAAACCTGTCATTAAGGGTAGTAGCAGACCAACCATCCTTAAATGATTTGGTTGTGTAATCTGTCCATACATATAACTTACTCCCATCTTTGAGCTTGAAATGGATTCCAATGGGTCTTGCTTTAGAATTGATTACACTTATTTCAGTTTTAGTCGATGTAACCTTTCCAGTTCCACCATTGATTAAGGCAACAATTTTGCTGATTTTTTCGTCATCATGCCCTGGAAACAAAGCCTTTGTATTAATATGTAAACCACCTTGCATTGTCACGTATTCAATATCACCGATTTATAAATGATTCGGTTTTTCTATTATCATTAGTACTAGTATTCATATTACCTGTTTGTAACTGATTATCATACTCCTCTACCAGTTTCCCTTCTTTTTGAAAAACATCACGAACTCTTTTATCGTATCTTTGGTCAAGAGTATCATTTCCTCCACTTTTTCTAATTGTAATACTGTTGTTTGAATTATCGTTTAAAACAATTCCAGGAGGAACATATGACCTGATTGGGCTGAGAGAAAATCTGGCTTTGTAAATCCTTTCACCATTAACTGTTATCACTACCGCATCAAATTCCTTAGCACCAAGCAACTTACTTCCACCTTCTATATTAATTTCCTTGTCTACGGAAGGGTTGCCATGCTTATTCAGATATTCGTCAGTAAATTCAATCATTTGATTTTGCCAATCGAAAGCCTTAATGTCCTTATCTGTAATAATAGGCACTTCATCCAAGCTTAATTCCTGAATTTCAGCTTCAGAATTATCCTTTTCATCAAGTCCAAAGCTAAACGCCTTATTCTTGTCCTGCTCTTTAATAAAGTAAATTGCAAACTTCGGTAAACTACCTTGAACTGATGGCTTCTCTTCCTTCTGGCATCCCAATAATAATACTGCAAATATCAAAATTAAACAGCTAAACGTAAATAGATTTCTTAAACCATTCATATTATCACTCCTGCTTTTCTTACTTCCAACATTTTCTTGGCATTAGTGTTCTTGATTTTACAATTTTAAACAGTTCTTCATCCACATACATAAAGCCATCGCAATTATTGGGTTTAATCACTCTCTTATACTTCCTGCCATCTTACCGAGATAAAGCTTTATGCCACACATTAACACTTCACCTTCTACCTTTTTGTTCCAAATCTCTCCTAAACCTGAATATCCAAAATGTCTTGTTTATAAATATTCTGATGCTAAGGGCTTTATAAAACCTGTGAATATAAAATGCCTTTTTTCATCAGTCTTCGATTTAAGTACTTTTCATAAATTTAATTGTATTTTCTTTCCCATTCCTCTCTCCAAGTTTGAAAATCTTGTCCTGTAAATTCTTCTAAAGTTTTTCCATCAATAGAATATATATTAGCTCCAAACCTAATCTCTTTATAATTTATACTCGAATATCCACCGATTATCTTATTGTCATTTTTCATTATTGTAACTCTTACGCTTTCACCTTCAATATCCTGGTTATTGAGTAATGGGTGGTCTTTTACATCAGCATAGTAATAATCTACCATCTTTCCATTTATTTGTTCAGGCGTGAATGTTTGAGCGCCCCAAATTATACTATTAATACCTTTAAAATCATCTTTCGTTATTTTCCTGGATTCTAATTTTTTAACATCAGTTAATATATCATACCCCTTTGATTTCAGATAAATTAATGGGTCTGATACATTAGCAATACTGTTAATACTAGTTACTTTTTTATTTTGTGAGCAAGAAGTTATGTTGAATATAATAAAAAGAAACATAAAATAAAGTAGGCATTTTGATTTAATCATTGGTTACCTCCATATGCATTTTACTTATTTAGACATTTACAAATGCAAAAAAGTTCCAGGCTCATTCCAATTTTCTCTATGTTTGCATGTGACATGTTTTCCGCTCATCCTTTTCTAAACAAAATCGTAAACATATTACTTATATTATTTCTCAGCACATTCCCAATCAGTAACAAAATCATTGGTATAAATGTAGATATAAATTAACAATATCATACAGCCAAAAATTTATCTTTCCTTCACTAACAAGCGATGACACTCCCATATATGCTGGCAAAGTTAATATTCCAAAAGGCAACGTATGTTTAATATAATAATCCCATTTATTGTCACGCTTACCCCAAACATTTGAAACAGGACCATCAGCACCGATAATCTTTTTATTTATATAAGCAATTCTATTTGATGTATCTTTTCAATATTTAAATTCATAGTTTATTTCCTTTCCTAGTAAAACATTAATAATTTGCATATTATTACTATATAATGCTTTAAAATAGAAAGCAACCCATAAAGATACTGAATTAAATTCTTTTATTATGTTTATTGGGACAGTTATTCATAGTGTTCCTTTGAATAATCTTTGTCTAAAAGAATATATCTTCTGTCATATATGTCAATCAGTTTCATACCTGCATCACTTCCATAGGAAAACACATTTTTGCTTTCAATAATTACTCTTTCTTTCAAGAATGATACATCTCCCTAGAACGCCTCCGGTAAATTCTCCTCTAAAATATTATCCTTAAATATCCCAAATATAATAGTTTGGCCAATTCTAGCAAACATTTGGAGTATATTCAACTTATCGTTTAAATCAATACATGGGATACTTTCAATTGAATTAATGAAGTATTCGGCACTGGACCTTTACTGAATCAAAAGTACGATTCGAGCAATCACTAATGTCACCCTATTAAGCAACTCAATTATATTTGTATACAAAAGAGATACAATGTTTCTAATAATTATATCCATACCTCTGAATGTTGACATTTGGTAATCGCATGTGATATTGTAAACGAAATTATGGGAAATTATTATTTCCCAATAAATAACAAAACTTATTTTATATCACACAGGGGGGTAATTTTTAAATGAGAAGAAAAACAATTATTCTTTTTTTGCTAGTTTCACTTCTAGTAACAATTGTACCATTTAATGCTTTTGCAGTAGAACAACCGGCTAGTGCCAATGAGCCCTGGACCGGGTTTACACAAGGCACCGGAACAACAGCAGATCCATACATAATAAAAACTCCGGAAGATCTTAATCAGGTAAGGAATTATCCTTCAAAGTGTTTTAAACTGGGAAATGATATTGACCTTGGTGTGTATCCCTTTAACACAGGCAATGGCTGGGACCCAATTGACAATTTTAAAGGGGTATTCGATGGAGATGGTCATTCCATAAAAAATCTGTTTATTAATCGTCCTTCTGAATACGATTGCGGACTGTTCGGACTAATTCAATTTGATTCATGTGGTCAGGTTACAATTAAGAATTTCAGTCTTTTCAACGTAAATATAACCGGGTTCGATAATGTCGGCGGTGTTCTGGGTCAGGTCACTAAACCTACAATATCAAGAGTTCAAGAAACAATAGTGTATTTTAGTAATATTCATGTTTACGGTACGGTAAAGGCTGTGTCAGACAGTGTTGGAGCAATACTTGGAAAACTGGATTACTACTGGGATTACCTGGCATATAATATGTATCGCTGCAGTGCCCAGGCTAAAATATATGCAGGCCCCGATGCTATAAAATGCGGCGGACTGGTAGGGTGTTCCATGAATGCTACAATTCAGTCCAAAATGCAAGAATGCTTTTTTATCGGCCATTTATATAATGCCAAACAAGGCGGAGGATTAATAGGGAGAGGCTATGCTTCAGAAGTAGTAAAAAATTGCTATGCTAATGTAACTTTTCACAATTTTAAGGAAAAAGTAAGCGGAATAATGGGAAGCGGCTGGGCAAATGCAATTGGAGAAATAGGTATAGAGGTTGACAGGTGCTACTCGGTAATGAGGTTGGATAATTGTGGTGGGGTTACAGCTGTACCTTATGTTGCTACACCGCCTGTGAGTTCGGAATACTGGAAGGGAACCAATCCTAAATATCCCATAAGAGTAACTAATTGTTTTTATGATAGAAGTGTTTTGCCTGGATATGATTATCAAGGCGGAAAAACCACAGAGGAACTGGCTTTCCAAAGTAACTTTACCGACTGGGACTTTGAAAACACATGGTCCATTGACTTAGAGAGTAGTTATGCCCAATTGAAAAACGTGTTTACACCTATAAATGAAGTTGAGGATAATGATACAATTGAGAATGCCAACACAGTGGTAGAAGACATACAAGTAACAGCCAGTGTTTATAAAGAAGGTGATGTAGACTTCTATATGTTTACACCTGCCGAAAGCGATGTGTATACATTTGAAAGCATCGGCTCCACAGATGTGTGCGGGGAACTCTATGGGTTATATGTCAGTGATGACAACAAAACTGATAATGATGCTAATAATGCAGTCAAGCCTTTATTCTACAGCCTTAATGATAATAAAAGTGCAGTCGATAAGAATTTCAAAATCACATTCAATCTTATAAAAGACAAAAAATACTATCTAAAGGTAAAACACGCAAATAAAAGTGGTACAGGAGATTATAGAATACGCATTTCACGGTGGATACCAATAAAAAATTCTGATGATTCAAATTATTCTAAATCATCACAACTTGTTAATATTCCTTCATCTCCTTATTCCTTACAGAAAGATAGTTCAGTAACGAACACAATTAACACTGTCGGAGGAGAATGCTGGTACAAAGTAAAGCCCGGTGAATCAGGAACAATTTTCTTTTTACTGAATATTTTTAATGCATCTGAACAAATTATCAACCCTGCCAAAACCTTATATAAAGATCTTGATATTGAGTTATATGAGGAATACAATGGAAAACTTAGATTGCTTGATTATTCATCAGCATATACTTATGATTATGAATATATTTATTATCCGGTCACTGACTTGCAAGCAAATCATGATCTCTATATAAGAGTCAGAAACAACAGCCAAAAGCCAGGTCTTATCCCGGAAACCAAATTTGGTTTTGCTGAGCCACCATATGAATTCAGTTTATCATTCATAATAACAAAGGAGTTTGAGTCAAATGGAGGTGAATATGCAGGCTGGAAGGGATACACGTCAACTGATTCATTAAAACTGGATAATCCCTTAATTCTTGGCTTAAGCAAAGAGGAAAATACAAACTATCCTGCACCGGAAAATATATACGATGCATATTTTGATAATGAACACACTATAAAATACACTGACTTAATAAAATATGCCATCTCTATCTGGAATGATGCTCAATGGAGATATCAGCTTTCAGACGTCAATCTTAATGAATTCAAGAAGGATGCCCTTTTGGCTCTTGATGAAACCGGTTCAGTTCCAAATCATATAAGAGATTTCTCCTTATATTATGATAAATCAAGCAGTGCAATAGCACGTTCTGATGGCAGTATAAATACAAGATGGTTTAATAAGGACAGCCTAAAAAATGAAAAACTAACCAAAATAGAAGGTAAATTAGGTGTTGATAACTCCCCTGATATAGAGGATTTGGCTAAGAGGATTTTCGTACATGAAATGGGACATATGATGGGTCTGGCTGATTTGTACGGCAGTCCTAAAGTACTTCAAAATTCAAATATAGACAACAGAGATAAAGTAATGTTCGGTGTAAGCGGATACTGGAATATCAGCCAAATTAACAAGTTTGACTACTTCTCATATTTTAATCTAAAAGATGCTGAAGGGTTATGCCGGGTTAACGGAGTCTGGAAGCAACAGCCTCAAAACGTAGTAAGTGCATCATATGTTGAGGTAACTGAAGAAGAGCTGTACAGGGATTCCGATATAATCTTAAAGGGTAAGGTAAAAGAAGTCTCAGATAGCAAAACACTTCCCGGTTATTCGGAAATAGCCCTGGATGTTGAAAGCTATTATAAAGATAATACCTCAAAATTGGGCAAGGAAGTTAAAGTGCTCCAGGAAGGTAACAGCAGCTTGCAATATTTCGATGATCCTCTGCTGGCAATAGGTGAAGAGGTCATTCTATTCCTGCAGAAAAACAGTACAGGTAATCTGGTTATAATGGGTGGACCCCAAGGAAGATTTGACATAACTTCAAGTTCAGATTCAAAGGCTTTTGTTGAAAACTACCTGACTAAGGCTGTGAGAGAAAGTATTCAGGAAGAAAGAAAACTTTTAAATAAAGAACTGAACCTAAATATACCAGAAATTATATTACCCGATACAGAAATTGACTCCTTCGTAACTGATATAAAAGACGCAATACAGCAATATGCTGAGGGCTCGTCAATTACAGGATATTTGTCCCCGGACATCAGCGACATTCGCGGGCAGTCAACACTTAAGTCAGATTTCAAGATTGAGATTTTGGGAACGGAAATTTCTACACTATCCCAGGCGGATGGCTCCTTCCAATTGTCAAATGTTCCTGCAGATATTGCCGATTTTACAGTCAGAATAAGCAAGGAGGGCTACCTCTATAGAGATATTAAATGCTCGAAAGTTAACAGTCCATCTACAGAAATAGGTACCATAGATTCTCCTGTGGTATTATGGGCTGGAGACCTGAATCAGGATAATTCAATAAATATAGCCGATATTATAGAAGTGGCCAAGGAGTTTAATACCGGCTCAATAAACGAAAACTTCAAGTATAAATTTGACCTTAATCAGGATAATTGGATAAATATGTCTGATTTCATTATAATAGCAAGAAATTTCAACAAGGTCACAGGTGATTATTTACCAATTGTATTGTAAAACTAAACTCTAAGTTAAAAGGGCTGCCTCGTTTTTTGAGACAGTCCTCTATTTTCTATAAATTCTTATTATGTATTGTTTTGGGCTGTACCTATTAACGAGTCGCTCCCTCCGCCAGAGAAATGCATGTTTCATGAAAGTAAATCATTAAGTTATCCGAATAACAGAAAAAGTTAATACGCCACTACTCCTCCATCTGGTATACTTCCCTGTGCTTTAAACTCCTTAAAAATCTTAAAAATGACCAAGAGCCTCTCTTAATTCCTCAGAATCATAAATATCAACTCCAGATTCGAATTTATTAATTACTATACCGATTAGTTTACTTAATGATTTTTCAATCTTTTGAATCAATAAACAGCATCCCCTTAAACTTATAACTTATAATTAACAGAAATCTTCATGTAATGCTTTTAAATCAAGTTTATCAACATTCTGGCAAACGCGGATAAGTTCGTCTCGTACCTCCATCAAAGCAAACCCCAATAGGTTCTGTCCTTTCCACTCCAGAGGATTTTCAATATGCTCATCGTCAGCCGCCATTCCAATTCCCCATATTTTATCATAAGGGCTAGCTTCAACAAGCACTCGACTTTTGGTCTCTATTAAAAATTGCCTCAGCCCTTCATTCTGAATGAACTTTGCATAGTTACCGTTGAGAATGATGGAGTACCGTTTTTTCTTCCATACCTCTTCATCAAAATTTTTGACTTTCCTCCCCAACTCCTTTATCTGTTTAGGATGCTTGCTCTCCAATATTTCTTCTAAAATTTCTTTATCCTCGAATAGCCTTGCTTTTTCAGCCATCATATACTGCTCCATACAGCAGTAATCGTCTATGTCAATTGTAAAATCAGACTTCCACCATTGGCTTAAACAGGTTTTTGTAATACTGCCGTTGGCGGACGGCTGGTGTCCCCAGAAAAACAAATACTTCACCTTTTTGCTTTCACAGAAATCCTTTTGTAAACTGTCAATTGAATACCTCATATTACCATTTTCATTCCAATAAAGATAACCATCATCACCATAAAAATCTTCCTCATTTTCTTCCTCTTCATAAAAGTCGAGCCATCCCTTTGGTGGCGGAAACATTAGTTGAAACTGTCTCTGCTCATCAATAGAAAGAGCAGAATACCAGTCACCAAATTCATATCTGTATTCTTCTCCATTACCCATTCTCCAACCTATACTTCCACTACTTATATGCGGATACATTAACCATGGAGGTGCCATCGGATTGCTTATATCATATTTTTTCTTCATACTTTTTCTCCTTTACCAATATCAAAATCCACAGCATTGCTAAAAGTACTGCAAACAGCATTATTCACTTTCTCTTTTTTGCAAATTGATTTATCTAATTGAGGGAAATGCAAACTACTTATCCTTTTTAAGATGAATCTAGGCAGAATTACTAAATTGTTAATCCCTTTTAAAATAATCATCAACAATTTTTGTAATTTCAGGTCTTTTCTTATCATCATTAATCAGGAAATCAATAAAGAAATCCTCAACTTCTTGTGTTCTTATCGTAGCTAAAAACGTATAAGCAATATCCCATAGCGAACTCCATCTTTCTGATGATGCAATGCTTTTAGCGACCCTAAAAACTCGATTATCATTTAATGTTATCAGTGCTAGAAGCACATAAGTCATATCTTCCTCTTCAATTTGGTTTGCCTGTTTTAAAAGATGCTCTATACGTTCATCAGACAATTCTCCTGCTCTTTCAACTGCTTCTAATCCCTTATAAGTAGGAAATTTCTTAGTGTTTTCAAGATATTCTTTATTAATAACGTTGTTTTCCAGCCCATTGTTATCATATCCATGTACTTATCTGTATCAGAACAGTTAAGCTCATTTTTTATTTTCTCATGGAACTTTATGCTCATATTTTCGATAATATTTGAAGGAACTGTCGATACATCAATAGTTTGTCCTCCCATAAATAGCCCACTTACAACTTCATTTCCTCCGTTTCGATTACAATATATACTATCAACTTTACATATTGTTAAACAATCTAACGGTATTCCTTCTAGAAAAGATGCAGTAGCCCTATGATGCCCATCAAGCAGGGCACTTAAATACCCACCGAAATAGTATGCAATTCCACCTAATTGTGTCCCTTTTCTTATCTGCTCTCTATAATACTCCACTCTGTTCCTATCATATTTATTTAGAGGTTGTGTTGGCAACATGAAAGCAGGTATCCCATTAGAAAGCCAACTATCATGAAGGCTTTTGTAAACCTTCATCTCATTTGACATATGCCAGAAGTAGTTTCCCTCTCCATCTGTAGGATAGTGTGGGATGAAAGAAATCAAGTATAACCCTTCCTCAAGCAGTTCTAGTAATGGTCTTACAGGGGTTATATCTTTATCAGTCAGTATATTTACTTTAGTGCAACATTCTCGTATTTGCTCGACAGTAGTAATATCAATTTTATCCATGCCATACCCAGCAGTCAAAAACTGTTCACAGGTTGGGCAGTTGTTTTCATTATCATGCCATTTTACTAATGGAATATCATTTAGAAGTAAAAACGATTTGAAACGCCCTTTACTAGTTGTTCCATAAATTACTTTTAATGCACTTTTTGAATTTTGAACCCATACTAATATTGCTTCTCTTTTCCATGATAGCTTACTAGCAGGTATTGAAGCAACTATTTCAATATCATTATGTTTTCCTTTTTCAAACCTCATACAACCTCCTATAATCCCTAGCTTAAGACTTCAAACAAACTTTCTCTACTCATAACGACTTCCCGTAAAAAGCACTGTTGCTAATAAGTTCCAGTTAATATCCTGCAAGGGGTCTTCTTCAATATCACTAAATAGCCCATCAGAATCTTCAACCCAAGATGCCATACCATTTAGATAATCCTCAAGAGAAGTATTCGCCCAATCCTTAGTGTTTGTTTTAAAATCGCTTATCAAATGGTGCACAAAATTAACGAAATCATTCTTATTACTTACTTTTTCCAATATATCTACAATTTCTGCCTTTGATATATTCCTTTGCAAGTGCATTAAGCCCAGAATCTTCCATATACATTCACATAATTTCATTTCATTAGACAGCATCAAAGCTTGATTTCAGAGAAGTGCAAGCAAAAATATTTATTCAAAGATATTCCTCAAAAAGTTTTTTTAAGCAATTTTTTAGGAATTATGTATATCTCTAATGTATTTTGGCTCCAAAAGGTATAAGCCCCAGTTTCGCAAGTTTAAAATGCTGAAGCCCAAAGGGTATGCCTATAATTGTTATACAAAAAATCAATCCTGTTATAAAATGTGCTATGGCAAACTCCCATCCGAAAAGGATAAGCCAGATTATATTAAATAGTAATCCGCCTACTCCAAAATTACCAACATCAATTTCCTTTCCAAAAGGCCAAAGAACAAATGCAGATATTTTCATGCACTGAACACCAAATGGTATACCTATAATTGTTATACATAGGAGCAAGCCTACTACAAACCATCCAACAGCTCCAATTATACCCCCAAACAACAGCCAAATTATGTTACCTAAAAATCTCATAGTTTTATCCTCACTCTTTCATTTTTTTCTATAAATAATCTATCTTCAGCAATTTATCTGATAATATTACAATTTTATGATATATTATAATTCTCTACTTTTTCAACAATTTCTTTCATAATAAGAATCATTCCTATTCCACATTCCCTCACTAGAGCTTAAGACAACCTCATAGGAACATTAAAACGCTCATTAAACTTATCCAAAGTCCTTTTTAATCCAGAATCAAGAATAAACCTTACTCTATCTACTATAAAGCCAGGTATTTCTTTATAGTAAGCTTGGGCGATACCTCCTGCAATACATGCTATTGTATCACTGTCTCCACCTATTGAAATGGCTTTTCTTATAGCATCTTCAAAATTTTCCGACTCAAGGAAAGCAATAATTGCTTGTGGCACCGATCCCTGGCATGATGAATCAAACTTATAATTTGGTCTTATATCATCTAATCGCTGGCTGAGATTATATCTAAACTTCTTTTCAATAAAGTCTTTTATTTGCTTTTTATTACCGCCCGTCCTGGCTAAGAAAACTGCACTGGCAACAGCTTGAGCACCCTTTATTCCTTCTCTGTGATTATGCGTTACAACTGCACTTCTCTTAGCCTCTTTCAGCACATCTTCCAATGAATCAAAGGCAAAGCCAATAGGACTAACCCGCATTGCAGAGCCATTCCCAAAACTTTTATACGGCTTCAGGTCTATTAACATATTTCCCATAGTTGAGGATGCGATAATAGCCCCTATTCTCATAAAATGCTACTGCTCTTTGGTTTATTAATCTGGTTTCAAGCCTTAAAGCAGTATACCCAAGTTCCTGAGCCTTTGCCTCCAGGTATGTTAATACTTTTGTACCTATTCCATTGCCTTTCTCCTTTGCATACATCCGTTTGAATTCTGCAGAATTATCGTCAATTGGTCGTATCGCACCGCAACCAACAGCTTCTCCATTCTCATTATATGCAATTACAAATATAGCCCGCTCTCCGCATATGTCGCTGGCACTGAATGAATTTCTCCCACTATTACCTGTTATTGATTCTAAAACGTCAGATAGCTCATCCATTAATTGAATAGCATTTGGTGTATTTGGGTCTTCTTCTTTGATTGTGATATATCTGCTCATATTAGCCTCTCATGTATAAATTGATAATCACTATATTTGAATATTTATCCAGATGAAATTTAATTGGTTATTGTCTCTCAAGATATTCAAGAAACTCCACAAATGTATTCCCAATCCTTTCAGCAACTTCAACAGACATTCCTATAAATGGTATATTTACAATAGGTAATTCATTATACCTTGTATCAAATGCATATGCTTCTCCACCGCCATCTGAACCAAATATAAACAACCCTTTTGCAAATTCTTCTACACAATAATCCTCATTTAAAGGAATTAGTTCTTCTACATACCAAAGTGCGAGATAAGACTTGCCAACAAAGCCTTCTCCGCCATTTGAAGTTAGCATATACTCTTTGTACTGGTCCGGTAATTTTATCGGTAATTCATTCGAATTCTGAATATGATTAATCGCCCAAATAAGAAGCTGAGTTCCATACCCATGCCCTTGAAACTCTTTATTCACAATTAGGTCATCTATTTCATTACCGTAACAAGCCACTGAACCAATTAGTATTCCGTTTTGTATCAATAAATAAATATCGTTTTTCTTATCAGCAATCTGTTCTGTTGAAGAATAAAAGTTATATGGTTTTACATCTAATGTTTTTCTCATCTCGTAAAAGCACTCGTTATATATTTTCTGATAAACATCATAGAATTTATCTGAATATTGAATTAAACTTAAATTTGATTCTACTTTTTCACCAACATATAGCATTTCATAGGCTATTATTTCAACCATATCTTTCCTATCATAATACAATCTTTTGTTCATAAAATATAACTTATATTTGCTTTATAAACATTGTGAAGTAAAATTAAGTTCTAAATTATGCTTATTAAATTCGTTACACTTGATTAACTATGGTTTGAATAATATCTTTGCTATTTTTTATTTCATCATCAACATCTGTTACTACTTCAAAAATAATTTTACCATTATATCCCTTTATGTAATTATTAAAAATTTTTTGAAAATCTAAATCACCTTGCCCTATTGGCAAATGTTCATGAATGACAGAAAAATGTTTATCAGCCACATGTAAGCATTTTGGAAATCTAACATCTATTATTTTTTGCAAATGTTCATAGCTATCTATATGAGCTATATCAAGAAGAAACTCTGTTTTTGGACTGCAATCAAATATAATTTTCAGTTCATTCGGCAAGTAGTTTATAGGGTCCAATTTACTATTATTTTCAATATAAACAGTTATACCATTATTATAAAACAGCTCAGTTAATTGTTTGTTGCACTCTGCTAATTTGAATATTGAATCTGATTGTAAGGGATGACAAACAGGATGTATTATAACTTCTTTATGATGTAGATACTTCAATATTCTTAGCAAGTCTTCTCTATACTTATCGTAATCCTCAATCTCAAAAAGAGCATGGATAATGACGGGAAATCCTTTTTCTAAAATAGTCTTTTCTTTTGGTTCAGCTATTTTGTCGCCTTGTAAAGTTCCGTCTTTATACCAAACTTGTAAAAAATCAAATCCATGCTTTTTGCAAAATTCGATTTCAGAATCATAGTCATTATACCATCTATTGCTTCTTCCATACTCAACCATTTCCATCGCCCCCTCTATCACAATATAAAAGTAATCTGCAGTTCGCAGTTTATAACTTGTCCACAATCTCCGCTTTCTGTCAAATAGTATTTCTTTAATGTCACTTGCATGTATCATTTCGTTCCGTCATTTTCATTTCCCCCTTTAACCAATACGAATCTTGTATCGGTAATGTTTTTGTTAAATCAAAATGGTATATATAAAAAACTCTCAAGCAAACAGCCTCCTCAATATTCATATCCATCAATTCAATGTTATATTGTGGAAACGCATAAGTCAAGAAAGTTAAATACTAAAACAATATTCATGTTTAATATAACCTTCAATTATTTATTACCTGTTAATCATTCTTGTCTGTATTTATTGGGCACTAAAGGGTAATGGTAAATTATAGTCTCCCCTTATGAAAGCCGCATACGGCGGCGTTATCTGATGTAAGTTTCGCTTACAGCTACGCTTACTTAAGCCTTATCATATATCATATTGTTGATATCATTATCATTATATAGACGATACCATTTACCAGTCTAGAAAAATGCTTTTATTGTTAAGGCGATGATTATAAGCCAAATAAAAACTATAGGTGTTGCATAATACCATCTTTTTGGCTTGCCATCTTTCCAAATCTGTTCAGATTCAATTCTGCATTGGTCAATTATATTATTGGGAATCAACTTAATTGTAACGGCAACCATTAATGGAAGTATTATTACATCATCAAGATAACCAATGACAGGAATGAAATCAGGTATCAAATCAATTGGTGATAGAGCATATCCTATTGTTAAAATTGCCAATACCTTCGCATACCACG
>JAEYYB010000170.1 GCA_023430975.1 Bacillota bacterium | reverse complement strand
ACTTCCAGTATATCTTTTTCTTTTGTCATATCTAAATAACTATCTCCTGTTATGCTATAGTTTTTACCTATGCTAACAGATCCTTCATTCAAGCTCAAGGTTCCTCCACTTTGCCCATAGTTCCCATCTACCATCATTGTTCCTGCATTCACATTTATCGTTCCACCTGTTTGAATTAAATCACCTAAAATAGTTAAATTCTTTCCATTTAAGTTAATCGTACCAGATGATATGTACAATGATTGGTACACCGTATTTTCATATAAAGTAATACCTGAACTAATAGTTGTTGCAGGCAAAGGCGTAACTACTATTGTAGGAGTATTTGTTGGGGTATTTGTAGGGGTTGGTGTATTTGTCAATGTTGGAGTGCTCGTTGAAGTTGGAATTTTAGTTTGAGTTGGGGTATATGTCAACGTTTCAGTAGTCGTTGGCATTGGTGTACTTGAGTATGTATCAGCTACAGTTGCTGGTGAATTTGTTGGTGTGTTAGTTGATACTAAATTTGGTGTTGGTGTGGATGTAGGCGTATTAACTTCTGTACTCGTAGCAGTACTAGTTGATGCTGATATTGAAGTTGGGGTATTTGATGTTAATGATGTAGAATCTCCTAAGACTGTAGAAGAATAACTTCCTGAGCTAAAACCCGGAGAAGTAGGAGCCTTAGTATAAGCAACAGTAGCACTATTAATAGCTATAGTAGGCTTTATCGTTGAAGTAGGTGTAGTATAAACATTGTTATATATACTTTGACTACTATTAGACTCAGCCACATATTGAGAAGCCTTCATAATATCTAGCCCTGTCCCGTTTGCGAAAACTAAGCATATTGAAGTGTAAAACTGATTAAATACAAAGACAAGTAATACAATGTAGCTCATTAGTGCTTTTACTGATTTATTCATTTTTTGTTCCCCTTTTAAAATAATTTAATAAAATTTATACATTAATAAGACTTATGTTTATTATTTTTAAGAAAGATAATACCATATATTTCTTAATAAAGTCAATACAAACCGTTAATTTTGATAATCTTAGAAATTAGTCATTAGTGTTTTATAAAGAAGTTTATCAGTTTATCGCCTAGCAATTGTCAATGGTCAAAATAAAAATAAAATATTTACCTATATAAAAAAGACCCAATTATACGAAAACAAGAAACTCCTCAAACTTATCATTTCTATAAGCTTGAGGAGTCATTTAAACTTGATTGCTTTTATGTTAAAATATCCCAATATTAATTTGTTTTGTCTGCATCGTTTGTAGGAACTGCATTACTATTACTTTGTGCTTCAATAATACTATTTACACTGTTTAAGTAAATACCTGTTACTTTTTGCTCCTTATCTTTACCGCTTAATGTAACATAGTAATCATATCTATACTTGGTCTGCTGCCCTATAACACCGTTCAAAAGCTCTGCATTTACTTCAAAACTGACTATATATCTATTCTGCTTTTCAGTATAAGCCGGATGTGGAGCAATATTAAAGTTAGAAATTTTAACTATTTTTTTCATACTAACTCTTAATGGAAAATCATCAATATTAAACTTGGTCTTATACTTATCATCTATTTCTATTATGACTTTCTTATTTTTATCCTGATTTAGCTTTAAAGTTCCAAAAAGATAATCTGTGAAATCCTTTTGCCCAATAATCCATTTAGATTTTAACAGATTCATCCTCTCTTTGTCTATTTCTCTAAAGTTTTTGAAAAAACTTTCTATAAGCTTAACGTCATTTTCATATCTGGTTCCATCACTCTTGTTAATATATACTTTGTTATCTTCAGTCTTCTCAATATTGATATAAGGCTTACGCAGCATAAAATCGTTATTTATTGTAAGTACTCTGTTTTGATATCCCGGTCTAATACTAGCCTCCGTCGCTCTAAGTATCTTATAATTGCTTCCTTCTTTAATAACTTCAACATCATAATTTGCAACTACTCTAAAACTATCAATTTTGTTTTCGTCAATAATTGCATTCGGTAGTTTCTCGAACAACTTAGTTGTAGGATTCTGTTTATAATTAGCATAGAAGTCATCACTGTTTAAACACTTAGCCATTAAGTGAATTTTTGAATAGTAAAGCAATTCGTCTCCACTTTTCCCTATATAAGTAGTTTCAATACCCCCATTAGTTCCATCATTAATAATGCTGTATCCAATTATAGTCATCCCGTTCATCTCTACATAACGGGGCAAATGAATACCTACTTCAGGATTATTAGCACCCTCTTTTATTGTTCTGTCAGCTATATACTCTTTTATATTATCTGGTATAACTGCAGTAGAGTTATATTTTTCTATTGATTCTGTAAAAAGCTTTTTGTAATAATCCGATACAAGCGTCTTTACTTTTTTTGTAACACTTGAATTATCTGATGCAAAATCGTTCTCATCTGCTTGTTCTTGTTTACTATCGTCTCCCCCAATAAAAGGAATACTACATCCTGAGCTAATAAGCATCATAAATACAAAAACTAACACAAACAACAACCTAAAATTTCTTTTCATTCGCTCCACCCCAATTTAAGATTTAAATAATTTATATAATTCAGAATAAATACCAGTACTTTGTGAATTAAATTTACTTAATAACACATCTAGTGATGCTTCCGGTGAAGGATCAGCTGGATCTAACTGATAGTCAATAAGTGCTTCCGAAGTTGCATCAGCTGGATTTGTCGTTCCTTCAATATACAAGGCTGAATATGAGCCATTATCCAATAAGGGTTTATTATCACCGTTTTCAAGAATAAACGGTATTTTCCCATCATATGCAGCCGAACCATCTATATTACCGCTAGCATCACATCCTCTTCCTGCTGCAATTATAAATCCATGAAGTTTTGCTCCTTTTTTCATCAACACCTGACCTTTTGTATAAATTATTCCATACATCTCACTGTCAATAACTATGGTCTTTTCAGGATTATCATTAACAATAATATAATATTTTTCTCTATCAGCTTGGAGAGGTTTAGAACTTATAAAACTGCTTGCAAAATATTTATCATTATTATTATATGGAGCAGTCCACATGTCCATCTCTGAACTTGTAAAGACATACTCAGAATCTTTATTATTGCATTCTAGGAGTCCGTTCCCTATATAATCAAACATAGAAACTCCATTATTATCCTTTATAAGTTCATTTTTAATACTCTTATCAGCTAATTCAAACTTATATTTTCTTCTAATAAAATCTTCAGTAAGTTTTAACATGGGCTCTTCTATTTTTCTAAGATATTTCGGTACCTCTATACCATAATCCGCCCATGTAGCACTAGCAAGTCCATCCCATTTTTTTGACCAAAAGTTCGCGTTGTTAGGATCAGTAAAATCCTTTTTGTCATCATTACTCAAATAGTACAAAGATTCATTAAATTCCTTTTCAGCAGCATTATTAGTACCATATAACCTATTCATGTCTGCTTTAGTAACTTGTGTCATAGAATAATATGATTTAACAGGCAGAAACCTTTGTTTCCACATAAAATACATAGTGCCATTGGCTGCTATCTCATAATTACAATATCCTCTTATTTTTGACGGTTCCTGTAATCCTGCACTATTAAAGTCACTATACTTTTTCATATAATTGGGTACTATATTATTAAACCAATTCTCTGTATCGACACTATCCGTATATGGCGTCCATTGTTGGAACAAATTCCCAAACCCTCTTGCACGTGATATTGTATTATCATATTCACCGTAAATATATGTATTAAAAAGATCAAAATCACCCTGTCCCTCATTTCCATGATAATAAACCTTTGCAGTATCATCATTAAAGTTGAAATTTTTATATGTTGACAGTTCATCTTCAGTATTCCATGCAACAGACGCATCTTCAATTTGTCCAACAGGTGGGTCAGTAAAACCATCACCATCTCTATCTTTATCTTCTCTTTTAACAATCTCACCAGTATCTGGATCTATCCAGAATGTACCGCCATTTATAAACACATTTCCATTAATTATTATTTTGGATTTCATAGCTTCTTCGATTGAATCCTCAAAGGGGTGATGTATTACTGCACTGTTTACAATTGCACTTGAGGCATCATGAAACATACCTTCCTCACCTGAGCCATTTGATAAACCGAAGAAATTTCTATTTACAGCTATAACTGAATTCATTCCATTCATTTCCAGATCATCAAAAGTATATGCATCTTTTTGAACAAGTATTTTGTCATTATTTCCAAATATCTGAATGCACTGTGCTACTGCATTATTCTTTATATTAATATAGCTTTTGTCATCCAAATCATAATCTCCACACCTTATAAAAGCCCTGACAAAAGCATTTCCGTCAATAGATAGCTTGCTGTTTTCACGAGCATATATGCCGCCATAATAATTCTGCTCTGGCTGCATTGCTTTTTGAGGTGCTGTTCCTACAAGCTTAACATCACCCTTTATTTTTGCATCAATATACCCTTTCACAAACAAGTCGCCAATTCCATTGAATGCTGCAGGTCTAAAATATGTTTTTGGCTTCTCTACTTCGAACACCACCTCTGAATATATCTCCTGACCACTAGCAGAGTTCATGTTTCTTGTATATGATGATATAGTATATATACCTAAAGTTATTATTATTTTATCTCCAAGGTCACTCGTTCCAACAAGAACAATATCTTTAACTCGCGTTTTAGCAAGATTTGTAGCAATACCTGATACATCTATAGATTTACTTAAATTAGTATCTATTAAAGTCCTTAATTGACCAATAATATTAGTTGCATATATACTTGGATCAGGATCATATAATGTCAGATAACTCTTAGAGGTATCATTAACATACTCTTGAATATAGTACATAGCCTGCTCAGTCATAGAATTACTTGCAAGATACGCATAACCCACTAGTTCCTGATTTTTACTGATTTTAAGCTGTTGCAATGACATTGCCAATAGCGGAACAATCATCAATATAAGAAGAGTACATAATATAAGAACAGCAGGTAGTGCCATTCCCCTTCTTTTATTATATTCCAATTTATTGTATACCTCCATATGATTTCACCTCACACAAATCAAAATCACAAAGTTATTCGACATTTATATAAACTTTAAATTGCTTTACCTTTTTATTATTCTTGTATAAGTTAATTAAATAAGCTTCAGGACCAAGATCACCTGGATTAGTCTTACTAATGTATGTAGCATCATACTTGAAGCCTTTAACCTCAATACTATTACTGAATATTTTAACTCCTGTTAATGTTACAAAATTGTTTGTTGAAATATCTTTAAAATTTTTATTTCCACTATCTGTCTGGACACTATCGTTTTTCTTTACATGATCAATAACATCCTGCTGAACCAACTTTGCTATATTATTTATCTCAATTTGAGCTTTTGTCTTATTGTTCATCGCTGCAACATTAAGAAAAGCAGTCAGTACTGGAACCATTACAATGGATAGTAAAGCTACTGATATTATTAATTCAACTAGTGATAAACCTCTTTTTTTCTTAAACATTTTTTTCATAGCAACCATCTTCCTTAATTTATAGTTACCTTTTCCTTATTATTTGATCCTTTTATTACAGCACCATTACGGTCCATTACTTTTATCCTGCTATTAGAATCCCGTATGCTTATTTTAAACTTATGAGATGAGTTATTTACAATCTTCAAATAAACCTTTATTTTCTGATTTTCTTTAATATCTGGAACTTGAGATAACAAATCTGCTGTCAAATCCCTATTGGGAACTTCTCCATAAAGTGTTGCTGATTTACCTGTTAAATAACCAATATTCATATTGTATTTAGAATCATTTATGGTAAGAAGAACATCTGTACGTCCAGATGTCTTATTCATAAAAATTTCATTATCCTTGTTTGTCCCTCGGATAATAAAGTTTTCGCCTGCCTTCAAGTATCCATCCAAATCTAAAGTAAAGTCTGCAACGCCAGTTGCAGAACTTTGAGGTACTGAATTGTTATTTGTAGTGGTAGTAGTATTATTTACTTTAGGCACATAACCATCGCCTGTAATTGAGGAAACTGTATATTTCAAATCCGCTCCCTCATTAAATCTATTAAATTTATATCTACTGAAATTAAATAATTTATTGGCATCATCAATATTAAGTACATATAATTTTATTGTCGCATTTACTCCGTATATCTGGCCTGAAGGAACTATTCCATTAAACGTCTGTCCAGGTAATGGAGTTGGAGCTGGTGTGGCCTTTGGAGCATTAGTTACTACCTTCACTTCTTCTTTTTTCGGTGTATCCATAGTAAACTTAGATACCTTTACACGCCTTGAGCCACCTTCAATAAATGCAAGTAGTTCCCATATCTCATTATATGCTAAATCAGCCTTAAAATCTATAGACATTTCATAATAACCATTTACGCTATTAGAGTTTGTAGTTGTTGTAGTGCTTGTTTCTTCTGTAGGTTCAGCACCTGTTTGAGCACCAACATCTATCTTTCCTGAATCATTCTTTTCCGAACTACTACTGACTTTTACAGGGGGCATAATTTTTATATCTGTCAGCTTATTACTCATCAGTCTTTCTAATTTCTGCATATATTCTATGCAATCTGTTATATCACCTGATTCAAGTAAATAATTTCCCATTCTCTCAGATATAACTTTTTTAGTTTGTAACTCACTTTTTTTCACTTCAATATTTGCAAGATCCTTTTTTAGAGCATCCTCTTTATCCTTTGCTTCAGCTAATTTTGAATTTACATCATTTATTTCAGGTATATAATTATTAACAAATATCATATAGAATAAAAGACCATATACTAAAAGACCCAACACGATTAAAAGTTTAACTTCTTTTTTCCCAATTGACATTTATTTGTTCTCCTTTCCACCAAATGAGAAAGAGTATTTAAAATTGTATTTTCCATCCTTTGTATCAATAGAGGTATTGTTTACATGAAGAGTATCTATCCTTGCTAAATATGAAAGAAGTTCTGAAGCTATGCTTGGATCTGCTGTCTTCCCCTCAATATCTACACTTCTATCACTATATGTAACCTTATCAAGACTACAGCCCTTAGGTGTTGACGAACTTATTATATTTAAAACCTCACTTACTGAAATATTTTTTTTGTCAATATCAGCTACTATATTATTCTTATTATTAACCTCACTAGTAATCTGTGCAATACCGCTGTTAACTAATCTAACTACATCGTATTTTGAACTTTCTATACTACTATTAATCATATCCAACCTAGTATTTTGGGTTATAATGTATACTTTTGGTAGTATCAAGGATACTCCTACCAATGCTAGGACAGCTATTACAATGGTTATAATTTTTACTGACGAAACTGAAGATTTCTCCGATTTTACTTGCTCCTGAGGGGTTTTTATATCCTCTGGTAGTAAATTTATATCTTTCACAGTATCTCCCCCTTTAACACTTTTAATAAATTTCTTTATATCTAACAGAAAACTCTGTAATTATCGGTTTTGTAAAATTTCTGTTCTTACTTACTGTATTGTTTGTTTCGATTGGCTTAATTGTAAGTATCAAAGATCCATTTTTATATATTTGTGCCCCTACAGCAGTTGTATATGGCGTAGAGCCAGAACCTGTATTAACAGTTACAGGATTTGATACATCCTTTACAAAACTGCAATTTGTAGTATCCAAATCCTTAGCCATAACTACAGAACCCATTTTAAGTGTATTGTCTACGGAATCAAATTTCCATGTTTTAGGACTTACACTAGTCCCTTGAAAATTAATGATTATTTCTTTATCAGATTCAAACTTTATTGACTTTGCAAGTTCAATATCCTTTCTCAACATAAGACTTATATTATTAATAGTCTCTTCCTGCTTTATCATATTATAATTTGTTTTATACGAGTTAAAACCATGGAGGTACATAGTTGTCATCATCGGTAATATCAAACCTAAAATAGCTACATATAATAATACTTCTACTAACGATAAACCTCTATTCTTTTTTATCATTCTTTTTATACTCATACTATCACCCTAATCTGATTTCTCACCCCATCATTAAAAGTTGGGGTGAGAAATCAATGATAAGTTCAATATCTTATGCTTTTTATAACAGTTTTAAAAAATTATGAATTAATAGTTATGTCATTAACTGCACCAGTAGCAGTGTTTACTTTTACTGTTACTACTTTATTTACTGCATCAACTTGAACATCGAATCTAGCACCTTTTGCACTTAAGTGCAAATTAGCTTGATTCAAATAGGGTCCAAATGTTTCATTTGTGCCATCTCCATCTGGATCAGCAGATACCGGCTTTGTCAATCCGCTAGTTACCTGTAGAAAATCCAATGAATTATTAGTATCAGCAGCTAAACCTGCATCTGCTTTAGCAATTGCTAGAGTTAATGTCGGATCATCTGTTTCAATTATGTAATTCTGAATTGCATTCTGCAAATAACTGCATGCAGATTGATCTGATTTAACTTTCTGTTTGTTTAATACACTACCGAAGAGATTAATACTAATAGCGGCTAAGATAGCTAAGATAGCAACAACTATCAATAACTCGATCAATGAAAAACCTTTTTTACTCTTTAACATTTTTTTCATAACTTTTCCCCCTCTGATTTTTGGTTGATTTTTTCACTTCCAGTTACGATAAACCATTATGCATCGTTTATCGTCCACCCCCTTTCATTTTGGTTTATTTATGGACATTTTTAATCCCTCTGTTATTCCACACCTTGATATATGGAAAGCATCGGGTATAAAACGCTTAATACGATAAATCCTACCAGTGCTGCAAGTACCATAATGATAGCTGGATTTATAAAGTCAGTGAGCATCTGCATTGATACCTCAACTTCTTCATCATAAAAGTCAGCACATTTGCTTAATGAGAAGTCAAGATCTCCGGACTCTTCTCCAACCTTGATCATTGACATAACCATTGGCGGAAAGTACTTCATAGATGCAAGAGGTTGAGTCAAACCTTTCCCCTTTTTTATTTCAGCAATAACTTCTTCGAATAAATCCGATATCACCGCATTACCAATAACATTCTGCACAACTTCCATTGATTGTATAAGCATAACTCCGCTTGCAATAAGAGTCCCAAGAGTCCTTGTGAACCTAGCTGTTATTGTATTTTTTACAACTAACTTTATTACAGGAAGTTTTATTGCCATTTTTCCAATAAACCTTTTACCATTAGCTGTCTTGGAAAATGATTTTATAAAGAATACCAATCCTCCAAGGCCAAGGAACATCGCCCACCAAAATGCTTTGAAGAAGTTACTTACAGCTATAAGTATTTTTGTAGGAAGAGGCATCTCAACTCCAAAATCCCCCAGTGCAGATGTAAAGGAAGGCACTACGAAGGCCATGAGTATTATTATAACTATAGTAGCTACTGAAATTACTATAATAGGATAAGTCATCGCACTCTTAACTTTTTGATTTAATTTATATTGCTTTTCCATCTGGTCTGCCAGCCTGATAAAAACCTTGTCCAACTGACCGCTAACCTCACCAGCTTCAACCATTGTAATAAACAATCCCGGAAATACTTCAGCTTGCTTTTTCATGGAAGAAGATAATGAAATGCCTTTTTTTATGTCATCTCCAATATCAGATATAACCCTTTTTAATGTTTCATTTGTCGTCTGCTCTTTTAATATATCCAAACAGCCTGCAATTGGTATTCCTGCTTCAAGAATTATGGCAAATTGCCTTGCAAAAATCGCCAAATCCTTTATTGTTACTTTCTTTTGAAATATTTTAATCTGCGTAATATCGGTAAAAGCATTTTTTTCTTTGATCTCTACTACTGAATAGCCTCTTTCAATAAGCATCGATGTAAGGTCCGATTCTCTTTCAACTTTGGCCTCACCAGTGAAAATCTTACCCGATTCATTTTTTACCCGATAAGTATATAACGGCATTTACTGAACCCCCAAACTGATTTCTTATTTATAATGCTATCCCTATGGCATTTATAAGGTAATTTATCTTTTCAATGTTTAGCTCTGGAGCAAATTCAATTCCTCTGACATCAACATAGTTTATTGGATATGTCGGTACGCCGAAGGCTTCTTCAAAATACTCTCTTATGCCTTTAAGCTTTGAACCTCCACCGACAAGGAATATTTTGCTTATTTGCTCTCCGGCACATCTATCTATATAAAAATTAAAACACATTCTAATATTCTTTGTTATTTCACCAATTATCTTTTTGGCACATTCACTGCACTGCCATTCCAAATCATTATTTGGATCTCTGAAGGCTACCATTCCATACATTTTTTTGTACCTTTCTGCCTTATCTGTATCCTTTACATTCAAAGACAGCTGGTCTATGATAACCTGATCTATGTTGCTGCTTCCTAAAAGCACAACTCTATTGAACTCTGGAATTTTATTTTTTAGAATGTTAACTATCGTGGTTTCTGATCCTAGATCGATAACTGCTACAGTATTTGTTGTATTTTTAGGAAACCTTTGTTTTCTTGATAACACGTCAGTTTCTTTAAACTCTATATCCTTTTGAAAAAATTTTGATATGCTGTTTGCAGGAATGTCAACTGAAACCGGCTTCAACTTGAGATCCTTCAATATTTCTATGTAACTGTCAATTATATTCTTAGCTACCGCAGTTACAAATACCCTCATTTTCTCCTTGCCATTATCATTTACTACATCAAGCAATTTGTAGTCCACACGGTGCTCATCAAACTTAATAGGAAGAAAGTTGTGTATTTCAGACCACACCTTTTTGTCAACTTCCTTTTCTTCAACCTTATCAACCATAATTATTCTTGTTATGATATTGGTTCCCGATACAACTATCTTAGCTTCTTTTGCACTTAAATCATGTTCACCAATAACCCTTTTGATCTCAGAAACAACTCTTGCCTTATCCTTAATTGCTCCATTCTTAATACAACCCTTTGGCGTATCACCAATGCCATAGTTGATTACCATCAAATCATTATTTTTCTTTTTTCTGAGTTGGATTATTTTAATGTACCTGAACCCTATATCAATAGTCATAAAATCACTAGAGAATAATTGCAATGCCATCTTATGCACCTCATTATATAAATCAGATTTAGAAGAGCTTTACTGCTATTTACCCCAAATTACATCATAATAACATATATTATATCATGTTTTATTGTAAAAAGCCATCTAAACCAATTAAATTCGAAATAATTATGTTGAGAGCAGTTTTTTCAAATTATCTATATCAAGTGCATACTGACAAGCACTTTCAAAATCAATGAGTTTTGATCTATATAGGTTTGCAACACATGAGTCCATTGAATGCATGCCAAACTGCGACCCTGTATGAATACAGGTATTAATTTGCGGCGTACGTGACTCACGTATCAGGTTGGCTATTGCAGGGGTCCATATCATTACTTCAGTAGCAAGTAAACGCCCTCTTCCATCAGCTCTTTTTATAAGCTGCTGTGATATTATACCCATAAGTACCGTTGAAAGCTGGCTTCTCACCTGAGACTGCTGATATGGAGGGAATACGTCAATTATTCTGTCGATGGTTTTTGCTGAACCTACTGTATGTAATGTTGATAACACAAGATGCCCTGTTTCTGCTGCTGTAAGTGCTGTAGATATTGTCTCCTGGTCACGCATCTCGCCTATGAGTATAACGTCAGGGTCTTCTCTTAATACAGCTCTCATTGCATTTGAGTATGTTTTTGTATCACCGCCAATTTCTCTTTGGTTGATAATACTTCTATTGTGTTTATGTAAAAATTCTATAGGATCCTCTATGGTAATTATATGGCATTTCTTTCTATTGTTAATATAATCAATCATTGCAGCAAGAGTTGTTGACTTACCGCTTCCTGTAGGTCCTGTAAGTAATACAAGCCCTCTTTGCTTCAGTGCCAGCTCGGCAGTTATTTCAGGCAAACCCAGATCCTCAATTTTAGGGATCTCAGTTGGAATAGTTCTTGCAGCAATTGCATAACTGCCTCTTTGCCTGAATATATTTATCCTGAATCTTGCTATGCCAGGGAGAGAATATGATGCATCCACCTCACCTGTCTCTGCGAGACTATTAAACAAATCACTAGAAAGACACTGCTTAGCCATTCTTTCACAGTCCTGAGCCGTTAATACAGGCTCATTTAGATAAATCAGATCTCCATGTATTCTTATAACCGGTGATACTCCGGTACATAAATGAAGGTCAGATGCATTGTTTATAACTGTCTGTTGTAGCAAATAATTCAGGTTCATCTCTTCTCATCCTCACATTCTACTCTTTAGAATAAGTAACACGGATCATTTCATCCACTGTTGTAACACCCGATAATACAAGTCTTGCACAGTTTGCTCTCAATGTCTTCATTCCGCCTTTTATAGCTGCGGCTTTTATTGTATCTGAGGTAACATTCTTAGCTATAAGATCCCTAATTTCATTATCTATAGTCATTATTTCATATATGGCTATTCTTCCTCTATACCCGGTGTTGTTGCAATTCGGACAACCCTTCTTGGTATAAATCTTTACATCCTCATCTTCCCCTATCTCCAATCCCTGCCTATCACTTAATGTAGGGGTATATTCTTCCTTACATTTAGGACATAGCCTTCTTACAAGTCTCTGTGCTATTATGCCAACAACCGAAGATGATGCAAGGAACGGTTCTATTCCCATATCTATCAATCTTGTTACAGTACTAGGTGCATCATTGGTATGTAATGTACTTAATACAAGGTGACCTGTTATAGCTGCTCTAATTGCGATTTCGGCTGTTTCACCGTCACGAATTTCTCCTACCATTATGATGTCTGGGTCCTGTCTTAAGAATGATCTTAAAGCTGCTGCAAAAGTAAGACCTGCTTTAACATTAACCTGAACCTGATTAACACCTCTAACGGTTGATTCTACCGGATCCTCTACTGTCATTATATTAACATTCGGTTTGCACAATTCCTTCAATGCTGTATATAGTGTAGTGGATTTACCACTTCCTGTAGGACCCGTTACAAGCACAACCCCGTGGGGATGTGATAAAATGCTATCGAATTTTTCCAAATCATCATCAAAGAAACCAAGATCTTTTTTAGTTACATTAAATCCATCTTTATCTGCAATTCTTATAACAATCTTTTCGCCAAACATTGTAGGAAGAACGGATACACGCATATCATACGCAGAATTATCAATTTTCATCGAAATTCTTCCATCCTGGGGAACACGCTTTTCTGCTATGTTAAGACCGCTTATGATTTTTATTCTGGCAACAAGAGATGGAAGTACTTTTCTGTCATATTTCATTATTTCCAAAAGCTGACCATCCACTCTGAACCTTATCATAACACAGTCTTCGTATGGTTCTATATGAATATCACTGGCATGGCTTGCAACAGCTTTATTAAACACTATATTAACCATACGCACTATTGGTGCATTGTCAACATCGCTTATCTCAATGATATCGTCCTCTTGTTCCTGTTCCTCATTTATTTCGACATTAATTTCTTCATTAACCTTTTTAATTTCTTCTTCAAGATCCATTACAACTTTCTGTGGTTCTTTTGCATCGGTTTTCTTATCCTGTGTCGCTGGAGCAGACTTTGCTACTTCTTCATAATAGCTGTTTAATATTGTGACAATCTGTTCTTCATCTGCTAAAAGCGGAATTATTTCCATTCCTGTAGCAAGTCTGAGATCATCTACAGAAAATATATTCATAGGGTCACTCATTGCAACTTTAAGAATGCTGTTATCTTTTTCAACAGGAACCAATTTATGCCTTCTCGCAATACTTTCATCAACAAGTGCAATTATCTCTCCAGGTATACTGGCATTTTCCAAATCCACGTGAGGTATGCCCATCTGCTTTTCAAGAAACTCGTATAGTACCTTCTTCTTTATATACCCTTCTTTTGCAAGAATTTCTCCAAGCCTGCTTCCTGTTTTTGTCTGGATATCCAGGGCACTGTCAAGCTGTGCCTGGGTGATAACACCAGCTCTAACAAGCTGCTTGCCAAGTCTTTCCTTAAATAATGACGGCTTATACTCGCTATCATTATCTATAAATGTTGGCCCAGTATTCCCAACCTTAAACTGATTGTCTGTCGTATAAGATGCCTCTGTCTGACTTATAATTTCATTACTATTTATATCGGAATCTACTTCAAAATCATTATTTGTATTATTTTCCAACATAGAATTGTCGGATTTATAATCATTATCATCAAAGTTATATTCTATTTTTTCGTCTGAAGTATAATTATTGCTATACTGCATGAATCCGTCATAATCATGATTGTTGGGTATTTCAGGAACAACTGAGGCAGCAGTAGCTGCTATTTCAGATTTTGCGTCATCATTCATCTGATCAAATGTTTCATCATTTGATTGAATCATACTTTTAGCAAATATTTTGGATATGAGATTTTCAATACACTTTGCATCTGCAAATACAGGTTTAATGTCAAGGCCTGTAGTAAGTCTCACATCATCCGTAGCAAATATATCTGTAGGATCCTTCATCGCTACAATTAGCGTATCGCCATTCTTTTCAATAGGTATCATGCAATATCTAGTCGCCATACTTTCACCGATAAGAGTAGGAACACTATAATCACTGAAATCAAAATTCGTTAGATCCACAAACTCCATTTCCATCATAGACGCACTAGCATTTACCAAATCATTTTGTGTGACTAATTGGAGCTCTAAAAGTATATCTTCAATTTTTTTACCTGTTTCTCTCTGAATACCCCAAACTTTTTTAAGCTGCTCGATATTCAGAAGGCCTTTTTCCAAGAGAATCTCATCGATACTCATTTTGCTCTTATCAATCATGTCAGACCTCCCCAAATAATCACTGGTAATCTATTAAATGATTTTATTACCTAAATAAAATATGGCAATGAAATATCACAACTAATCAATTACTAATTATTTTATAAACTACAATTATTGATTTAAATCATAAAAACGATATTGGGAATAAACTCAGACTGGTCAGATAGAACTTTTCAGACCTCTGGCAAGTTTACTTTTACCCCTAAAACACAAATTAATATTAAAACTGCTATACCGTTGATTAAACAAATAAAAATTGCACTTTTGAAAATAAGGTATCCTAATTTATAATTATTAAAACAAAATAAGATTAATATTATTTATACTTGTATTTTTACAAGTATAAACCGAACTTATATACTTAGAAAAAATATTTAGCAAGAGCATTAAACACTTTACACAAATATTATTAAAAAGAACTGCACTGATTATCATTTTCGCATCGAAGATTATTATTACATAAATACTTTAAACAATCAACTACTTTTATGAATATTATTGCTATTTTAGCAATTTCCCGCTGTGTATTTAACTCGGAATCCTGTTATTTAAATGTCTGCTTTGGCACACCGCCACACATTAGTTATGTAATTACTATTTTTTACTACTTATATTTTTATTATATGCTATGCAAAACTATAAAATAACATAATTGTTTTTATAAATTTAAACTCCCATCATACTCTTTAAAGACTTTTGCTGTTTCTTATATATTTATTATAAATAAGTATTTAAAATTTTACAACCACTTTTGTATGATAATTCTTTTGATTTCATGATATTTCTTTTTAAATATAAATTTTTTCTAAATAATATTAAATAATTTCAAACAACTCATCCGTTTCTGGTTCATTAATTACCTCTATTCCATTACGACCATATAGAACTCGATCCGTTTCCCCAGTAATTCTTCCTATTAATGCTGCACTGATCCCATTTCTGTTTAATTCACTTATAAGATCTCTTCCGTTTTCGCATGTGATAACCATGCTTCCACTTGAAATAAGCTTTAGAGGATTCAAGTTCAGCATGTCACATATTACAGCAGTCTCATCTTCAACAGGAATCAAATCTTCGTATACTTCCATGCCTACCCCGGATGCCTCTCCGATTTCCCAAAGGGCTCCTAGTATTCCTCCTTCGGTAATATCATGCATGGAATTAACTCCAAATCTTCCGGCAATTATACCCTCATTTACAACACTTAATTTACTGACAAAACACTTTGCCTTGTTTAGCTGCTCTTTTGTCATCCTGTTCCTAAGAAGCTCTTCATGATCTGATGCAATTATTGCAGTACCTTCTATGCCAGCTGACTTTGTCATTATAATATCATCACCCGGTTTCGCACCCGATGTAGTTACCAGCTTATCCTTAAGTATTTTAGCAACAGCTGTGCTTATTATCACAACCTGGTTGACAGCAGCGGTAATTTCAGTATGTCCACCTATAATATCCACATTAAGAGCATTTGCCGTATCGCAAATTGACGTCATTATCATCTCTATATCCTGCTCGGTTGTTTTTGGAGGAGCTAGTAATGTTATAAGAAGTCCGAGTGGCTCTGCACCGGATGAAGCAATGTCGTTGCATGCAATATTTACAGCTATTTTTCCAACCTGGTTTACAGCACCGGTTATCGGATCTGTTGTAAGAACACAAGCATATTCTCCAAAGTCAACAGCACAACAATCTTCCCCGATTCCAGGTCTTAGTAGTATTTCTTTTCTATTATTATTCAATTTCCCCAAAACAATTTCCTTCAATATGCTATTTGGTATTTTTCCTATTTCCATTCTTCCCCCACCTATATGCTTCACAAAAATATTTTACATTTTTAGATTATTAACACTTTTAATATAGATAAATTACAAAAATTTACTACATTCCGTTTTCACATATATCCTTGAATCGTTGGCTACATGCTCGACGTAATGTAAGATTTTTATCGTAATTTATATAGATTATTTAAAACCATTTTCTTTTATACCTATGAAATTATGATGTATTCTACACCACATTCTTCGTAACAACACACTTAAAAAAAGCACTTGGTGATTTCATAGCTCATATGCTGCTAAAAATTAATCCTCTTCCTACCTTGACCTTAGCTTTAACAGGTGCGTAAATATCTTCAGATATTTTTTCCCTTAATAAAAGTACACCATCATTCCCATAGGTCTCCCTGTATAATAAAACCTTGTAACCTGTCTTAGGTTCTCGCAGTACCACACGCTCATTCTCAGGAATTTCATCAGCATATTCCACTTCTTCTCCCTGAGGTTCATATTTCTCCACAACCTGTGATTTTAAAACAACTTTCATACCTTTTCCATTGTTTTTTCCAAGGATATAAACTTCAACTGCATTACCCTTAACTAAGGAAAATATCGCTATAGGATAACCATTGCTGTTCCTAAACTTGAAATCAATATAGTTTTCAGCAATAGTAGCATCCCGCCCCATATCAACATACCCTAAAGGCATTGAATGATGTGTCCTTTCTAAAACCTTAAGCTTTGAAAGTAGTACCGCGTTATAAAGTGTAGTAGTCACCTGACATACACCTCCACCGGTTCCTTTTACAAGCTCATTCTTAAAAATAACCGGTGCCTCTTTATATCCATTTGCAACTGTTCTCGGACCTAATGACTCATTCATAGAAAAATCCTGCCCCGGCATTAACAGTATACCATTTATTTTACTGCATGCAAGTTTAATATTATAACTCCTGTTTACATCTCCTTCATTAAATCTTGTAGAAAACTTTCCTATTATATTCTCAATATGATTTATATCGGTTTCTTTTATTTCGGGTTCTATTTCCTCAACAATCAATTCAAGAGACGTAAAATCCTTAGCTTCTAGTCTCGATGTCCAACTATCCAGATTTTTATTTATATCCAAACTTTTACCTGTTTCGTGCCCGACAATTGTAATGTTACCTTGTTGGAATTTTACCGCTGCATTCATTTCCTGCCTGTCTACTTCTTTTTTAATAGCCTTAAGAACTTGCATCATAGATGTCCTATCAAAATGCATTCGTGAAACTACATTATACTTTTTTATCCTTGTTGTTATAATGCTATACAATCGGTAAAATATATTTCCGCTTCTACCAACACTATATGCTTCCTCTATAGCATCTTGTGTTTTAAAACCTATACCCAACTCCTCAAAATCATACTGCCATGCATTACCCTCATATTGGAGTACAACTTTCTTAACTGGGTACTTATTATCAATAGCACTGTTTAATCGTTCTTGTGCAATATCGATATCAAGACCCGATACGTCAATTCCATCGATTGAAATACCCGAGTATATGTTTTTATCTTTCAAAACAACTGCTGCAAAAATAAAAATGCATATAACAACAACCGAAACAGCTAGCAAAATAATTCTTAACTTTTTACTAATAAAATTTTTCAGCATCCATCATATCCTATTTCATTAGACCTCCTTATAATAAATATTCAATTCAAAGTCATTTATACTGTTATTCTTATAATTTCTGTATTAGCTATGGCTTTTTCAATCAATTCTCCTATATTTAAAAGCTCTTCAGACTTAAGTATCTTTTCCAGCTTTGGTTTTGTTTTCGGATGTTTTGCAACAAATACCGTGCAACAATCTTCATATGGAAGTATGGATGTCTCAAAAGTGCCTATTTTTCTTGCCCTATCAATAACCTCATTTTTATCCATACCTATCAGCGGTCTGAATACCGGCATATCAACAACAATATTTGTAACTGCAAGGCTTTGTATGGTTTGACTGGCCACCTGTCCAACGCTTTCTCCGGTAATAAGTGCCATTGCCCCCACGGAATTGGCGATCTTCTCTGCAATCTCCATCATAACCCTTCTCATAATTATGGTCATTTCATCCTCTGGGCACTTATCGTTAATTTCCAATTGTATATCTGTAAAAGGAACAATATGCAATTTTATCTGTCCACAATATGATGCAAGAATTTTTGCCAATTCAATAACCTTATCCTTAGCTCTCTCACTTGTATAAGGATAACTATAAAAATGCACAGCTTCTATTTCAACTCCACGTTTCGCTATCATCCAGCCGGCAACCGGGCTGTCAATACCTCCTGATAGGAGCAGCATGGCCTTGCCGTTTGTGCCGATGGGCATACCTCCATTAGCAGGAATTATCTCGGAATATATATATGTAGACTCACGAACTTCAACATAAAAAATAAAATCCGGATTATTTACATCAACCTTTAACTGCTGATTATTTTCCCAGATATGGGAGCCTAATTCCCTGCTTATTTCCGGTGATTGCATAGGGAACTTTTTATTACCTCTTTTTGCTTCCACCTTAAAGGAACTATAACCTTTTTTTTCTATAAGGTCTTTAACCATTTTAGCAGATTGTTCCTTTATCACATCAAAATCCGATTCAATCTTTAATACAGGGCTTACCGAAACAATACCAAATATCCTTGTAAGTCTATCTATAGCTTCATTATAATCATATTCATCTTCCACTGGCTCAACATATATTCTCGCCTGGGATCTTATTACTGCTATTTTCCCCAAGTTCCCAATAGATTTTTTTATGTTGTTCACAAGTTTTTCTTCAAATACAGGTCTGTTTAAACCCTTTAAAATTATTTCCCCAACTCGAACCAATATTACCTTTTTCATTTTATCCTCCGCTTTTATGTTTTACATAAATTTATTTAATATACTACAAGCACCACTATCAAACAATTTTACCACACTATCCTAGAGCATTATACAAATCATGAAATAATTTTGCAACCTCAATGCTATTATAAAGAATTACTCCAAATAGTATTTAAAATGTTATAAATGTTGAACAGTTGGGTAACTATATAAAGAACCAGTCATGATCAAAAATAACTTCCGCTATAAACTTCGCTCATTTGTTGACTTGGCTCGTCAACACCCAGGACGCATGGCGAGCAGTTTAGCCAAGCTAAACGACCAGCCGCTACGATAAGCGGAAGTAATTTTAATTCATGCTCAATTTAATAGTTCTTTTTAAAATTTGATATATTTTTTTATTTTTTCAAAAAGAACTATTGTTAACCCAGCTTTACAATACTATAATATATATATAACACTACAATAATAATTAATAAAATTTGAAAATACTATTTGCTAATTCAATTTCTTTCTGTATAATATATTTTGATTTATATAACTTAAAAATGCAATAGTATTAATAATTTCTGGAGTGATTAGATGGGGCATTTAAGTAATTTGATTAAAACTAGAAGGCAAAGTGCCGGTTTCTCATTGAGAGAATTTTCAGAAAAATGCGGCCTTAGTCATACTTATATTAAGAATCTTGAAGAAACAGATCCAAGAACAGGGAAGGAAATCGTTCCAACTGTAGAGTCATTGGATAAGATAGCACATGCTTTAAATATGACTCTGGAAGAACTGTTAAAAGAAATCGGTTATATCAAGAAAGACACCAATTTAAGTTTTGAAGGATTAAACCTTAAGATGATAAGAGGTAATAAGTCTTATAAGGATATTACCGATGATATTTTCTTAAAAACCAATAGAAAAATTGATCCTTCAATTTATGAAGACATGGAAAAGGGAAATGATGAAAATCCTTCCCCCATTTTGGTTGATATTTTAGCAAACTATTCCGGTGTCGACAGGTCGTTTTTTTATCGCAGGAATAGTCCCGATGACTTAAGAAGGGCACAACTCAGCGAACCTTATCGTCTTTATGATGATCACAAAAAAAGTCCTTTGGACCATATTAAAAACGCAGAGTTGAAAGAGTTTATAGAAAATCCTGAAAATATTGATTATCTGCTTCTCGCAAAAGAACTAAAAAGCAAGAAGATTAAGGTTAAGTTTATACGCGATATGATTTTTGACGATTAAGCAAGTCATTATTGAAACATGACTAAGTTATTTTTTAATCATGACTAAGTTATGATTATAGCGAGATATCATTTTAGACCGGTCCATTTTGACCGGTCTTTTTGTCATTTATATTAAAAGTGTTAATAATCTTACATTTGGCGGAGCAAATAACGAACGGTTCAACATAATTAAAATCAGTATTAATCTTGCATTTGGCAGAGCAAAATAACGAATGTTTTAACGTTATTTTGTGATAGACAAATAGCAAGATTAACTGATTTTAATAGATTTGCTTAAGACAAATGTAATAGATTTATCACTTTTAATTTAGCATTTATTTTACACTTTACTTTTTGCGATTGTCTTTCTTTTCCAGCAAGTCAATAACATGGTCAGTCTTTTCTTCCATTAGCAGCTGTTTTATAGTATCAAGCTCAGCTTCACGCTTTTTCTGGTTAATATGTATCTTCTTCTTCATTTTGATTGTAGCCATTATAAACCATCCAAGAAATGCTATAATTACTACAAAAATAGATAGTACTATTTTTGTCTTTAATGTAATTCCAGTTTCTGAAACATCGCTTTCAATTTCCCCTACATCATTTCCTTTCGGCACTATTGCTGTTGGTTTTATCTTCATTGTACTTAAAACCTGATTTTTATCAGTAGCCTCAGCAGCGTCATCAGCTGATTGTATTGGCGTTGTAATTATGCCTTCTATTTCTGTTGGTGCAATAGTTGCAGATATGACTTCAGTTTGAACAGCAACAGACATAGCCTCCGCTGAAGGGCTCAGCTCAGATAACTTTCTAAGTATGTTATATGCTTTAACATTATATAAATACGAAGATTGGGGGTTTAACCCTACATCCTTAAACTTACAGGCAGATGTTGTTCCTATTAATTTATTATCCCTGAATACTTGATAAGTTACATTACCGGTCGCATCCTTTGCACTTGACCACTCCAAAACAGCATAATTCTCTTTTCTCTCTGTTATATTAAGGTGTGTAGGTGCAGAAGGCGGGTAGTCACAATATCGTTTGTCAGCCCAAAGCTCAATCTGTGATATATTAGGAGGTTGCTTTGAATCTACTCTGTTTACATGAAACCTCCAGAATCTTTTTTTCACAGGTATAGAAAGTATTATATTTGCATGCTTTTGAGAATCCAAATCCATTCCTTTGGCATACACCAATTTATATGTACCTGATTTAGAGTTGAGGTCATTTATAGAATCAGCTGTTTCCAAAACAAGCCTGTCCGTCTCCTGGCCTTTATCCTTACCGACAAAAAACCTGATTCTATTTATCATTACTGCTAAATTCCCCATATCAACAACAACATTTGTAGGATTGCTTTTTCCTGCAAAAAATGTTGTTGGGTTCCCATCAAAAGCATTATTAACATTATTATTTATAACATTATCAACCTGCACTTTTATGTCTTTAGACTTTATAAAACTCATCAAATCAAGATTTATTCCCTGATAATCAGACCATAATTGCAGCTCAGGTATCTGTACCGAATCTTCACCAATTGCATTCATGGTAAATTTCCATATCTTCCTAGTGACAGGTGCAGATAGCTCCATTTCATCCCACACACTGTCGATTGTCGTGCTTTTTTTTGATATTACCAATCTATAGGAATTTGTTTTATTATCCATATCAACCTGACTATCAGCACATTCAAGCCACCAATCGTATACAGTATCATAATAACCCGGCTTTCCCAACGATACTTTAGCATTACTAATTTCAATTTTCTCAGGATATTCTATTTGAACCCAGGCAGGATTCACCTTAGCTGTTCGTGCATAAGTATTTATATCTCCATCAAAACAATCACTTGCAGTCCCCTCGTCAACGGGAGAAGACCTTATACGTGCACCTGCAATATCTGGCTGATAGGGCCACCCGGCACTATGAACATATATAGAATTTAAAAATATAATAATTATAGTACATATTGATATTTTAAGGAGAGTTAAAATTCCTTTTTTCATAAATCACCTTGCATAATAAAATTGTCTATTCCTCCAGATTTGCTAATCCAGAAATCACTAAAAAAGTAGCTAAAAAGCATTCATGGCGTAATTTAATAATACTATAATTATTATTCAAAGTAAATACAGCACTATAAAACATGCTTTTCGTATCACAATATTTTTGCAGGAATTTCTTTTTTAACTTTCATTTTTTTATATCAAAACTATTGTACGCACGAAATATACATGATATAATGAGTTAACCGAGAGTTTTTTGCAGCATTTTAACATTTAAATTGCAAATTTCACAAGGTCAATATTAGATTAAATAAACTTAGTAATATTCATATTTACTTTAGATGATTTCTAAGAAATAGCTGGTCAACTGGGGTTTCAAAAATATTGATTTTTTGCTATCCACCATAAAAATTGATCACAGAAATTTTTGAAATCTCCTTATAAAAATAATTTGATTTTTATAGTTAAAGTAAATTTAAAATATTAATAAATTTAGAAAGGTTGCTTTAGGATGATTAAAAAGAATGGTTTACCTCCAAAGCAGGGCTTATATGACCCTCTGTATGAAAAAGATGCTTGTGGTATTGGATTTGTAGTAAATGTTAAGGGTAAAAGATCCAACAAAATTGTTGGGCAGGCCTTAACTATACTCAATAACCTGACACATCGTGGTGGCTCAGGTTCCGAACCTAATACTGGCGATGGGGCTGGTATTTTGATACAGATACCTCATACCTTTTTAAAAAATGAATTATTGTTATCGGGAATTGACCTTCCCGACTATGGAAGCTATGGCGTCGGAATGGTATTTCTACCGCCTGATGCAGGTCAACGTGATATATGTGAGAAAAAGATGGAGGAGATAATAAAGTCCGAAGGACAGACATTATTAGGTTGGAGAACAGTTCCAACCGATGACTCTACACTCGGAAGTTCCGCAAAAGAATGTATGCCGTTTATACGTCAGATGTTCATTGGCAAAAGTGCCGATTTGAAAGATGACCTGGCCTTCGAAAGAAAGCTTTATGTAATAAGAAAACTTGCAGAGAAAAGTATAAGATATGCCCAAAAGGACAATAATGAATTTTTCTATATAGCAAGCTTATCCTGCAGAACTATAGTTTATAAGGGTATGCTTACCGCACAGCAGGTTGGAGAGTTTTACAAAGATCTCAGCAGTGATAGCGTGGATACAGCAATGGCACTTGTTCACTCACGTTACAGCACAAATACATTCCCTAGCTGGGAAAGAGCTCACCCCAATCGCTATATAATGCATAACGGAGAAATTAATACATTAAGAGGAAATGTCAACTGGATGAATGCAAGACAGTCGGTGATAAAAACAGATAAATTCGGTGATGACATATCAAAGATATTCCCATTAGTGAATGAAGATGGAAGTGACTCTGCCATATTTGATAATTGTCTTGAATTTCTTACACTATCAGGACGTTCAATTCCTCATGCTGTAATGATGATGATACCTGAACCATGGTCAAAAAATGAAAGTATGGATGATAAGAAAAAAGCTTTTTATGAATATCATTCAACTCTTATTGAGCCTTGGGACGGTCCAGCTGCCATATCCTTTACTGATGGTAAAATGGTAGGTGCCGTACTTGATAGAAATGGTTTAAGGCCGGCAAGATATTATATAACAAAGGATGATATGGTAATTTTATCTTCTGAAGTTGGTGTTTTGGAAATTCCTCCTGAAAACGTTATCGCAAAAGAACGTTTACATCCCGGAAGAATGCTTCTTATTGACATGGAAGCTGGTAAAATAATAAATGATGCTGAGTTAAAAGAAAAAATCGTAAATGAAAAGCCATATAGAGAGTGGCTTGATAAAAACCTTGTAACATTAGAAGAGCTCCCTGAGCCTAAATCTGTTATTGAGCCAGATCATGAAACTGTATTACAACGTCAGAAAGCTTTTGGATACAGCTATGAAGATCTGCGTACAGTTCTTTTACCAATGGCAAAGGATGGAGTTGAGCCCATAGGTGCTATGGGTATAGATACCCCGTTAGCTGTATTATCCGATAAACCTCAGCTTCTATATAACTACTTCAAACAGCTGTTTGCACAGGTAACAAATC
Source organism: Bacillota bacterium (assembly GCA_023430975.1). Classification (GTDB taxonomy): domain Bacteria; phylum Bacillota; class Clostridia; order Acetivibrionales; family DSM-2933; genus Pseudobacteroides. The sequence continues at coordinate 12,018 of JAEYYB010000170.1, read as the reverse complement.
CTCCTATAGACGCATTGCGTGAGGAAATAGTTACAGGTACAGAAACCTATATGGGTTCTGAGGGAAACCTGGTTGATCCTACTCCTGAAAACTGTCACCAATTGAAGCTAAAAACTCCTGTGATTGATAACCACGAGCTGGAAAAACTGCGTAATTTAAAAGAACCTGGATTTAAAGCAGTAACACTCCCTATATTATTTAAGGTTTCTGAAGGAGGCCAGGGCCTTAAGAAAGCTATGGATGCTCTTTTCGCTGAAGCTGATAAGGCATTTAACGAAGGTGCAAATATCCTCATACTCTCAGACAGAGGTTTGGACAGAAATTACGCACCAATTCCTGCACTCTTAGCTGTGTCTGGACTGCATCACCACCTTATACGCCAGGCCACAAGAACACAGCTAAGCATTGTACTTGAGTCCGGCGAACCCAGGGAAGTTCATCACATTGCTTTATTATTGGGTTATGGTGCATCTGCTATAAACCCATACCTGGCATTTGAAACAATTGATGATATGATCCATCAGGATATGCTAAAAGATACAGACCATAAATCAGCTGTTAAAAAATATATTAAATCCTTGACAAAAGGTGTAGTTAAAGTATTGTCAAAAATGGGCATATCAACTATACAGAGCTACCAGGGTGCCCAGATATTTGAGTCTATAGGTATTAAAAAGGAAGTTGTAGACAAATACTTTACCTGGACCCCTTCAAGAATTGAAGGTATAGGTCTGGAAGAAATTGCCGCAGAAGCGGCTCTTCGCCATAAAACAGCATTCTCTGAACGTGTAGTTGATGAAGATGTATTGGAAAGTGAAGGTCAGCATCAATGGCGTAAAAACGGTGAGTATCATATGTATAATCCCGAAACCATTTATACGTTGCAAAAAGCTTGCCGTACAGGAGATTATTCATCATTTAAGGATTATTCAAAATTATTGAATATTCAGAGTCAAAAGCTCTGTACCTTAAGAGGTTTAATGGAATTCAAATCTTCAAATACACCTGTTCCAATAGAAGAGGTTGAATCTGTGGAATCAATATGCAAACGCTTCAAAACCGGTGCCATGTCTTATGGTTCAATAAGCCAGGAAGCCCACGAGGCAATGGCTATAGCCATGAACAGGATAGGCGGCAAAAGCAATACCGGTGAAGGCGGAGAAGATGTTTCTAGGTTTAAGCCTATGGAAAACGGAGATTCCAAATGCAGTGCCATAAAACAGGTTGCATCAGGAAGGTTCGGTGTTACAAGTGAATATCTGGTTAACGCAAAAGAAATACAGATAAAGATGGCACAAGGAGCAAAACCTGGAGAAGGCGGTCAGCTGCCAGGACGTAAGGTTTACCCCTGGGTTGCACACACAAGGCATTCAACCCCTGGCGTCGGTCTTATTTCCCCACCGCCTCATCACGATATATACTCTATCGAAGATTTGGCTGAGCTTATTCATGATTTAAAAAATGCCAACGAAGATGCCCGTATAAATGTAAAACTGGTTTCCGAAGTAGGTGTAGGAACAATTGCAGCAGGTGTTGCAAAAGGTAGAGCTGATGTTATACTGATAAGCGGATATGACGGCGGAACAGGAGCTTCCCCAAGGACCAGCATAAGGCATGCAGGTCTCCCATGGGAGCTTGGACTCTCGGAAGCTCATCAGACATTACTTCTTAACAATTTAAGAAGCAGAGTAGTTGTTGAAACAGACGGTAAACTCATGACAGGTCGTGATGTTGTTATTGCTGCACTTTTAGGTGCTGAAGAATTCGGCTTTGCAACAGCTCCATTAGTTGTATTAGGCTGTGTTATGATGAGGGTTTGTAACCTTGATACATGTCCTGTTGGAGTTGCAACACAAAATCCTGAGCTTAGAAAGAAATTTAAAGGAGATCCACAGCATTTAGTAAATTTCATGCAGTTCATAGCACAGGAAATGCGAGAAATTATGGCTCAATTGGGCTTTAGAACAATAAATGAAATGATTGGAAGAACCGATAAACTTGAGATGTCCAATGCAGTAGATCACTGGAAAGCTAAAGGTGTTGATTATTCCGCTATACTCTATCAACCAGAAGTACCAGCTGAGTATGGCCGCTATTGTCAGATGTCACAGGATCATGAAATCGGTAAATCACTTGATAAAAAGGCTCTCTTGTATCTATGCAAACCTGCCCTTGAAAATGGCGATAAGGTTAATGCAACTGTACCTATCAAGAATATCAACCGTGTTGTAGGTACAATTGTCGGAAGTGAAGTTACTAAAAAATATGGAGGAAGCGGTCTTCCTGAAGACACCATAACCCTGAATTTTAAAGGTTCTGCCGGCCAAAGTTTCGCCGCGTTTGTTCCAAAGGGTATGACAATGATCCTTGAAGGTGATTCCAATGACTATGTTGGAAAAGGACTTTCAGGCGGAAAACTGATTATTCATCCTCCAAAGGAATCAACTTTTATACCGGAAGAAAATATAATTATCGGTAATGTTGCGTTCTACGGTGCTACCAGTGGGCAAGCTTATATAAGAGGTGTAGCAGGCGAACGTTTCTGTGTTCGTAACAGTGGCGTCCACGCTGTTGTAGAAGGCGTCGGAGATCATGGATGCGAATATATGACAGGAGGAAGAGTTGTTGTTCTTGGCCAAACAGGCCGCAACTTCGCTGCCGGTATGTCAGGCGGTGTCGCTTATGTATATGATATTGATGGCGATTTTGCATCAAAAAGATGCAACAAGGAAATGGTTGAGCTTCAACCAGTCGCAGATACCGAAGATATCATTGAGCTTAAAACGATGATACAAAAGCATGTTGATTACACCGGAAGCCAGCATGCCAAAAATATACTGGATGATTGGAACAATTCCCTGTCAAAGTTTGTTAAGATCATTCCTAAGGACTATAAGAGAATGATTTCCGCTATTAAAAAAGCACAGGAAAGCGGACTTACCGGAGATGACGCTCTTATGTCAGCATTTGAAGCTAACTTCCGTGATACAGCTCGAGTCGGCGGTAATTAAAATTGTAAGAAATCTTGCATTTGACAGAGTAAATAACAGCTATTTTATGTGATTTACGATAGACAAATGCATAGATTTCTAGATTTTAATAAATTAAAATTGATAGTAATCTAATATCAGGCAGAGTAAATCCCGAACGCTTTAACGGGATTTACGACAGACTGATAGAAAAGATTACTCAATTTTAATAAATTAAAATTGACGGTATAATTTAAAGTTGATTATATATGGAGGAAATATTATGGGTAAACCTACTGGATTTATGGAATATAAAAGAGAACTACCCCCTGATCGTAGTCCTCTTGAAAGAATAAATGACTGGAATGAGTTTCATCTTCACCTGCCGGAAGAAGCACAGCGTACTCAGGGTGCAAGATGCATGGATTGCGGTATCCCCTTTTGTCATACCGGATTACTTTTAAACGGCATGGCCTCCGGATGCCCAATAAGCAACCTTATCCCCGAGTGGAATGACCTTATATACAGAGGACGCTGGAAGGACGCAATTGCAAGATTATTAAAAACCAATAACTTCCCTGAATTTACAGGCCGTGTATGTCCTGCTCCCTGTGAGGGGTCTTGTACTGTAGGAATAAACGACCCTCAGGTTACAATAAAAAATAATGAATGTACAATAATTGACCGTGCCTTCAAGGAAGGCTGGATAGTACCAAATCCACCTAAAAAACGTACCGGTAAAAAGGTTGCCGTTGTGGGTTCCGGACCTTCAGGACTTGCATGTGCTGACCAGCTTAACAAGGCAGGCCATTTGGTTACAGTGTTTGAACGTGCTGACAGGATAGGCGGTCTTCTGATGTATGGCATCCCCAATATGAAGCTCGATAAAGGCATAGTTCAACGCCGCGTGGATTTAATGAAAGCTGAGGGCGTAAATTTTATAACCAATACAGAAGTTGGCGTAAATTACCCTGGAGATAAACTATTAAAAGATTTTGATGCAGTTGTTTTGTGCGGCGGTGCAACCAATCCACGAGACCTCCCTGTTGAAGGACGCAAGAGTAGTGGAGTTCACTTTGCAATGGAGTTTTTGCGTGCTAACACAAAAAGCCTTCTTGATTCAAAATTGGAAGACGGTAATTACATTTCAGCCAAAGATAAAAATGTTATTATAATCGGTGGCGGTGATACAGGTACTGACTGCGTTGCTACTTCAATACGCCACGGCTGCAAAAGCGTAGTTCAGCTCGAAATAATGCCGGAACCTCCCAAGGAAAGACAGCCTAATAATCCATGGCCAGAATGGCCCAAGGTGCTAAAGGTTGATTACGGTCAGGAGGAAGCTATCGCGCTCTACGGAAAAGATCCCCGCGAGTACTGTATTACAACCAAGAAAATGGTATCGGATGATAATGGCAATATAAAAGAAGTTCATACAGTAAAAGTTGAATGGAAGAAAGATGACAGCGGCCGTTTCATTCCTGTGGAGATTCCAGGAACTGAAAAGGTTTGGGCTGCTGACCTTGTACTTCTTGCGATGGGCTTTTTAGGTCCGGAAGAAGCTGTTTTAAACTCAATTGGAGTTGAGAAGGATCAGCGTTCAAATGCCAAGGCCGAATATGGCAAGTTTGAAACCAACATTAAAGGAGTATTTACTGCCGGTGATATGAGAAGAGGCCAAAGTCTTGTTGTTTGGGCTATTAATGAAGGCAGAGGAGCTGCAAGGGAGTGCGACAAATTCCTCATGGGCTCTACAATGCTTCCGTAAGCTAAAATCATATATAATTTTACAATCCTGATTGTTGTAGTGAGAAATTGTGGTGCAGAAAACTCCACAATTTCCCAGGCATCAAGAAAGCTTCACATTTAAAACATGCTTTAATTACGAGCATTTCTAAATAGTGAAGCTTTTATATGTTTTGTAATATTACTCAAAACAATATTGTACTAATTTTTGTACTGTTGTATAATATCTATCTAGATAGTATATATTTTTATTGGAAGGTTTAAAATACAGATGATACTACGGGAGTTAATGTGAGGTACATTCTGAAAGATCAGATTTTTACTGGAAAGAGGTAAATTTAATGAACATTGGAATATTCACCGATACATATCACCCGGATGTAAGCGGCGTTGTTACATCAATAGATATGTTGTCAGACGAACTAAAAAAAAGAGGACATAACGTATATATATTTACTATATCGAACCCAAGTATTACAAAGAAGCGCCCTGGTGTATTCAGATTACCTAGCATGGCATTTATTTTCTATAAATCCAGAAGGGTTGGTTTGTTTTATTCCAACAGAGCAGCTAAGGGAGTAAAGCGTTTAAAGCTTGATATTATTCATACCCAGTCAGAATTCTCTCTTGGCATATTTGGTACAATCATGTCCAAACAGCTTGGGATACCATTAATACATACCTACCATACCCTTTGGAAGGATTATGTACACTACATCTCCAAAAACAAATTTAAAAAAACTACCGACGATATTGTTAAAATATTAAGCCGGAATTTCTGCAATGCTTGCAATACAGTTATTGCACCATCCAAGAAGACTTATGATATATTATATGAATACGGGGTAAAAAGTCCAATTAAAATAATACCGACAGGGATAAACTTAGATAGATTTAGCGAAGATAAATATTCGAAAAATGATCTTGCGGCTTTAAAGGAAATACTTGGCATGAAGAAGGATGATCCTGTGATGCTGTTTGTAGGAAGAATAGATAAGGAAAAAAGTATCGACATCGCGTTAAGACAGATGCCTGAAATAATAAAAAAGATACCTAATGTAAAATTCCTTATCGTTGGAGATGGTCAGGCAACTGATGGCCTTAAAGCATTAACAGCAGAACTTGAAATTGAAAAGTCCGTTATATTTACAGGAGTTCAACCCTGGGAGAAAATCGGAATGTTTTACAGGCTTGGCGATGTCTTTGTAAGTTGCTCCATCACCGAAACTCAAGGCCTTACATTAATAGAAGCTATGGCATCGGATGTGCCTATAATAGCAAGGTACGACAGGAATATAGACGGTATAATCCAGAATAATAAAAACGGCAAAATATTTAAATATGAAAACGAGTTGTCTGGAATTATAATAGAAGTATTAACCGATAAAAAGCTGGCAAAGAGTTATGCTAAAAACGCCCGGCGAACTGTTGAAATTTTCTCATCAGAAGAATTCGGAAAAAATATTGAGATTCTTTATAATGAAATATTGGAAAATCATAAAAAAGCAAGGAAAAGGGGTTATAATTTCCGTAAGAAATTTAAAAGCTTCAGTATTAAGACCCCAAGAAGCGGTGCGTAAGGAATGCCTTAAGTATATGTATAATATTGTAAAAGGAGAATAACTACTGATGTATTTAATAAATATGCTCTCTTCCGCTGATAAAATCAAAGGACAGGGAGTGGGTTCCGCTTACTTGGAACAGGTAGAGCTTGTAAGAAAGGGCCTTGGTGATCGGTATACCATTGTTACAAATAAGCTTAAATTAGCCGATATAATGCATTACCATACGTTTGATTTACAGTTTTATTTTCTTTCTTCACTTGCAAAGTTCAAAGGAGTGAATGTAGGTTATGTCCACCTTCTTCCTGAAACCGTAGATGGAAGTCTTGAATTTCCTGCCCCAATAAAGAAAATCTTCTATAAGTACATTATTTCATTCTATAAAAAAATGGATTATCTTGTAACAGTTAATCCATATTTTATAAAGCTCCTAAAAAATTATGGGGTTAATGAGAATAAGATAACATATATACCCAATTTCGTATCTATTAATAATTTTTATCCAATGAAGCCGGATAAAAAGCTGGAGATCAGGAAAAAATACGGTATCGGAGAGAATGAATTTGTAGTATTAGGTGTAGGACAGGTTCAGACAAGAAAAGGCGTAATGGACTTTATTGAAACCGCAAAAAATCTTAGCAATATAAGGTTTATCTGGGCAGGCGGCTTTTCCTTCGGACGTATAACTGCAGGTTATAAAGATCTAAAAAAGATAGTAGATGATCCGCCTTCAAATGTTCAATTTCCAGGCATATTGGATAGAGATCATATGAATGAGCTTTACAATATTTCCAATGTTCTCTTTCTTCCATCTTACAGTGAATTATTTCCTATGACCATTCTCGAGGCTTTTAACTGTAAATTACCTATTTTACTAAGGGACCTTGACATTTATCCAGATGTTTTCTTTGATTATTACCAAAAAGGCACCCATGTAAAAGAATTTACAGAAATAATACGAGCCATGAATGATGATGTTGAAATAAGGTCATTCTGGGAAAACCAATCCTGGAAAGGTCACCAGTTTTATTCGGAAGAAAATGTGCTGTCTATGTGGAAATCATTTTATGACAGCGTTAACAGAAAAGTGCAAAAAGAGAGCCGAAAAGCAGCTTTATAGTAGCCTTCGATGCCTTCATTACCAAAACAACTTAAAGAGGTATATTCGTGAAAAAAAACATTTTTAATCTCATAATAATTTTAATATCACTTGTAGTCCCGTTTGTTGTAGTTTTTTCAACTCAGAGTATTGGAAATTTTCTTAACCAAATTTCCAAACTTGATGCACGCTGGATAATTCTATCGCTTTCATTTATGTTTATGTATTGGTTATTTGAGTCCCTATCTCTTCATGTAATTTCAGTTTTTCATGGTATTAAGGAAAAGATTAACCATTCCTTCTCATATACAATGGTTGGCCAATTTTTCAACTCAATAACACCTTTTCAAACAGGCGGACAACCAGCACAGGTTGTATATATGATGAAGAATGGAATTAATTCCGGAAATGCAAGTTCAATAGTAATGTTAAAATTTGTTGCATTTCAATCCGTACTTACAATATATTCGTTAGTGGTGATCTTATTTACATATAAAGACTTTAGTGCCAAGGTTCCTTTTTTATTTCCTTTTACTGTTTTAGGTCTGGGAGTCCATGCTTCTATGATCGGTATATCCATGCTATTCTCCTATAACAGGACCTTGACTGAAAAAATATTGAAATTTTTATTTAAGACATTAAAAAAGATAAAAATTTTTAAGGGTGATGAAGTGGAAGCTGAAAAAAGCCTTGAAGATTCACTATCCAAGTTCCATGATAATGCCTATCTTTTAAAAAAGAATCCAAAGCTACTAATCAAGCTTTTTATATTAACCATGATTCAGTTATCATTCTTCTTTTCAATCCCCTACTTGATTTATAAGGGATTTGGCGGCGGAGCATCAAGTTATTTTGAACTTTTTGCTGCAGCGGTATTTATTGCTACAGTAATATCCATAATACCGCTTCCCGGTGCAGCAGGCGGTGCTGAGATAAGTTCATATACCTTCTTTCATTTCTTCTTTGAAGGTAATGCAGTCTTCACTGCAATGCTCCTATGGAGAATAATTACATTCTATTCCTGTATAGGATTTGGTGGTCTATTCACTGTGGTTTGTCCTAATAAATCCAAGGAGGAAGCTGTTAAGGAAAAAGAATAGCCTAAACTTTCCCGAAATACTTTATATTTGTTGACAACAGCATAAACTACTCCTATAATAATTGTTAACCACACACTAAATTTTAGTTAACAATTGGAGGTTTTAATTTGAGCAAGGTACATAAGATGGTTTTAGTTTCAATGTTTACTGTTTTAACCTGTATAGGTGCATTTATCAGGATTCCTTTTCCACTGGTGCCCTTTTCACTTCAGATTTTCTTTGTTATTTTGTCCGGGTTACTACTAGGTTCAAAACTAGGAATGCTCTCCCAGTTAGTTTATATAGCTATAGGTCTTGCAAACTTTCCTGTGTTTACGGGAGGCGGAGGCCCCGGATACATTTTAAAACCTACCTTCGGGTATATTATAGGTTTCGCAGTCGCAGCCTTTATAACCGGCAAAATGAAGGAGATTTTTGATTCTAATGGTATAACGTTTACTAAGCTTTTTATATCGTCATTTGTGGGTATTTTAAGCTGCTACACCTTAGGGGTAGCTTATCTTATAATGCATACCAAGTTTATAGGCGGTGCAAATGCAGATGTGACAGGGGCACTTGTTTCAGGTTTTCTAGTATTCTTACCATGGGACATAATAAAAATTGCAATTGCCTCCTGGGCTTCTAACGAAGTGATGAAGCGGATAGGAAATTTTGGAGTACATGCGTCGCAAGAATAATAACACATTTAAAGTAAACTAAAAGATACTAAGGCATGATTGAAATATTACTTACCGTTTTGAGCTTGTGTTCACGAGCTAAGTTAAGGAATGCCTTAGAAATAACTTCATATTCTCATCGTCCAAAATCCCGACGATTTAACATGGTTTTGTACGATGAGAATTGGATGTTATTCTTCGCCATTACTAACTTATATTAAAAGTGTTAATAATCTTACATTTGGCGGAGCAAATAACGAACGGTTCAACGGGATTTGCGACAGACAAATGTAATAGATTTATCACTTTTAATATAGAAAGCGAAATTATACGGGAAGTTATATTTTCAACATGCCTGAACCGTGACACTTTACAGTTCGGTATCTTTTACTATATTGATTTTCGTAAAACCTCATACATAAATATACCAGCAGCAACAGATGCATTAAGCGATTCAGCTCTTCCAGGCATAGGTATCTTAACAAGACAATCTGCTGCCATTGCTGCTTCATCACTTATTCCGTTTGCTTCGTTGCCTATTATTATTGCTACATTATGACATTCATCAATATCATAATAGTTCATACTGCCATCTAAATGTGAAGCATAAACCTTAATTCCTTTTTCTTTAAATTGTTTTATAACACCTAGAAAGTCATCAGTTTGGTAAATTGGCAGATGAAAAACCGATCCCATAGTTGACCTAAGAACTTTTCGGTTATAAACATCAACACAACCCTTGGACAAAACTACTCCTGTCATTCCTGCAGCATCAGCTGTTCTTATTATTGTTCCCATATTGCCGGGATCCTGAAGAGACTCGAGCATAACTATTTTATTATTACATTTTATAATATCAGAAAGCTCGGTATCCTTCTTTTTTATAACAGCTAATATACCCTGGGGTGTCTGGGTATCGGATATTTCCTTGAAAATCTTGTCAGTTACACCAAAACAGGATAAGCTCATATTATGAATCTTATCAATAATATCCGGTCCTGATTTACTTTCTAAAAACATATTGGAAACAACAATTTTATCTATGTGAGCCTTCTCTTTTACAGCTTCCTCAACAAACCTTAATCCTTCTGCAACAAAAAGTCCTTTTTCTTCCCTGTTCTTTCGTATTTCCAGCCCTTTTATTTCTTTTATAAGTGAATTTTGATTACTTGTTATAAAATCCATGCTAACCCTCGGCCTGTTCAATTTCTTTGATATAATTATAATTAACAAAATCATGTAATGATTTTGCAACCTTGATCGTCGTCGTGAGAAATTATGGTGTCTGTGACGTATGCTATTACTGGATTTCAAATTTAATTGACAATATAATTTCCAAGACATAAATAAAAGGCCCTTACGAGCCCATTATTTTAAATTTCTATAGTAATTTTAAATCCTTACTTAACTACACTCTTTGCTTTTTCTGCCAACTGTGCAAATGCCTGAGCATCATTAACAGCCATATCAGCAAGAACTTTTCTATTTAAAGAAATTCCTGACTTCTTGATTCCGCTCATAAACTTGCTGTAGCTTAATCCGTTTACTCTAGCAGCTGCATTTATTCTTGAAATCCACAACTTTCTAAAATCCCTTTTCTTAGCTCTCCTATCCCTGTATGCATATACCAAGGACTTCATAACAGCTTGATTAGCTAACCTAAAGAGTTTGCTTTTTGCTCCAAAATATCCTTTTGCAAGTTTGAGAATCTTTTTATGTCTTGCACGGGTTCTAACCGCACCTTTTACTCTTGACATTGATTAAACCTCCTTCTACTTATATGGAATCAACATTTTAACAGTAGCTGCATTAGCAGGTGATGCAATAGCTGATTTCCTTAAGTTTCTCTTTCTCTTAGTAGTTTTTTTGTTCAAAATATGGCGCTTAAAAGCTTTAGCTCTTTTAACCTTACCAGTTCCAGTCAAACTAAATCTCTTTTTTGAAGAGCTGTGCGTCTTAATCTTAGGCATTTTTATTTTTCCTCCTTAAATCCTATATTACTGCTGCTTTGGGTTAAGTATCATAATCATACTCTTACCTTCAAGCTTAGGCTTTCTTTCAACAGTAGCAACTTCTTCAACCGCTTCAGCAAACTTACCGAGTACTTCTTCGCCTAATGAGGTGTAATTCATTTCTCTGCCTCGGAATTTAACACTGACTTTAACTTTATCTCCATCTTTTAAAAATTTAAAAGCATTCTTTACTTTAAAGTTAAAATCGTGATCTTCAATAGAGGCTGAAACCCTTACTTCCTTGATGCTTATAACCTTTTGATTTTTCCTTGCTTCTTTTTCTTTTTTTGCAAGTTCAAACATGTACTTGCCGTAGTCCATTATCCTGCAAACAGGCGGAACTGCTTGAGGAGCAATTTTAACCAAATCAAGGTTCTTCGAGCTTGCAAGTTTTTGAGCTTCTTTTGAAGAAATAATTCCTAGCATATTACCATCACTATCAATCAGCCTTACTTCCTTATCTCTGATTTCCTCATTTATCATCAATTCTTCTTTGCTAATGACCAAACACCTCCAAAATAGATTCCACGAACAAACTATACTCGGCAAAACAAATAAAAGCAGATCATAATGGATCCGCTCTTTTAGCTAAGTTAGACTTACCGATTAACTTTCACTATTAACCTTACAAATAATATCCGTAAGGTGAGAAGCGGATAACTTCTTCTTTATTTTACTAAATAATGATATCAAAATCTTCATTGATATGTCAAGTATTTTCTTTATTTATATTACAATTTTTTTATTTACTTAATTGCAAAAGTAAAATCCACCCCAATTTTTGTTCAAGTGGAATTTACTTTTGCAAATACAAGATAACGTTCAGAGTAGATTTCACCTTTGCAAACTCCTGTGGTAAAAGAATGTGGTTTTA
>JAEYYB010000150.1 GCA_023430975.1 Bacillota bacterium | reverse complement strand
AAGAATGCAATTTTTTGCACAAAATTAGTTCGCTCCATAAGTACTTCTTAAAAAGTAATCCCCAGGGCCTCTGATGTAGTGAATCTGAATCAAACAATCCCCCCATTTTTTAGAAGAGCTCACGAAGTCTTACTCAAAGACTTATGAGCAACTTTGTAATTAACGATAAAGCATCTTAAAGAATCAGGACAAGAAAAGCATATTACAAAGGCTTTGTAATATGCTTTTCTTGTCTTTGTAAGTAACTTTATGATATTTTTACTATAATCATTAGATACAATATACTATTTTTTATTTTTTATTTACTTGTTTGTGATACCCACACTTTTAATTAAATTATACCTATACTTTTTAATAAAATATGTTAAGATATGTATATATTAAATATTTAATATATACGGATGGATATAAAATGAATTTTAACATTTTTCATAAAACACCTACAACAAGGATACAAATACAGATATCATTAAAGTACTTAGATGCGAATGTACTTGTGAAATATGAAGAAAAAGATAGGTTTAATAAATTATGTGAATTAGGTTGTATAAACTACAATAAAAAGTGGTCTTGTCCGCCACATAGTCCTACATATTCTTCATATTTGAACGGCTTTTCCAAATTTCTGCTAATACTTTTTAATTGTGATTTAGCACAGTTTGATTATGTGAAAACAGAGTATATGAAAGTTAAAACATCTAATTCAATATTAAAATCTCAATCAGATAAACTATCAAGGTTTTTAGAGATTAAATTATCTGGTAAGATGTTATCAAATGGTAGCTGTAGGCTATGCAAACCTTGTTCAAAAAAGGTTTCTGCAAATAGTTGCAAAAACCCATTAAAGCTTAGATATAGCTTAGAATCGCTAGGTCTGAACGTAGAGCAAATCTCCCAAGATTTTTTTAATCGCAAGTTGCTATGGTATAAAACAAAACAGGCATCCCCAGATTACTCAACCGTTGTCTCTGGTATTCTAACTAACAATATGTTCGATAATCGTTTCCTTAAAGAACTAATATATGAATACTATTCGTTGAATAATGTCAATATTTTTTAACTTTTATGTAATATTATTGATTTAAGATTTTAGTTAATCTCCATTGTGCTGGACATGATTCACAAATTACTTTTTGATTCCTAAATTCTTTGATTTCAGTTCTTATAATGTTTAAAAACTCAGAATCATGATAAATTGTTCTTAATGAACTTGTGTATATATTATCAGGCTTTACCACCCTTTCGCCATCAATAGCACTTATGTATTTAAATGCTTCACATGGAAATACAGCCCCATCGTACCTAATTATTAATTTGCTAGAACTTGCATTACAACTATAATTAGAATTAGTTGAAAGAGGTATCCCAATCCTTACATCAATATCATTATATCCTTTTTCTATTGAACTAAGGATAATTTTTATATTATAGTTTATATCTTTTGGCAGTTCAACCATCATTTTATTCTTCAAAGCTCTACCCTGAATTACTAATCTCAGAAAGCTTACCTTGTGAACCCCAAGTTCCTTTGCCATATCAAGCATAGAATAAATCATTTTATAGTTTAATCTCATCGGAACAAAATGTATTTCACAAAATAAATTGGCTTTAACACTGTTTCTTATCGAAGATTTCATCAGGTTAAAACAGTTCTCAGTTCGCATTATCGAATTGTATATTTTTTCATCGGAAGATTGAACATTAAATATTATTCTATCTAGGCCAATATTACCTAGTTCCTCCAGTATAGTCATACTTATATTGTCATAGCTACCTCTACAGTTAAATATAATCCCACTTGTATAAATGAAAACTTCTAAACCATTTTTTTTGCAATATTGCACAATATCTACAATATCTGGATGTAAAAATGGTTCTCCACCAGAAATGCAAATTCTTTCTAATCCTAAATTAATAGCATCATCTACGGTACGCTTAAACACATCATAATTGATTATATGCTTTGATTGACAGCTAGAATTTGAGGAACAGTATATGCAATTGTTAGGACATCTTTGAATTATTTCAAAAGAAATTTCTTTTAATTGCACATCTATCACCTCCCCAATTTTATAAAAAATATATATCAACATAATTATAACATGTCAAACATTATATTCAAGATTATATTACAACTGCCCCCTTGAATATTAATATATAAGACGACGGACTTCACTTATATAACATTTTTTGTTATAAACATTTAGAAATACTCTTTATACTGATTTTGTTATTATTCAAATCCTAACTTGTAAATAGGAAAACGATTACTTACACCATCTATTTTATAATTTGACTTTAAGAAGTTGTCACAATAATTGAAATAATATTTATTGTTGTTTATCTCCAAGTCTATTTCTAGTGTTAATTTTCTATTGGTGTCGTAAACTGCACTTCTAAGTATTTCATGCCATCTTCTAAAAATCTTTTTTGCTAGATCTTCTGGTTCACTCACTGATGAGTATTTTGCTGTAAATTTGATCTTTTCTTTTTTAAATTCAATAACATCTACTTCAAAACACGATTTTGTTTCTTTTCCTCCATGTAAATCATCAAACCTAGGCCTACCCCATTCTTGAAGTTCGTCACATAAGATTAAAAGAAAAGGAAGCGTATTAACCTTTAGATGATAGACCTCTGGACATGTATGAGCCGCGATTGAACGAAGTATTTCTCTTCGAATAAAAAACTGCCTTGCGTCTTCAAAGGATATTTTTGTTCTTTCTTGAAAATTAAAATCTGATTCAAGAAAGAAAAATAGTGATTTTAGTAGGATTGTACAACTTATTATGCCATGGCTATAATATTCTAAAGACTTTGCAAACTTTGTATAATACTTTGCTTGAATAGCAGTACGGTAAACTTTTGGTGTCATGTAATATTTTTCAATATCTTCATAACCTAGGCTACCATCAAAATAGCTATCATATTTCATCTCAAGTTCTTTTAATAAGTGTGTATCTTTTTCCTTGTCAACTTCCAATTTTGAGCTTATAAAATCTAATAGAAATTTATTTAAAAATTGATGCTCTGACTGAAAGGTAGCAGAAAACTTTTGAACACTAATTTTTCCTAGGTGTCTGTACATTTTTTCTACTGACTCATTAACTTTCTCTGCTTTTTCTAGCGGATACCCAAGGTCATGGCATAATGCAATTATTGCCCACATAGAAAAAACTTCTTCTTTCCTAACTGAGGGCTTATTATCAATAAGGTGTTCAAACTCTAAATCTTCAACTTTCATATCTAAATTGGGAATATTACTAAACAATAACGATATTCCTAACAGCCACACTCTAAAGACATGTATTACATGATCTCTATAGTTGCCATCCACGCCATAAAGTACACTTTCAAACTTAGTAAATTCTTTAAAATATTTTTGTAGTCTATCTAAACCGAAGACAAATTGATTGTTCAGATCGATGATATCCTCTTTCCACGTACTTTTCTTTGAAATATAGGCATTCTCCCTACAATCATAACATTTAAGATTATATATACTATCCTGAAGAATATATGCCCAGGCATCAATAATTTGATTTGTGACACTTTTTTTTCTAAAGGACTTACTCACTTCATCTTTTAATTCCTTTTCAATATTCTCTAGTCTATCTATGGTATCGTTATGTAAATGAAATTCCGCTTTGTGTAGCATAACCTGTTTCAATAATTCGTAGTCATCACTTATCTTCATAAGATCCCCCCAAAATTATATTCTTAAAATCTAAAACAGTAACAAGAAAATAGGTGTTTCGTTTAGTTTACTGTTTATATAAATAAAACAAAAAAATTTTATGCAAATTGTATTGTATTTTCGGTTACTGGACATCTTCTAATTTAGTAAAATCTTCGACTCCAGCCATTTGGGATAACATTTGTGTATAAGTACATAAAACTTCTTGGATATTTTGTAGCTCTTCTCGAAATTTACTGCACATATCCTTATTATCACGAAGTTTTTCTATATCAAATTTATGCCATTTAGCTGAAAAAGGGCGAAGAATTTGATTTAATATTACTATGGCAATTTTTGCAAACTCCGAACAGTCCCTTCCATACTTTTTGAGTATATCTCGTGTTAGCTTAAAAATGGAATTTATGCTTTCTAGTGCAGATTTTTCGTCCCCTACGTCTTTTATAAGCGGCTGTGTTGTTATACGCGTAAGTAACTCTATATAAAGTTCCCAAGCAGCATCCTTATCTTTTTCTTGTGGATTCCATTCCATTTCTAAAAACTTCATATTAATCTTTAGTGAAGTCATATCCCAGTTTTCCAACCATTTTGCCCATTTCATAGGAAAATTGCCCCTTTACTATTATAAATTTTAATAGCTAACTAATAATTTATTTAATGGTCCAAGCTACAATAGTTATTTAACAGCCTATATCTCAGATATTTTCGATCTTAGTAACATTAAAAAATTTACTGGATAGCCCTTTTAATATCAAAGAAATTATTTCAACAGTATTTGAACTCTGAAATAAATTTATATTTTCATCCTTAGTCAAACCATTATTAAGCCCTGAAATGCCCTTGCTTTTTAATATTAATTTTACACTTTCATAATCTATTACTTCTAATCCATTCTTAATAGCTAATTGGTTATAATAGACACAAAAATCACCATAATCATTATGACTAGACTGATACTCTTTTGAAAGTACTTCTGATTCCTCTCCTGTTATGCATTTAATAATTTCTTTGACAATACCCCCATAAGCTCCAATCAAAAAAACTGGCTTTTCAGAGATTATAGCTAGCATTAATTCTTCGAGAAGTCCAGGGTATATACCTTGATATCCTTGTTTCTTTCCCCCTAGAATAATACGTGCATTAATATTTTTATTCATTTGAACTCTCATATTACTTAAATCTCGTGCTTTTAAATATCTAGTATATAGTGTATCATTAGAATTTTCATAATCTAAAGAATCAATAGGTTCCATAAAGTGAAACTTTGCTACATCTATTAGATCGGTTTGTATAGATTCTGACACAGATTTACGTAAATAGTTTGGTACAAAATTTATAATCTTCTGCTTTACTGTTTCGTGCTCTTCATTATGATTTTCAACTAAGCAAGCAAGAATATTAAGAAAATTGAAATCTTGGTATAATATATCACCTCCATAGTATAGCTGTGCACCTCCTGCTAGTAAATATCGTGCTATTTCAACCATTAAATCTTGTAAATGTAATATATTTAATCCAATAGCATTATCTTCTAAGGTTTCAGAAATTGAAATACCAATTTTAAAACTATTAAAAGGTCTTTCACAAATAACACGAGCTTTAGGATCAATACATGGTAATATGGTGGGAGTAGAAAACTGAAAATCTGACCTATACTGCCTTAGTAAAGCTAGTTCCTGAGAACTAAGCGGTGGATCTGGATAAACAATTATTTTTTCGTTTTTATCAATTGTTCTTACTAAAGAAAACAGTTCAGGTGGATAACATAAAATGTTTTTAGTAGAAATATGTAAATTACATGAATCTAATACAAACCTAATATGCAGAGATTGGTATAAATACCGTAATACTTCCTTTAGTGCAACAGAAAGAATTTCTTGATAATATGTTCCTTCATTTTCCTTTATACGCAATGTCTGCACATTAGCCATATATGGGAAACTTCTACTCTCATGTCTATCCAGGCAATCTAAAACAAGTATTGGAATAGAAAATTCTTTTGAAAGTAAAATTTCTTTTCTACACCAGTCGCGTGAAGAATACTTATCAGTGTGAATTACTAAAAGCATACAGTTTGGTATAGAAGCTTTTATTTCGCTAGCAAAATCATATCCAGGAGCTATATCTTGTGCATCAAAAAAATCATCAAGTGGTGTGTCAAGTTTAATATATTCCCAAATGGATTTTGTTATTTTAAGCCCATCTACTTTTGCATGACTCAGAAATAGCTTAACTGGTGGTGGACTTTGATTGTTCTCAATTTCTGATATTCGTTCAATGCCATATAAAAACCTACACAATTCATGTGCTAATATGAAAATTAAATATTTGAATTTATCCGTGCTATTCTTTTCAAATAAACGAATGTAGTTCTTACTTTTGACACTATCTACAGGGAGTTTATAAGATGATTTGCTTAAAGCAACAGGGTAAATAATATATTTAGAATCTTTATCACACCGATCTTGTAATTGTTTAATATACAGATGCCATTCAGCATCTAAAAGCATTTTTTCTTCTATAAATAAAACAATTGCTACCCGTTCTGTCTTATCAAAATTTATTTTGAGTTTATGTTCAAATCCTTTATATTCAGATGGAAACAGTACAGGAATACCAATTCCCCTAGAAGCTGGATCTAGAATATCACGTGTAAAATGTGTATATATCTCTTTTGCATATAAATAGCCTGCCTCAAAATCTTGATGCCATAGAATATAAACAGCTAGTGGTGCCTTTATTGGACTATGCATAATTTCTCCATCTTCTCTAACTAAGTTTAACTACATAACTATATAGGTTTCTTACCATTTATCACTCAATAATTGCAAGTTTTATATATATGATTTAAGAAGTAATCTTAGTACAATAACCTGAAACATATATTTTTGAATCTTTTGTATATTAAAGATTATTATCTATCACCCGCAAAACGAAGAAAGGATTTTTTTCCAATAAGACTAAACGGTCTTCCATTAATACCTTCTTCAAAGTTATTTTCTAACCAATCTATCAACCTAATAATAATGTTTTGGTCTTTTGCTATTTTATGTCCCCTACTTTGATGTTTTAGTGAATCTAAATTGCTTGGTAACTCTGGTGCATTATTACCAAAGTACCAGAATTTTTCCGAAATTAAAACAGCATCTTCACTAGTATCTTTATATAAATTTTTGTAGTTAATTTCGTCTTCAAAGCTATGATGTGAATTTTCTTGAATCCATTCTCCTTTATCATCATGATGATATATATTATCACCATAGCATGCTTTTCGACTTTTCAAAAAGTTAGGTTTCTTTTTATCAAACTTTATACCATTCCAATAATCATCAAATGCAATTTTTTCTGAAATCCTCATTATGTATACTAATCGCCCTTTGACTAGTGTTGCACTGCCACCAAATCCTGCAACCCAATCACCAATTTCAGCTGTTTTTCGTATTTTGGGCTTACATGTAGCTAGTGTACATATACCGTAGTACGGATTTGGAGCGAAGCCAAAGTCTCTTGTTATTACATAACCATATAGCCTCATAATCTTGATTTTTCCTTTCCTTATCCTAACATGTACTTCTAGGCAAACCATTTGCCCAACTACTTGTAGGTGTGCCATCGGGCCCATCCCATATATCATTACCATCTATAGCTTGACTTATTTTATCTGAATTCCATGCTACTAAAGCATCTCCATTTTCTTTTAGTGCTTCTGGTATATCGGATTCTGTTGCCCCCCTTAAAAAAACACCAACAATTCTTTTCCCCTTTTCAGCAGCATACTCAATTTCCCAATTAACCCAATCGCTTTCACTTGTTTTTGGGCCTATTAACACAATTACTGTACCTGCCCACTGGATTTGTTGCCTAATTATACTTTTAATGTATTCTGGATTTTTTGCATTGTTTTTTTCTTTAGCTTCGTAAATAGAGCTATCTCTAGCTTGTATGTTTTTCTTACTAAGTAAATTCTTTATTCCTTCAATATGCTCCGCATCACTATGATAATGTGAAACAAAAATGTTATTAATCTTTTCTTCACTCATAATAAGTACCACCTTTTCTACAAGAATAGTTAATAGATAACAGCTTTATTGCTGTCTACAGATATAAAGTTATCCCCCCATATCTCAAATTTGTAATATAACTAATTCTCTTAAGAATCTATAATAATTATATATATTAAAAAAACTTTCAATTTTAGACTTTAGACATTAAATAAAGTATAAATCAATATTAAATAATCAATAATGGGTTTTTTGTCTCTATAAAATTCTAGAATAAAAGGCTTTAAAAACCAACAACATTTAATTATATTTTATACATTTTTTCTACTTTAGTCTACATGTTTTACATATTTTAGATATAATTTTTATTCGAATAATTTAATAGAACTTTAAATGAAACGTTGTAATCAAAATCAAGTTATTTGATAAGAGCATACAACATATAACAATTTAATGGATGCACTAATCATAAAGTTACTTACAAAGACAAGAAAAGCATATTACAAAGCCTTTGTAATATGCTTTTCTTGTCCTGATTCTTTAAGATGCTTTATCGTTAATTACAAAGTTGCTCATAAGTCTTTGAGTAAGGCTTCGTGAGCTCTTCTAAAAAATGGGGGGATTGTTTGATTCAGATTCACTACATCAGAGGCCCTGGGGATTACTTTTTAAGAAGTACTTATGGAGCGAACTAATTTTGTGCAAAAAATTGCATTCTT
>JAEYYB010000142.1 GCA_023430975.1 Bacillota bacterium | reverse complement strand
CAGTGCTGACCTTGTTATGAACACAGACAACCATATGTATTATGACTATCCGTAATGAAGTAGGGATGGAATCCTGAGGTAACAACGGAAGGGTGGAGCAACGGTCATACGCTAAAAGAAAAGAACTGACAAGTTTGCCAGTTCCATTAGAATCTTATCGAACCGCCGTATACCGAACGGTACGTACGGTGGTGTGAGAGGACGGCGGTTAGCCACCGCCTCCTACTCGATTAAAACAAATTTGACACAAAGCAAAATATAGGGTAAAATACTTTTGTTTATTGTACCATCTACAGAAAGGCAGGTAGCTTACATTGAAACAAAAGAAATTACCTTTGAACATAGAGAAATATAAACCATTCAAGATCATCCTTACTGTTATTCTCTGCATCTTCATGTTTTTCCCCCCATTCTTACGCGGGATGTACTTTGAAGCAGAGCAAATTCCGGCAGAGATATTTATCTTTATCATATTCACAGCCTTCTGGGCATACAAGTTTCTCATCCGTGACAAACGGTTACTCGTCACCCCAATAGATTACGCGGCTATAGCATTTACCATCGTCTATTTCATATCGGTGCTATTATATATAGTAGGAATCCGTTTGGCAGTGGCACCAAGGCTTGCTGTTATTGAGTGGCTCAAATATTGCATGTATATTGCTGTATTTATCATGCTTTCGGACCTTATTACAACAATGAAATCAAAGCTGGCAGTATTGTGGGTCATATTGGGAACATCTGTAGGCATTTGTATAATTGGTTTTGACGGTGCGACTGGGCAAAATATAGCTAAACTGATAAACTCGATCACCGGCAGCGATACTATTTTTGGTACCTTTGTTACACATAGAATTTACTCTACCTTGCAGTACCCCAATGCTCTTGCGTCTTATCTTGTGGCGGTATTCCTGGTATCTATTACTCTTTCCATGATAATTAAAAACAGATGGTTGAAAATAATACCAGCTGTTTGCTCATTTATATTCCTAACTACCTTTGTATTTACACAAAGCCGTGGTATGATTGCGGTTGTGCCTGTTGCAGCTGTCATTTTTCTTATTGCTCTTCCAAAAGGGAGCAGGATTAAAGGTGTTATTTATGGATTTTCCTCCGTCATATGTGCAGGTATAATATCTGCTATGATGTACAAGTATGTAATGAATAATGTAGGAAATGAATCTAAAATATGGATTTTATTGTTTGCAGGAATTGTAATTTCTGCTATAATAAACATTGTTGTTTCGTTTGCTTCTCCAGTTTTGGAGAAGCTAAACTGGAAGATATATGCTGCACTATTTGCATTAGGTGCTATTGCCGCCGTAGTTGCGGTTGTTGTATCGATGAATTCAACAGAAAAGCTTGAACTGGTTTATCCAGAAGGCTCGGAGAGCAGAGTTGTAAGCAGTCTTAAGAGTGTTGTATTGGAGCCAGGCAGGGATTATAAGCTGGTTTATGATGTTGATGCGAAAATTAAGGGCGATAAGCCAAGTGCTTACTCCATAATAATAAACTATAAGAGGGAAAGGGACCTTGTTGTTAATGAAAGAGAGGTTCATATTACCCAATATAATGGTCTTGCAACAAAGGGCATTGAAAGTAGGGAGCTTCCATTTAAGCTTCCATCTGATAGCAAAGTTGTAAATATCACATTCAGAAATGATTACAGTGGTACAAGCTCTGTATTTGATAATGTTAAGGTTGTTGATGCAGGTTCGGGAAAGGTTGCCAAGAATATTGCATTGAAATATAAATACTCCTTGGGAAATATACCTGAGCGTGTACAGATGAGTTTTATTTCAAGAAGTTTGGTAGAGCGTTCCATATTTAACAGGGATGCCATGAATATGTTCAAAGATCGTTGGTTCTTGGGCGGCGGCGGAGGAGCCTGGGCAGCATTGAATTTTTCATATCAGTCTTTCCTATATTGGAGTACCCAGGCTCATAATTATTTTGCCCAAATAGCTGTGGAATGCGGTGTTGTAGGAATAATTGTGCTGTTATTCCTCATAATATCAATAATAGCTATGTTTGTTTCGGAGATTAAATATAGGAGAAAATCAGAAGTAGAGGAGCGTATCCTGCAAGCGGCTTTGCTTGCTGCAATATTGGGAATGTTGATGCATTCTGCTGTGGATTTTGATTTCTCATTGTCGGCAGTGTTCCTGCTTTTCTGGCAGCTGCTAGGTATATTTAATTCAAGATATAGAAACACGCCTGTTGAAGAAGAGGTTGAAACAAAAAATGCAATAATTGGATCTTTAAACAAATTGGCAAAAATAAGAACCGTTAATCTCCATGCTTTTGTAATGTTGACTCTTTCCATAATAATATTGTTTGTTCCTGTGTTTATTAAGTCGGCTAATGCAAAGGGCAGGGATGCAGTAGGTATGAGCTCTTCAAACACCGATCAGTCCATAACACTTATGAATAGTGCGGCAGGTTTCGATCCGTGGATGGTAGAGTACAAGCTGGATTATGTAAAACTCATACTTTCAAAGCAGCAGAAGACCCAAAAGGACATTGACAGTGCAAAGGATGCCCTTAAGGTAGCTGAAAAGCTGGCGTGGAACAGTGTAGAAAACCTGCCGAAGGTTGGTTCATTCTATTTGAATATGGGAGAAATAGACAAAGGGTTGTCTTTGTTTGACAGGGCTGCAAAGCTTCGCCCATTGAGACCGGAAGAATGGCAGCAAAAGCTTAGTGCATATTACAGTGTCATCAGCTACTATATACAAAGCAAGGAAAAGACCAAGGCTATAACATTCCTGGATAAAGCGTTAAAGGTTAAAGATGAGGCAGTTGAGGCAAATAAAAACAACATGAATCCTTTTGTCCTTAACGCTGCAACATTGGAATTGTATGAAAAGGCAAGGTACTTGAAAGAAAATCAGGACAAGCTGGAAAGTGTCAATGCCGATAAGCTGGTGTTTAGCTATATTCCTGGAATAGATTCCGATATGAATGGTAAGCCTGACCAATTTGTATCCAGTGGAGATAACGCGGTTATAACTGAAAAGGAAAATGGTATTTTAGAGGTGCAGAGCATTAATGGGGCAAAGGATGGCTATATTGAGACAAGAAAGCTCAATTTTTCTCCTGAAAAGAATTATAAGATTGAGGTTGAACTCACAAATGAAGTTTCAGTAAAAGCTTTGCCATATGGGATCACGGGCTTAAGCACAGGACAGGAAAGCCTTATATCAGCAGGAAAGGTATATTCAACCCAAGTTTCTATTCCAAAGGATTTTAAACCTTCGGATAATATATTGAGAATCAGTGCTCCTGAAAAGCTTGAAATAAAGAGTATAAGGGTTGTAGAAATGTAGTTTTAGTTAGGGGAGTTATTAAATGGATCAAATAAACTTAAGAGATATAATTAAACTATTAATAAAAAGAAAATGGACAATTTTAGGATTTACAGCATGCTGTGTAATAATAAGTGCGGTAGTCAGCATGTATTTTGTTACGCCTTCGTATAGCTACAGGACAATATTCAATATAACACCTGTAGATCTTAAAACAGGACTGGAGTCGCAACAAACAATCATTTCTGCTGGAGTTCCGGGCAATAATGAGACTTACAACAAGAATGCCAATAGAATTTTAGGAGCTATTTTAAATAAAATGTCATATCCAAGATATGATGCAGATTCTGTTTCTTCCATGATCGGTAGCAGCGAATTTAAAGATAAGGTGTTCAGTGGTAGCAACCTTGGCAGCAAAGTATCAATGCAGGTTTCCGGTAATAAGGACTTAAATCAGATTACGATAGTGGCCCAATCTCAATTTCCAGATGAGCTTGCGAAGGTTGGAAAAGCTGTAAAGGATTATCTTCCCGGTTATGTATCGGGTGAAGCTGCAAAATCTGTTGAGAAGACATCACTATTTGTAAAAGAGGGACTAAAAAACGAGAGTGAAAACCTTAATAAGTATAAAAAAGAAATGGATGAATTTTTAGCCAAAGAAGGCGGAAAGGTTGAAAACCTTTCTAGTGAAGCTGGAGTAAGGTACAGGGAAGTTGAAAACAATTATGTGCTTGCTGCTCAGGCATATGACTCATACAAGGTCATAGAAAAGGATATGTCCCTTATAAAAACTGGTTCCATCGACAATATGTTGAACCTTCAGGTATCATATGAGGACAGTGCTCCAGTTAAGCTTTCACCCAAAATCATGGTGAATATAATCCTGGCATTTGCTGCAGGGTTTATGTTTATATTGTTTTTCCTCACAGTTTTTGAATTTTGGTATAAAAAGCAGTCCTAAGGCATTGCTTAATTAGTTGATAATAATATGATGGAGGAATGGCTATGAAAGTTCTTATAACAGGCTGTAGAGGCCAACTTGGATTAGAATTGGCAAGGCAGTTTAATGAGTTTAACGGAGCATATAGTTTAATTGAGACTGATGTTCATAACCTTGATATAACAAATCAGGAAATGGTTTTTGAACTTGTTAGGAGCCAAAAGCCTGATGTGATAATAAATTGTGCGGCATATACAAATGTTGATGGATGTGAGACTGATGAATTGAATGCCTACAGGGTTAATGCAGTAGGTCCTCAAAATTTATCAGCGGCAGCATTTTCAATAGGTGCAAAAATGGTGCAGGTATCAACGGACTATGTTTTTGACGGAACAGGCAATACTCCAAAAGTTGAGACTGATCCGATGAACCCTAGAAGTGTTTATGGGAAAAGCAAGGCGATGGGTGAAATACTTGTAAAGGATATAAACCCAAGGCATTTTATAGTAAGAACAGCATGGCTTTACGGAGAAGGGAACAATTTTGTAAGGACAATGCTTAGGCTGGCAAAGGAAAAAGATGAGGTTAAGGTGGTTGATGATCAGTTTGGTTCACCTACCAGTACCAAGGATTTGGCAAGGTGTATAATAAAGCTTATAAATACTGAAAGTTATGGAACTTATCATGGGACCTGTGAAGGAAGCTGCAGTTGGAACCAGTTTGCAAAAAAGATTTTTGAAATTAAAGGAATTAATATAAAAGTTAGTGAAATGACTACAGAAGAATTGAACCGACCCGCAGAAAGACCAAAATATTCAGTTCTAGATAATTTTATGCTAAAGCTTGTAGGTATAAATGAATTCAGAAGTTGGGAAGAGGCATTAACA
This sequence comes from Bacillota bacterium, assembly GCA_023430975.1. Lineage (GTDB taxonomy): Bacteria > Bacillota > Clostridia > Acetivibrionales > DSM-2933 > Pseudobacteroides. Next base: position 94,298 of record JAEYYB010000142.1, on the reverse strand, counting down.
GATTACTTGAAGGGAGAGGTTTAATTATGAAAGGCATAATTTTAGCAGGAGGTACAGGCTCAAGGTTGAACCCGCTTACAAAGGTAACAAATAAGCATCTTCTGCCTGTTGGCAGATGTCCAATGATTTATCATCCTATATCAAAGCTTAAATCAGCAGGACTTAAGGACATTTTTGTAGTAACTGGAAAGGAACATGCCGGATCAATAGTAAATCTTCTAGGCAGCGGTTATGAAATGGGCTTGAAGTTTACTTACCGCATTCAGGATCAGGCTGGGGGAATTGCACAGGCTTTAGGGCTTGCAGAGGAGTTTGTGGGAAACGACAAATGCGTAGTAATTTTAGGGGATAACATATTTGAAGATAATATAAAAGATTGTGTTGAAAAATTTAATAAGCAGCCTGAAGGAGCAAAGATTCTCATAAAAGAGGTTGAAGACCCACAAAGATATGGGGTTGCAGAACTTTCCGGTGACAAGGTTATTTCAATTGAGGAAAAGCCTAAGAACCCAAAATCAAACTATAGTGTAACAGGAATTTACATGTATGACAGCAGTGTCTTTGAGATAATTAAAACCCTCAAGCCATCAGGCAGAGGAGAACTGGAAATTACCGATGTAAATAACGAGTACATCAGGAGAGGAACAATGACCAGCGACGTATTAAAGGGTTGGTGGACCGATGCCGGGACATTTGATAGTCTGGCTTATGCAAGTAAGCTTGTTGAAAATATGGAGATATGTCTCTAAAAAAACTAAAAGCGTTAATTGAAATTATTACATCTATGCAATCTGGAGGAAACTATGAAGACCATGTTAGTTACCGGTGGAGCCGGGTTTATTGGAAGCAATTTTGTAATCTACATGCTTAATAAGTATAATGATATAAAATTAATTAATTTAGACAAATTAACATATGCAGGGAACCTGGAGAACTTAAAATGCGTCCAAGATAATAAGAATTATGTGTTTGTTCAGGGGGATATTTGTGACAGTGAGTTGATAGATAAATTATTCAGGGAGTATGATATATCCCATGTAATAAATTTTGCCGCTGAAAGCCATGTTGACAGGAGCATTACTGATCCTGACATATTTATTAAAACAAATGTGGGAGGTACGGCTAATCTCTTAAATATTGCCAGAAAATACTGGGAAGTAAATGGGAAATACAAGGAAGGCGTCAAATATTTGCAGGTTTCTACGGATGAAGTATATGGCTCCCTTGGTGAGACGGGCTTCTTTATGGAGACAACTCCATTAGACCCTCATAGTCCCTACTCAGCAAGCAAGGCAGGCGGAGACCTTATTGTTAAGGCTTATGCAGACACTTACGGCATGCCTGTAAACATCACAAGGTGCAGTAATAACTACGGGCCATACCAGTTCCCTGAAAAACTGATACCTCTTATGATAAACAATGCACTTACAAAAAAGTCACTTCCTGTATATGGTGACGGAAAGAATATCCGCGACTGGCTTTATGTTGAAGACCACTGCAGTGCAATTGATATGGTGCTTCATAACGGCAGAACTGGAGAGGTATATAATGTGGGAGGTCATAATGAGAGGGAGAACATCCATATAGTTAAAACTATTATAGGCTATCTCAGAGAACATGTGGATGGAACCATAGATGAAAGTCTTATCAAGTATGTAGAAGATAGGAAAGGCCATGACAGAAGATACGGTATCGATCCCGAAAAAATTAAAAGGGAGCTAGGATGGCATCCTGTTACAACATTTGAAGTTGGAATAGAAAAGACAATAAAATGGTATCTCGATAACAAGGAATGGATGAATAACATAACCTCTGGAGATTACCAGAATTATTACAAAAGTATGTATGAAAAGGGTGTGTAGTTTTGGGCAAATTCAATTTTATTGATACGGGAATTAAAGACCTTTATGTTATAGAGCCAAAGGTATTTGGAGATAACAGAGGGTATTTCATGGAAACATATAATTATAATGATTTCAAGGAAGCCGGACTGGATGTGGCTTTTGTTCAGGACAACCAGTCAAAATCCTTCAAAGGAGTCTTAAGAGGACTCCATTTTCAAGTTAATTTCCCTCAAGGGAAGCTGGTGAGAGTGTTGTCCGGAGAGGTTTTTGATGTAGGTGTAGATATGAGGAAGGATTCTCCCACCTATAAAAAATGGTTTGGAGTTGTCCTGTCAGCTGAGAATAAAAAGCAATTCTATGTGCCGCCGGGGTTTGCACACGGTTTTTTGGTTTTATCCGATGAGGCTGAGTTTGCATACAAGTGCACTGAGTTTTATCACCCGGAAGATGAAAGCGGAATTATATGGAACGATCCTTCCATTGGTATAGAATGGCCTTTAGAGGGGATTGGTGAAATTGTCCTTTCTGAGAAGGACAAAAAGCTTGGGACTTTATGAGTTTAAATAAATTACCCATACCATACCTGAAAAAGGTTATGGCGTCAGGTGATGCTGCAGGGCTAGTAAAGAATTTTATATCACTTTCTGTTGTACAGGGGCTTAATTATATTTTGCCCCTTATAACTGTTCCCTACATAACAAGGGTATTGGGTGTTGCCAATTTTGGGACTGTGAATATTGCTGCAGCCATAATGACCTACTTTAGTATATTTACCGATTATGGATTTAATTTGTCAGCCACCAGAGATATTTCCATCAACAGAGATGACAAGGAGAAAGTATCCGCTATTTTCAGCTCGGTTATGGTAATTAAAGCTGCCTTGTCCCTGATCGGCTTTATTATTTTGTCTGCCTTGGTATTTGGCATTGAAGGATTAAGAAGCGATTATACCATATATCTCATATCCTATGGAATTGTATTCGGGAATGTATTGTTTCCCATTTGGTATTTCCAGGGTATTGAGAAAATGAAGTATATTACATACCTTAACATTGTTTGCAGGGGTATAATAACTATATTGATATTTGTTCTTGTGAAAAATAAAGACCAAATGGATGTATATGTCGGACTAAATAGCTTATCATCGCTAGCTATAGGCTTAATCAGTCTGGGGTTGGTTTTCTTGAAATTCAAGGTCAGGTTTAAAATGCCTGACATGAAGAATATAAGGACTCAGATTGTAGAAGGCTGGTATGTGTTTGTATCATCAGTTAGTATAGTTGTTTATACATCATCAACCACAATTATACTTGGATTTGTAGTCGGTAAGGAAGCGGCTGGGTACTACGCCGGAGCGGATAAAATCAGGGTTGCGGTTCAAGGCCTTATAACACCGCTTTTCCAGACTGTTTATCCTTATGTAAACAAGCTGGCGAAGGAATCAGCAGCAAGGGTTTTAAGTTTTATTCGAAAGGAACTTGTTATTTTTAGTGCAGTAGGAATTGTCTGCTCACTGATTATTGTATTTAAAGCAGATTTTATAGTAACAATGTTTATAGGAGACGACTATGTTAATTCAATAGGAGTTCTTAAAATATTGGCGTTTGCACCTCTTCTTGTACTCATAGGAAATATAGTTACTGTGCAGGGGATGCTTTCGCTTGGGTTGAAAAAGGAATATTCAAGAATATATATGATAACAAGCACCGTTGGTATTGTTACCATGTTTTTGTTTATTTATTTTTTCGGTACTTTAGGTGCCGCATATTCGGTGCTTCTTATAGAGGTTCTGGTGGTGGCTTTGACATTAGTTTATCTTAAGAAAAGTGGTATAAGTTTTTTGAAATAGGAGTATTGTATGCCCCATAAGGTTTCTGTTGCAATGTGCACCTATAACGGTGAAAAGTATTTAAAGGAACAACTGGAAAGTATTGCTTCCCAAGTGTTGCTTCCCTATGAGATGGTTGTTTGTGACGATTGCTCTAGTGATGACACAATGGGAATTCTGGAGAGGTTTGCCAAGACATGCCCCTTCCAGGTTCATATATATAGAAATGATAAAAACATGGGTTCTACCAAAAACTTTGAAAAGTGTGTAAGCCTGTGCACTGGAGATATTATTGCATTATGTGACCAGGATGATGTATGGCTTCCTGAAAAGCTTGAGAAAATAATTGGTGTATTTGAAAAATTACCAGGAGCAGGGGTTGTATTTACTGATGCACTGGTAGTTGATGAAAAATTACAGCCTCTAGGGTATAATATGTGGGATTCAACCAATTTTACAAATAAGCAAAAGAAGGATATACTAAGAGGTAAACCAATAAATACGCTGCTTAAACAGAATGTTGCAACGGGTGCTACAATGGCATTTAAAAGCCTCTACAGGGAAAAATTTTTTCCGATACCGGTTAACTGGTATCATGACTCATGGATAGCCTTTGTTATAGCACTTTTCTGTGACATAAGGTTCATTGAAGAGCCTTTAATTAAATACAGGCAGCATAACAATCAACAGGTTGGAGGTATTAAAAATGAAAGATTCAGCCTGGAAAAGGGTTTTAGAAATAATAGAGTATATTATGAAAATGAATATGAGCATTATTTAGATGCTTTAAATAAAGTTATTGAACTTAAGGATCAGGTGGCATCAAGCCAGGAGATCATCAAGCTTACAAGGCAAAGGGTGGAATTCCTTAAATTACGAGCCTGTCCTCCAAAGAAAGTAACAGAAAGATTCATAAAGGTTATGGATAATATTTTGACGCTGCAGTACCACAAATATTCCAATGGCTTAATAAGTGCAGCTAAGGATTTGTTTTATAAATTTTAGTAATGATAAAGCTTGTAATAAGGGGTATGCATGACGGATTTAGATTTTATTAAAAATCAAATATGTGCAGTAATTGTTACGTTTCATCCTGATGAACAACTTGAAGAACGTGTCAGTAAAATATTAAGGCAATCAGGCAAAGTTGTGATGGTTGATAATAATTCATCCCAAAGTGAGATTGAAATGATGAGGGAAATAGTTTCCAGGATGGAAAACTGCTTTCTCATTGAGAATGGCAGTAACCTGGGTATTGCCGAGGCACTTAATAGAGGAGTTGAATTTGCCAAAAGTAAAGGCTCCAAGTGGGTTCTATTGTTTGACCAGGATACTGTTATTGAGGATTATATGCTTGAGAGTATATACGAAGTCTATGAAGCATATCCTGAAAAGGAAAAGATTGCTGTAATAGGCTCCAATTTTATAGATACCTACACCCATAAGAATGTTTACGGTGATGACAGTGACAAAAGTAATCTGTGGCTTGAAATGCTTACGGTAATTACGTCAGGAAGCTTTATACCCATGAAAGTTTTTGATAAGGTAGGGCTTTTCAGATCGGATTTTTTCATTGACCATGTTGATGATGAATTTTGCCTCAGGGCAAAGCACAAAGGGTACAAGATACTACTTACCAGGAAGGAGATCATGAGGCACAGCTTTGGTGCAGCAACCATGCATAAGTTCCTCTGGAGGCGTACAGGAACATCAAATCACTCACCGATGAGGCGGTATTATATGACCCGTAACCATATTGTGCTTATAAAAGAGTATCTGACAAGAGAACCGCTTTGGGCCATTGACACGGCATTCACACGATTTAAATCGCTTATTCTTATGTTATTGTTTGAGGAAAAGCGATTTGTCAAGTTAAAGGCCATGTTTAAGGGCTTTATACATGGATTGTTTCACAAAAAGCTGAGGAATTTCTAAAATATTACTAAGGAATTATTAAGATAATTGGGGTGGATAAATGCTGTTAGTTACAGGTATCACAGGTCACAGTGGCAGGTACTTTTTACAAGAACTTATTGATAATAATTATGAAGGACCTATTCGCTGTGTTGTTAGGGCAACCTCTGATACAAACTTATTAGATAATAGCGGACTAAATATAGAAAAGGTCGTTGGAGATTTGAATGACCAGGATATTATTAATAGAGCAATGGTAGGAGTAGATACAGTAGTGCATATCAGCTCAATTTTTTATTCTGCTGCCTTGATTAAAGCTGCTATAGAAAATAGTGTAAAAAGAGTAATACTTGTCCATACTACCGGTATTTATTCAAAGTTTAAAATTGCATCAGAAGAATATAAAAATATCGAACTGACAATCAAAAAAATAATGGAAGACAAAAGGCCATCAATTGGGGTAATTTACCTGAGGCCTACGATGATTTATGGCTGCATCAACGACAGAAACTTGATTGTATTTATTAAGATGATAGATAAATTAAGAATATTTCCGGTTATTGACCGAGGAAAGAATTTACTTCAACCTGTCAATGGAAGGGATCTTGGAAAGGCATATTATCAAATATTAATGAATAAAGAAATCATGAACGGAGATTACATATTATCAGGTGAAAAACCTATTGCAATGATAGATATGTTTAAGTTGATAAGCAGTATTTTGAAGAAAAAAACAATTTTTATAAATGTGCCTTTAGTATTGGGCGTATTTATGGCAAAATGCCTTAAGGTTTGTACTTTTGGAAAGGTTGATTTCATAGAAAAGGTACAAAGAATGGGTGAAGATAGAAGCTTTTCACATGAAGCAGCAAAAAAGGATTTCGGGTATTCGCCAATGCCTTTTGTTGAAGGGTTAAAATTGGAAGTTAATGAGTATTTGAAGTGCAAATAAAGAGAAGTGCAATAGAGAGTAGTGTAAATAGAGAGTTGTAATAGAAAGCAGGCAAGTTTTATGCAAACAGGTATATCAACAACCACGAATAAATCAAAGCACAAATTGGCTGAATTTATATGCCTTTCGCTGACGTGCCTTTTTATAGGCCTGTCCACCGGAATATCGGGAACAGGAATGATAGGAAGTCTCATAATTTTTTCAAGCATAGCATTTATCTTGGCAGGATTACTTAAAAAGAGGGAAACAAGCCTTGTGATTATTCTGGCAATAGCACTTATATCAAGGGTTGCACTTGCTGTCGCCAATTCCTTTATATTTTCACTGCCGGACACAAATGCGGACGCTATTGTTTTTGAATCTCTAGGATGGGATATTGCCAACGCATGGAACTATGGAACCATTCCGCCGGAGACCCCGGGTGCCTACCTGTATTCAAAATTTATTGGAGTAGTTTATTTTATAACCGGAAGGTCCCCTTTTATTATACAATACTTCAATGTGTTATTTGGATTTATTACTGTTTATTTTGTATATAAACTCATTATTGAATTGGGAGGTTCAAAACGCTCGGCTAACATTGGAACATTTATAGCAGCAGTATTTCCCACCCTGAATCTATACTCGGCAGTTACATTAAGAGAAAACGTTATTACCATGATGAGCCTGATATCGGTATACTTCTTTATAAAATGGCTTAATACAGGGCTGATAAGCAGAATAATTCTCGCAGTATTGTTTTTGGGCGGTGCTGCCTCAGTACATGGTGCAGTAATAATAGTAGGAGGCATATACCTTTTGTTTTACTGCTTTTACAAGCCTAAGGAAAAGCAGTGGAGGCTTATAAATAAACAAGCGTTGATAGCAATAGGGATTACAGCAGTTGTGTTTGTGTTTTTCAGGGCAAGGCTTTTAAACAAGCTTCCTTCCGATATAACCCTTGTTTTCTCACCTGATTACCTGACAAGCAGACTTGTGCCGCTGGCAGTTGGCAGAACTGCTTATCTTGTGGGGTATAATCCCTCTTCCTTAATTGACATAATAATACATACCCCTGTAAGGATATTACATTTTATATTGACGCCGTTTCCTTGGATGATTTCATCCTTGTCTGATATAATAGGTGCTGTTGATGCAATAATGTATGGTATATTAGGGTTATTCACCTTTAAGGCGGTAAAAAAGTCTGAGGGATATAACAGGATATTGATAATAGCACTATTAGGAATTATTCTTCTTGAGGTATTTTCCTTTGCATGGGGAACATCAAATTATGGAACAGCAATAAGGCACAGGCAGAAGTTTGTGTGTCTTTTGATTGCGGCCGGGGCTATTGGGATGTGTGGATATGAAAAAAAGTCTTGATATAATTATAATAAATTGGAATTCGGGAGATCAGTTAAGGGAATGTTTGTCCACCATAAAGACAGATTATGAGATGTTTTATGTTTCCAAGGTCATTATCGTTGATAATGCTTCTTGTGACAATTCCCTTGATAATCTGGAAAACTTAAATCTTCCGCTGGAAATAATCCGCAATCCCCATAATGCGGGGTTTGGTGCTGCCTGCAACCAAGGTGCGGATAAAAGCAATGCTGACTATTTGCTGTTTTTAAATCCCGACACAAGGCTTAATGGGAATTCCTTGGAAAAGCCTTTTTTGTATATGGATGATGAAATTAACAGCAAGGTAGGGGCATGCAGCATTAAGCTTATTGATGAAACAGGTATGCCCGGAAGGACATGTACAAGGCTCCCTAGACCGGGACACTTTTTGGTTAAAATATTGGGATTGGATCATATATTTCCGAGAGTATTTAAAAGCCATTTCATGACGGAATGGGACCATAATGACAGCAGACAGGTTGATCATGCGATAGGTGCCTTTTACTTTGTCAGGAGAAAGGTTTTTGTTGAAGCGGGGAAATTTGACGAAAGATTTTTCGTATATCTGGAGGATTTGGATCTTTCTGTGAGGATAAATAAATTGGGCTATAAGATTTATTATCTTGCAGATGTTGATGCATTCCATAAGGGTGGGGGAACCTCCGAGCAGGTGAAGGCAACAAGGTTATTTTACTCAGTAAGAAGCCGCATTATTTATGGATTCAAGCATTTTGATATTCTGTCAGCCTGGCTGCTCCTGGTGGCAACCTATACATTAGAACCACTGGCACGTTTTGTGTTGGCCTTGTTACACAGATCTCCAAGGGAATTTGGTGAAACTGCACAGGGATATAAAATGCTTGTTAAAGATCTGCCGCAGATTTTAAGAAAAACCTACAAATAAATGATTTTATAAATCCAAAGATACTGAATTGTAAAGTATAAATAAGTTCGGTATCTATAAAGCAAAACACTTTGAAAGGTATGGAATAAAACATGAAGATTTTATTGCTGCCCAAGTATCATAATGAAGGGCCCAGCTCAAGATACAGGCTCTACAACTATATTGAATATTTTAAGAAAAGGGGCCATACCGTTGATGTAAAGCCTCTTTTGTTTGATGGTTACGTTAAAAATCTCTATGCAAAAAGGAAAAACAGTCAGATTAAAATAGCAAGGGATATCATTAAAAGGATTTTTTTTCTATTAGCACATAAAAAGGAATATGATGTGCTGATCATTGAAAAAGAGCTTTTTACCAATATACCCTATTTTATTGAAAGGATTGTTCTTAAAGGTGCAACATATACGCTTGATTATGATGATGCAATAAGCATAAACTATAAAAAGAGCAAACTTAAGAGCTTTTTCTTTAAAAATAAAATTGATAAACTTACAAAGAATGCTTCAGCAGTTACCGTAGGAAACAAGTGGTATTGGAATGAACTTGTCTATGGAAAGTTGTGGTATCTTCCAACAGTTGTAGATTTAGAAGCGTATAAACCTGATGATGCGGAAGAACATCCAAAGGGCACTCCTGAAGGCCCGCCCATAGTTGCATGGATTGGATCGCCGTCAACAGTACATTATCTTGACACAATCGCCAATGCATTCAAAAAACTTGCAAGTACCTATGACTATATATTGAGGGTTATTGGCGGGGACTTCTTATTGGAGGGTGTAAAGGTTGAGTGTGTTAAATGGTCCAAAGATACGGAGTTTAAGCTTCTTCATGAATCTGATATAGGTATAATGCCTTTGTTGGATACAATATGGGAAAAGGGGAAATGTGGTTTTAAACTTATTCAATATATGGCATCGGGAATACCTACCATAGCTTCGCCTGAGCCTGCCAATGAGGAAATTACAGTTCAAGGCACTACAGGCTTTATAGCATCAAATGAGGATGAATGGGTAAAGTACCTGTCAATTCTTATAGAAGACAGAACCCTTAGGGAGAAAATGGGGACAGCTGCAAGAAAAAGGGCAGAAGAATGTTATTCATATCAGGTTTGGGGAGACAAGTTTGTAAGTCTGGTTGAAAGCTTGAAGGGAAAAATGCTTTAAGGCATGATTGAAGTATTGCTCCCGTTTTGAGCGTGTGATACCATAAACTTTACTGCTGTGTTATAGAGTGTTATAATGTGTCAGAAAGCTAATAATTATATGTCAGGGAAAATAAACAATGTGCGGAATAAATGGATTTATACTGGAAAAAGAAGCTTCTGCTGATGAAAATATAAACAGAATAAACAAAATGAATTCTCTCATCATTTACCGTGGACCCGACAGTGACGGTATATATGCCGATGCAAAAGTTGGCCTTGGGATGAGGCGGCTTGCCATTATTGACTTGTGTACAGGAAAACAGCCTATATATAATGAAGATGGTACAAAGGCAATTGTATTTAACGGAGAGATATACAATTTTAAAGGGCTTAGAGACGACCTGATCAGCAAGGGTCATAAATTTAAGACAAAAAGTGATACCGAGATTATACTTCATTCTTATGAAGAGTATGGAACAAAATGCCTGGATAAACTTAACGGAATGTTTGCCTTTGCAATTTATGATTTAGAGAGCAGAGAAATGTTTATTGCAAGGGATAGGGCCGGTGAAAAGCCGCTATACTATTACAGGGACAATGAGAAATTTGTATTTGCTTCAGAGCTTAAAAGCATAATAAAAACCTTTGATATTAAAAAGGAAATAAATAAAACAGCATTAAACCAGTATTTTTCATTAACCTATATTCCGGCACCTCTTACCATATTTAAGAATATATACAAGCTGGAAGCAGGTTCCTTTATTATTTATAGGGAAGATAACTTGAGAATTGAAAGGTACTGGAATATTGACAGCAAGGAAGTCCAGACAATCAACAGTTATGATGAATGCAAAAGAAGGCTGAGGGAGGCCTTGTTTACTTCTGTTGAGCAAAAGATGATTAGTGATGTGCCTTTGGGGGCATTTTTAAGCGGCGGTATTGATTCCAGCATAATGGTAGGAATCATGTCAAAGCTTTCAGCAAGGCCCGTTGAAACTTTCACTATTGGGTTTAAGCTTAAGGAATTTGATGAAAGTGACAGGGCACAAATAGTGTCTCAAAAGAATAAAACAAATCATCATGTTCACTTCCTTGATTATACCCATGCTGTAGAGGAATTGGAAAATATATTGGAAACTTTTGATGAGCCCTTTGCAGATTCCTCATCCATACCTACTTATTTTGTATCAAAGTTTGCAGGCGAACATGTTAAGGTGGTATTGACAGGGGATGCAGGAGATGAGCTTTTTGCAGGCTATAGCAAATACATGGTAAATTATTATACTGACATGTATAATAAAGTTCCAAGGGTGCTTAGAAAGAGATTGATTGAGCCATTGATATACAAGATGCCGGATAGGAGCTCTATTTCAAGGAAAGTCAGGAAGGTTATCGAGAGCTCTGAAAAGGATATGTTTGAGAAACGCAGGGAGCTTATGTTCCTAGGCTTTAATCACAATAGAATTGGAAAACTTTTAAAAGCAGGGAGTATTAGTTCTGATTCATATGATATAATTGAAAAGTCATATAATAAAAATGTGGAATTTGATGAACTTACAAGAACACTATATACAGACTTTAAAATTGTGCTTGAAGGGGACATGCTGGTTAAAGTTGACAGGATGAGCATGCTAAACTCTATTGAAACAAGGGTTCCCATGCTTGATAAGAATGTTATTGAGCTGGCCTTCAGTATGCCGTCGGACTTTAAAATCAGAGGAAGGAATCAAAAGTTTATTCTTAAGGATACATTTAAGGATTTGATTCCTCAGGAAGTGTTGGGTAAATCCAAGAGAGGCTTTGCTGTTCCGATTGGAGAATGGTTTAAGGGGCCTCTTAAAGGTATGCTTTTAGAGCTCCTTTCAAAGGAGTTTATCTTAGAGCAGGGAATATTTGAGTATGAATATATCGAATGCCTTCTGGAAGATCACTTTGGTGAAAGGGTTAATAATGCATATCCTCTTTGGGCTTTGTTTGTTTTCCAGAAATGGTATAGGAAATATTACAATTAATAAATTGATTATAATTAATAATAATAAGGTTGGAAATTAAATGGATAAAAAGCTAAAAATGCTCCAGATATGTGCGGTTGGGTTTACGGTTGAAAAGCTGCTGATGCCGCTTATTGAGGAGATGAGCAAGGATTATGATGTAACTACAGTTTGTACGAGAGATGATATTTCAGACAAGCTTAAAGCTAAAGGATATAAAATTGATAACATAAATATTGACCGTAAGATAAGCCCTGTGAGTAATTTAAGAACTGTGTGGCAGCTTTATAAATACATGAAAGCTGGGAAATTCCACATAGTACATGTTCACACTCCTGTAGCCGGGATTCTAGGCAGAATAGCTGCAAAGCTGGCAAGGGTGCCTATAATCATATATACGGCTCATGGTTTTTATTTCCATGACAATATGAGCACAGTCAAAAAGAACATATTCATTGGCGTAGAAAAGCTTGGGGGATGGCTTTCAGACTATATATTCACCCAGAGCAGCGAAGATTATAAAACTGCCATTGAAAAGAAGATCATCGATAAATCAAAAATTCTTACGATCGGAAATGGTGTGGACGTTGAAAGGTTTGATCCTTCCTGTTTTAGAGATGGCACTTCGGTAGAAAGCATTAGAAGTCAACTGGGGATCCAAAAGGATGATGTTGTTGTAACCATACTTGGAAGGGTCGTCAGAGAAAAGGGCTATATGGAATGGGTGAGAGCAGCAAGAGAGATTACAGGAACTTATAACAATGTTAAGTTTCTTGCAATCGGAAGTACCCTTGAAACTGACAGGGATGGAATAAAAGCTGATCTTGACAGCTTTATAAGTGAAAACCATCTTAAGGAAAAGGTTATATTCGCAGGGTCAAGATCTGATATACCGGAGCTTCTTGCCAGTACAGACATATTTACACTTCCGTCTTATAGGGAAGGTATGCCAAGATCACTTATAGAGGCCATGTGTATGTGCAAGCCTGCTGTAGCTACAGACATAAGGGGATGCAGAGAAGAGGTTGAAGAGGGTGATACGGGCTTTTTGGTTCCGGTAGCTGATCATAATGCATTGGCAGAAAAAATAAAGTATTTAATTGATAATCCTGACGAGAGAATAAGAATGGGGATTAATGCAAGGAAAAAGGCATTGGAGGAGTTTGATGAGAAAAAGGTTCTCATACGACAACAGGAAATATTTCAGAAACTTGTAAACCAAAGAAATTTATATATGAAAAGTGAATAATCTTTTACATTTGTCTATCGCAAATCCCGTAAAAGCGTTCGTTATTTGCTCTGACAAATGTAAGATTATTAACACTTTTCATATAGTATAAGTTAGTAATGCCTTAGAAATAACGACCTATACAAAAGGACAAAATCCCGACGATTTAACGTGGTTTTGGACGATGAGAATTGTATGTTATTTTTTAGCCATTGCTAATGATTATACTTTATTTGGCAGCGATTATTATGGATTTTGGGGTTGATTTACTAACAACTGTTTTATATACTTGGTATATATACGCACTGATAAAAATGTTAATATAGATATATAAGTTAATTAGATAACTTCCTTAGAAAGAGTGAGGCAAATGAAGAGAATTTTTGATTTGTTATTTTCAGTAGCTGCTATTGTGGTGCTATCACCGATTTTATCGATTTTAGCTCTTATAGTGAAGCTTACATCCAAAGGTCCTGTTATATTTAGTCAGCGTCGAATCGGTAAGGATAAGAAGGAGTTTAATATATACAAATACAGGAGCATGTATGTTGATACACCGAAGGATGTGCCTACCCATCTTTTGGACAAGCCCGATGCTTTTATAACTCCTGTAGGTAAATTTTTAAGGAAAACCAGTCTTGACGAACTGCCGCAGCTTTTTAACATATTAAAGGGCGAGATGAGCTTCGTAGGTCCCAGACCTGCGTTATACAACCAGTATGATCTTATAGAACTCAGGGACAATGTGAAGGCAAATAGTGTACGCCCGGGAATAACAGGATGGGCTCAGATTAATGGCAGAGATGAGCTTCCAATACCTGTTAAGGTTGAATTTGATAGGTATTATGTAGAAAAAATGTCATTATTACTTGATGTTAAAATAATTCTAAAGACATTTACCAGTGTACTTTTGTCAAAAGGTGTTGTAGAGGGTAAGCAAGAAGAAGTTATAGAGAAAGAACACATTAATGCTTAAATCTCTTATGTATGGGGGACTATGATATGAGAAGAAAAATTAGGTCAAAGCTTTTGGTGCTTTTAGATATATTTCTAATAAATATTGCCATACTGTTTTCATATTTGCTGAGGTTTGACGGTGATTTAAACAGTATGCCTCCTGAAGTAAAAAAGAATATAATATATATTTTTATTGCTGCAACACTCATAAAGGTTTCGTCAAATGGATTATTTAAACTTTACAGCAGCCTTTGGAGGTATGCAGGAATACATGAAATGGTGAATATAGTAAAAGCTGCGTTTATTGGAAATGTTATAATGCAGTGTTTGGTTTTCGTAGAGCGTGTACTTGTTGATAAGAAAATGTTTATATTTGAGGTAACTGTGCCGGCAAGTATTTTTGCCATTTGTTTTTTGGTTGATATATTTATGCTCGGTGGCACAAGGTTTGCTTACAGGGTATTCAGAAGGATTGTAAAAGGCGAGAAGATTCAATTGAAAAATTCAAAAAGGGTATTGATTGCAGGTGGGGGAAATCTTGGTGCCGTGCTTATAAGGGAGCTTAGACGACATACTGAATTAAACAGTGTGCCTGTTGCAATAATAGATGAAGATCCCTATAAAATCGGCAAGGAGATAAATGGTGTGCCGATTATAGGTCAAAACAAAGATATATTGGATATAATAATACGCAAAAAAATTGATGAGGTTATTATTACCATACCCGGTGCCTCCAATCATGTAATAAACGAGATATACAATGAATGTTCCAAGACGGATTGTAAGGTAAAGATACTCCCATCAATGGCACAGCTTATTGACGAGACGGTTATGATACAAAAAATAAGGGATGTTAACATAGAGGACCTTCTTGGAAGAGAGCCGATTAATCTGGACATTGAAACGATAACATCCTATATAGAAGGCCAGGTAATTATTGTTACAGGCGGGGGCGGATCAATAGGTTCGGAGTTATGCAGGCAGATAGCTTCATTTAAGCCAAAGCAGCTGATTATATTAGATAATTATGAAAATAATGCTTATGATATTCAGAATGAGCTTATTTACAATTACCCTGAACTAAATTTGGTAACCATTATTGCCAATATAAGAGAAAAACATAGAATAGACAGCATATTTAAAAAATACAGACCTAATGTTGTGTTTCATGCGGCAGCACACAAGCATGTGCCTCTGATGGAAGCCAACCCTACGGAAGCTATAAAGAACAATGTTTTCGGTACCATGAATGTAGCTGAGTGTGCAGACAGGTATGGTGCAAAAAGGTTTGTGCTTATTTCAACAGACAAGGCTGTAAACCCGACAAATATAATGGGTGCTACAAAAAGGATTGCTGAGATGATAATTCAGGCAATAAATACACAGAGTAAAACTGAGTTTGTGGCGGTTAGGTTTGGTAACGTTTTAGGAAGCAACGGCAGTGTTATTCCTTTATTTAAAAAGCAGATCGAGCAGGGAGGACCTGTTACGGTCACTCATTCAGAGGTAACAAGGTTTTTTATGACCATTCCTGAAGCTGTTCAGTTGGTTATACAGGCTGGTGCAATGGCAAAGGGAGGGGAAATATTCGTACTTGATATGGGAAATCCGGTTAAGATATATGATTTAGCTCGAAACCTGATAAAGCTGTCAGGTTTCGAGCCTGAAGAGGATATAAAAATCGAAATTACAGGATTAAGACCAGGTGAAAAATTATATGAGGAGCTTCTCATGGATGAAGAGGGTCTTAAATCCACCGCCAATAAAAAAATATTCGTTGCAAAACCTGTTTTTACTGATTTAGTATTGTTAAAGCGTGAGTTGGAACGGCTTAAGGAGATAATAATAACTGATGCCAATGAAGTCATGGAATATGTACAAATGATTGTTCCTACTTATAAAAAAGCTCAATAGCAAAGAACTTTATGATTTTCTGTTATAGAAGGTTAGAACTCTGTCAAGCCTTCTACTGTAATGTTGGACAGAGTGGCTCTGTAGATCGAAGTTGTTTTTTTCAATGAGCTTGTTCAGACGGATGTGCATACGGGCAATCAGTGAATACATGAGTTCTTTTGACATGAAATAATAGCCTCCTTTAATTGACTTGATAAATCAACTGACATTATTTCAGAATAACAACATAAATTTAAAATAAACTGAAATCAATATTAAATTAAAATCAATTTTAGATAATGATTTTAATTTAATAATATATTTAACTTAATTTTCTATACAATCATCCCCATAAAAAAGGGACAACCTGCTTGAATTTAATTATAACATAATTTGGAAATTTATCAATGGAAATTATTAAAATTTATAAACCATAAATTTATGATTTTATTTTTACTTATAAATGTTATAATGTATAAAGGTATGCTGCACAATTAAGTATATATATTATCATTTTCTGTTAGGAGTGTGTTTTGTGAATAAAAAAATATTGATAGTGGAAGATGAGAAAAACATTGTAGACATTTTGAAATTTAACCTTAATAAGGAAGGGTTCGATACAATAGAAGCACATGATGGAGAACTAGGGTTGGAGCTGGCATTAAATCAAAAGCCGGACCTGGTTCTACTGGATATCATGCTGCCTAAAATGGACGGATTTACAGTATGTCGCAAGATCAGGCAAAGTCTTTCCACACCTATATTAATGCTTACAGCTAAGGAAGAGGAAGTGGACAAGGTATTGGGTCTTGAGCTGGGAGCGGATGATTATATCACAAAGCCATTCAGTCCAAGAGAATTAATGGCAAGGGTTAAGGCTAATATTAGAAGGACCGGACTCTCAGAAGCAACATCTTCAGGTTCTGAGAGTATTATGAAGATTGGCAACCTTGTTATCGACTTTGAAAGTTATGAGATAAAAAATGACAATAATACTATAGAGCTGACTTTAAGAGAATTTGAACTTGTTAAGTTTCTAGCCCTTTCCCAAGGTCAGGTATTTTCCAGGGAAGTTCTTTTGGAAAAGGTCTGGGGTTATGAATACTATGGGGATGTGCGTACAGTTGATGTAACTGTAAGAAGAATAAGAGAAAAGCTGGAGAAGAACCCAAGTGAGCCTGAGTATATAATAACAAAAAGAGGAGTAGGGTACTTCTTCAAAAAGGTAGGATAAGATGCATTTTCGGGAGTTGCGTTGGAAGTTTATAAAGAGGTTTTTTTGGAGATTTTCACGAAGCTTGCAGTGGAAGTTGGTTTCAATTTTTATATCAATAACTTTAGCCCTTATGATCATAATGTGGCTATTTTTAATTGACTCAATAGAATCTACCTATTTTCAGAGTTTTAAGGCAAGTATAGAATCAGGATTGAACAAATGGGAGTATAAAAACAACCCAAGTGCAGGAAAGGATCAAGTTAAAGAGGATCTTGTCAATAGAAATAGTGCAATTCTCATTTTCTATGCAGGGGAAGACAGGACCTATGCTATTGTTGACAGGAATAATCTAGAGCCAGAGGATATTGATTTTTATGATTCCAGATACAAGGGCAATAATAGAAGAAGTGCCTATCTGGAGGATTTGCTCAAATCTAAGAATTTTGTCACTGCTTTATCCGGTATGACAGGTGACAAGGAAATTCTGATGCATACAGGTGATGGGACTGCCTTTTATGACTATGCCTGGACTAATGGTAATTATATACTATATTTTAGGTATTACAGACAGGATTTGGGCAATACTATTGATAATCTCAATATTGATCTCTTAAAAAGCTCAATAATAGCAATAATTCTTTCATTGCTTATCGGATATCTTCTTTCAAAAACCATAACCATTCCGATTATAAAAGTAATGCATAAGGCACAGAAGGTTGCTGGAGGAGATTTTGACCAACTGGTTGATGTAAAATCCGACGATGAGATTGGAAAGTTGACAAAGACATTTAACTTTATGGCTAAAGAGTTAAAACAGAAGATAATTGGTATATCCAGCGAAAAAAGCAAGATAGAGACTATTTTGAAATATATGGCAGATGGGGTTATTGCCTTTAATATGTCAGGTGAAGTTATACATTCCAACCCGGCTTCCTTAAGGATGCTGGGTATAAGGGATGCAAGCTTTACATTTTATGAGTTTGCCAAGAGCTATTCATTGGATATAAGTATAGAAGGGCTTCTTGAATCAGAGTCATCGACAAGCAGGGAAACCAATATAAGAACCATGAACAAAATTATAAAAATCTACTTTGCTTTGTTTACAGATGAGGAAAACAAAGCAGAGGGGATTATTATTGTGCTTCAGGATATTACAGAGCAGCAGAGACTTGAAGAAATGCGCAAAGAATTTGTTGCCAATGTTTCTCACGAGTTAAGAACACCTCTTACATCTATAAAGAGCTATGCAGAAACTCTTTTAGATGGCGAATATAAAAATGGTGAAATAGCTGAGAAGTTCCTGGGTGTAATAAATTCAGAAGCAGACAGGATGACAAGACTTGTTAAGGATCTGCTTCAATTGTCAAGTCTCGATAACCAAAAAATGCACTGGAACATGAAAAATATAAAATTGACAGAAATTGTAAAGAATTGTGTGAATAAATTATCCATTGATGCAAAAAACAAGGAGCAATCACTGGAGTTTTTTGTTGAAGAAGATCCTGGAGAATTGTATGCTGATAGAGACCGTATAGAGCAGGTTGTGATCAATATAATAAGTAATGCCATAAAATACACTCAAGTAAAAGGCATCATAACAGTAAGCGTGGGAGTAAGCGAAAACATGGCATTTATCAAGGTGGCTGACACGGGAATTGGCATATCACAGGAGGATATTAAAAGGGTGTTTGAAAGGTTTTACAGGGTTGATAAGGCACGTTCAAGGGAGATGGGCGGCACAGGCCTTGGACTGGCAATTGCAAAGGAAATCGTAGAAGCTCATGGAGGTACTATCTCAATTTCGAGCGAACTTGGTGCAGGTACTGCAGTTACCGTTAACTTGAAGATGCTACATGAGGTAAGGCATGAATAAAAAATTACTTACGCTTTTGAGCGAATGTAATTTAATTTTAAATTCAATGTAATAGATTTGTAACATAAAATGTAGTATAATTAATTTAGAGTCATATATATAGAAGTTTATAAAAATTATTTGATTTTATGTTTAATCATTTTGAGGTGTTGTACCATGTATAAAAGAATTTGTAGTTTTTTGACAATTTTTATTGTGTCGGTCTTAATGCTATCAACTGTTTCGTTTTCCTATCAGCCGGATGGATCTGAGGATGTATTTGATGATGAAATAATTTACAGTAAGGATACCAAGCCTACAGCAAAACAGTTTTTAGTTACTATAACGACTCCGGAGAAAGAAAAAGTTGACGGACAAAAGTCTTATGTAATTTGCGGTGTTTCAAAGGAAAAGGAACCTGAAAGTATAGTTGTTAAGTTACTGAGATATGATGAGGAAATAAATACATACATAGATTTTCCTGATTCTGAAGGCGATACAACATGGGAGCTTGGAAGATTTGGAGTTTTAATCAAGGAAATTGAATTTCCTAAAGATGGTGTTAACAAGATAAGGATAATTGCCTATAAGAAAGGTTCAGGAAAAATTCATCTTACTCGCGGCGAAAACCTTCAGGTTACTGATTACTCAGTTTCAGTAAAGAAAGACGATATTACAGAAAAGATTAAAAACGGCATTATAAAAATAACAGATTTTTTCAAAGGGATATTCAAATAAACTAAAATGAAATTTGGGGTTTTTATGAACCTAGCTAAATGGGAAAGATTTAAATTTTTTATATTATTAATTTTGATATTTACAAGTGTAATACAAGTAGGAATCCTGTGGAGTTTTAAAAAATACGGGGCTCCTCATTATTTTTTTAGTGAGTTTTTCAATAAGAAGAACGTAGCTTCACAGAGAGATTTGATTGAATTTAAGGAAAGTTTGTTCTTGCCTAACAGGGTTATTGTGTCGAATAATATTTATACAAATAATTGGCTGATTGACAAAGAAGACGAATATTTTCCTAAGCTCTATGCAGATATGAAGCTTTATCTTGCAGATATTCTTACAAAGGGCGAAATAAAATACGATAAAGTAATGCCTCTTACAGAGGATACTATATTAAAGTTTATGGAAGAGCCCTCTGTAACATTTGAATTCAGCACAAACATCAATTCAAGAATGCTTCCGTGGTTACTAGATTTTTCAGGCGTTAATATTACGAACAAAGAGATATCCAGCATAAAGAAGGTAATTATAATTCCAAATCTTTTAAATGATAAAAATTCATGCAGTATTGAAATTATTGATGAGGCAAGTAAAAAAGTATTTGAATACAATAGGGGATTCAAGGATAGCACCGGTGTGGGAAAAGACTGGTATGGCCAAATGATAGATGACTTGGCTAAGCATTCGCCTGATTCTAGTTATAGTCTTTTAGAAGGGAATACAAGCAGCATTAACAGGAATAGTCAGATTACCATTTCGAAAGATATGCTTTTTTTGGTTCCTCAAATGGGTGAGTTCGGTTTATTTAAAAACTACACATGTGTTTCGCCGGATGAATTTATAGTTAAAGATGAAAATGCCGACCTTTCTGATAAGAAGAAAAAGTTGGCGGAAAAGATTTTGGGGAACGATGCGGAAAGCTTTTTATCCTCTGTCGATATTAACGGTGCAGCTACATTGGCTACATTTAAGAATGTTGGTAACACTTATAAGGTGCACAGTAATGGACTTTTGGAATATCACTACCTTCAGGCTGAGGAAAATCCAGACAAGGGAAAGCTTGAGGATGCATTCGAAAAGATTACCGAGTTTATAGGATCAAAGCTACATCTTGTTATTAAGCCGGAGACTGATGACAAATCCAATGACTTTTCCGATATTGAAATATACTTATCGAGCTTTGAAGAAAAGATTGACAGGTATAAATTCACATTTAATTATCGTTTGAATAACGTACCTGTATTCTTTAATTTTGCAATAAATGATAAGGGTAAAAGGACATTAAATAATGCAATTGAAATTGAAGCTACCAATAAAAGGGTACTGAACTGCTACTGGATAATAAAAGAGTTTACTCCAATAGGAGATAAGGCATATAATTTGTTATTTACCGATGTAATGGATAATTTATCCAAAACAAGACCTAATATTAAGTCTGTAAAAAATATCTATTCATGTTATGAGGTTCGCTCGGAAGAAGGGACAAAGGTTCTTGAGCCATTATGGATGATAGAACCTGATAAAGATAAGTCATTACCTGGAAATGTAGATGCATTCACAGAAAAGATGAACTCAAAATAAAGGAGGCCGTATGGATTGGTCAAAAGCAAAAAATATTTTGCTTGTGCTTTTTATAGTTTTAAACTGTATACTGCTTTATAATAATTATATATCCTTTTCCGGCGGAGGAAGTATTCTTTCTGATGAAATGAGTTCTAATACCTTAGCTGTTTTGGCAAGCAGGGGAATTAGTTTAAATTGTGAGATACCGCCCTCTGCTAAAGCTGCCACAGTAATTTATGGGCCGTATTTTGAAGACAGGCAGAAAATTGCCAATGTTCTGTTAGGCCCTAATACAAAAGATGATATTGAGGATGGTAAGGTAATCAGCGAGGGTACAAAACATCTTAAGTTCGATAACAACTACTTTGATTTTAAAGATATAAGTCCCGGCAAAGAAAAGAAGATTAATGGGATGGAACAGGCGGAGCAGCTTTTGGAAGATGTTATGGGAAAAATCGACATTCCCTATAAGGATTTTATATTGGACAGAAATGAACTAAAAGATAACATATATAAGTTTGAATACAAGCAGATTTACGAAGATTACATATTCTTTAATAATTACATAAAAGCTGAAATAGGGCCTGCAGGTATTACAAGTCTTGAGTTTAAGTACAAGAATGTCAGAGGCGTTAAATTGAATCTTAAACAAAAAACTATTGATGCATACCAGGTGCTGCTTAAGATGACGGATGTTAAGAATGTAAATATTGAAGATATCCACATAGGTTACGGCAATTACTCAGATAGTGCAATGAGTTTGACTGATTTGCTTTCGTGGCGAGTTAAACTTAGTGATGGAAGTGAGAAGTTCTATAGTGCATTTACGGGGCAAAAGCTTAAGCCGAACTGAATAAGATATTTCCCTGGTAAAGATTAGATTATCAAGTGGATAGATATAACTGCACAAAATTTTATTTTTTGTTTTGTAAAATATTTTTATAAGTGCTATAATTGAAACGTGTTGTTTAGTACAGCATATAAACGATGTAAATTGTTATTAAAATGTGGGTATAAGTGGATGCAGTGCTGCGTTATAAAAGCTGCAACTGCATGGTATATAATAATAGAGATTATAAAATGCATAGTTTAGTAAATCAATTTTACCGGGTAATTTTAATTTTGTTTATTGAAAGTTGAGGGATGGTTTTGGATAAGTTCGTTATTCGAAGTCAAAGGGCATTAAGTGGAGAGGTTAACATAAGTGGTGCCAAAAACGCTGCAGTAGCTATTATTCCAGCAGCGTTGCTGGTAGATGGCCCTTGTAAAATAGAAAATATACCTGATATCAGTGATGTCAGGGTTTTAATTGATATTATTTCAAAGCTTGGTGCAGAGGTCAAATTTGATGATGAGAATTCAATAAGTGTAAATACACAGTATTTGAGTTGTTACTCGGCACCATATGACATGGTAAAAAGTATTAGAGCATCATATTATCTAATTGGAGCTCTTTTAGGAAGGTTTAAAAAGGCGGAAGTTGCCCTGCCAGGCGGCTGCGATTTTGGATTTAGGCCCATAGATCAACATATAAAAGGTTTTGAAGCTTTAGGGGCTAAGGTTATTATAGAGCATGGCATTGTAAAGGTTCATGCAGATAAGCTTGTAGGTGCACAGATATATCTTGATGTAGTGAGCCTCGGTGCTACAATTAACCTTATGCTCGCAGCAGTTAAGGCTGAAGGTACCACTATAATAGAAAATGCAGCAAAAGAGCCATATGTCGTAGACGTTGCAAACTTTCTAAATGCCATGGGAGCAAATGTTAAAGGTGCAGGAACAGATGTTATAAAGATAAAGGGTGTAGAGGTTTTAAGCGGCGGACTGACTCACTCAATAATACCTGATATGATTGAAGCGGGAACCTTTATGGTTGCTGGTGCAGCTACTAAAGGCGATGTTGTTGTTAAAAACATAATACCAAAGCACGTTGAATCGCTTACTGCCAAACTAATAGAAATGAATGTGAAAGTCATTGAGGGCGAGGATTGGATAAGGGTTCAGGGTACTGATCATATAACTAAAGCTAACATAAAAACATTACCGTATCCCGGTTTTCCTACAGATCTTCATCCTTTAGCCACTATTCTTTTATGTCTGGCAGATGGTACCAGCACTGTTACCGAAGGGGTTTGGGACTCTCGTTTTCAGTATGTGGATGAACTTAAAAGAATGGGTGCCAAAGTAAAGGTTGAAGGAAGAATGGCACTTGTAGAAGGGCCAGAACCCTTGACAGGTGCACCGGTTAAGGCAACTGATTTAAGAGGCGGAGCGGCAATGGTAATAGCTGCACTTACGGCACAAGGTGTTACAGAGGTACATAACATAAGACTTATTGACAGAGGTTATGAGAAATTTGATATAAAGCTCAGAAGCTTGGGTGCTGATATAATCAGGGTAAGTGAACCTGAATAAGGCATGAATGAAAAATTACTTCCGCTTTATACGCGGCTGGTCGTTTAGTTTCGCTAAACTGCTCGCCATGCATCCTGAGTGTTGACGAGTTAAGTCAACACAAGAGCGAAATCTATAGCGGAAGTTATTTTTGGGTCATGCCAAAAAGTAATAGTGATGAGGAGTTTACAAATGATAAAATTCTGCAGCTTATTTAGCGGCAGTAGTGGCAACTGCTTATTTGTTGGTACAGATAAGACAAAAATATTAATAGATGCAGGTGTTAGCGGAAAAAGAATAATTGAAGCACTTTGTTCCATTGGGGAAAACCCTTCGGATATAAGTGCTGTTTTAATTTCTCATGAACACTCAGACCATATAAGAAGTGCGGGGATTATATCCAGAAAGCTTGATGTGCCTATATATGCAAACTTTAGCACGTGGGGTTCAATGGAGCACAGTATAGGCCCTGTTAAGGTTGAGAATAAAAGATTTTTCAATACAGGTGAAGAGCTAGTAATAGGGAACATATGTGTAAACACCTTCAGTATCCCCCATGATGCCTCTGATCCTGTTGGGTTTAACTTTACAGCGGACAATCGCAAAATAACTACTGCAACAGATATAGGACATATAAACAAAAAGCTTTTAGGGCACTTTGATTCAAGCGATCTAATACTCTTAGAATCAAACCATGATGTAGAGATGCTCAGAGTTGGCCCATATCCATGGAGTCTGAAAAAACGCATATTAGGGGATAACGGCCATTTATCAAACGAGATGGCAGGCAAAGTTATAGCCTATATGGCCAAGAAGGGTACCAAGAAGTTTCTCCTTGGGCACCTTAGCAGGGAAAACAATTTTCCTGAATTAGCATACCAGACGGTATACAATGTTCTAAATGAAAATCAGATAAGTCCGGGTGAGGATATTGAGCTGAGTGTAGCATTGAGAGACCGGGTAGGAAAGGTAATAGAGCTGTGAAGATAAGCATTATTGCTGTGGGCAGGCTCAAGGAAAAATACCTCAAGGAAGGTATAGCAGAATACAGTAAAAGGCTTTCAAGGTTTTGCGACCTGGAAATAATTGAGGTGGAGGATGAACAGGCACCCGACAATATAAGCCCTGCCCAAGAAGTGCAGATTAAGAAAAAAGAAGCAGAAAAGATTAAAAAGAGAATAAAAGAAGGCTCATTTGTCGTAGTTCTTGACTTGAAGGGAGAAAAGCCGGATTCAGTTGGCTTTGCTAAAAGGTTGGAAGCTTTTTTTATTTCAGGCGTATCTGCAATGACGTTTATTATAGGCGGATCATTGGGCCTGGATGATGAGTTTGTAAAGACTGCTAACTACAGGCTATGCCTGTCGGAACTTACATTTCCCCACCAGCTTGCAAGGCTCATATTATTAGAGCAGCTTTATAGGTGTTTTAAGATTATGAAGGGTGAGACGTATCACAAATAATGTTTATGATTGATGTGTATTCATAAACATGGGGCTTAAGGTTATTGAGTAAGTAATTTTTTTATCATGGCTAAATCACAAAATTCAACTACTTTTTGCAAATTATCATAAAGTCATTTTTGAGATAACCTTCTATAACTTGTATTTCACTGAGATCGCATTTAAAATGTTTAATTGTTTCAACAATCTCTTCTGGAGAAAAATAAAAATACCTATCATCCTTAGTGGGTGATTTATGGTGAAGAAGGTTAAATGCAACTACACTGCGAGCTAAATAGAAAAACTTTTTCAATGCAATTTCCAAGAACTCATTATTATTTCCTAAATTAAGGTTAAAAATACCTGAGGTATAGATAATATCAAAGTCATGTGGAGAAAAGGTATTGTCATTAAATATATCAAGGCACAAAAACCTAAACGAGGGGTTTCTTTTACTTGCACAGTCTATCATTTTTTGCGAAATGTCTACACCTGTGTAGTCAAAAGAGATACATCTTTCACTTAAGTATTCAATTAGATTGCCCAAACCACAGCCCACATCCAGGAGCTTTTTATTTTCAATTTCAATATTTTTTTCAAACATCTCAAATCTTATATATTGGGCTTCTGTGCTTTCCCAGCCTAGAACCTTAAAGTCTGGCAAGCCTTTTCCCAAGTTAGGTTCATAATACTGCTTGATCATCTCTATTTTGCTCATAATTTCCTTAGTACCTTTCTATAAGTTTTGTAATAAAATTTTACATTATCAAATATTAAAAAAGTTTTCCACTATTTATATACTGCAAAAAAATCATTTTTATTAATAATTATTTTACACCAATAAATAAGATTTTAGATGGTTTTATTTAGTTTAGTTTTTTAAACATTTATAAGCAGAAAAAATTGTCTGCCATTGCTATAATATTCTGATTTGGTGGAATAAATATAATAAAATCATTATAAAATTTCAGTCAGACAGGATGTGGTAGGATAATGGCTAATGGCAACAAAAAGGCAACGTTTGCAGGCGGATGTTTCTGGTGTATGGTACAACCATTTGAAAACCTGAGGGGTGTTAAGCATGTCACAACAGGCTATACAGGAGGAGAGCTAGATAATCCTACTTATATAAGTGTATGTAGAGGAGATACAGGCCATTATGAGGCTGTCCAGGTAGAGTATGATCCTGATGTGGTAAGCTATGAGGAGCTGTTAGAAGTCTTTTGGAAGCAAATCGATCCATTGGATAAAGGCGGACAATTTTATGACAGGGGACCTCAATACAGGACTGCCATCTTCTATCATGATGATGACCAGAAAAGAGTTGCTGAAGAGTCAAAGAACATGCTTGATAAAATGGGTGTTTTCTCCGAACCAGTAGCAACAGAAATCATAAAACTTGAAAAATTTTATGATGCAGAAGAATACCATCAGGATTATCATAAAAAGAACCCTGAGCAATATAAGGGTTATAGAATGGCATCGGGGCGTGATTCTACCGTTAAAAAGATATGGGAAAGTGTTGGGTCCGTATCCGGATCAGAAGCTAGAAAATCCTTTGATGACATAAAAAAGAAATTGACTCCAATGCAATATAAAGTAACACAGAAAAACGGCACAGAACCGCCATTTGAGAATGAATACTATAATAATTTTCATGATGGAATTTATGTGGATATTGTATCAGGAGAGCCACTTTTTAGTTCAAGGGACAAATATGATTCCGGCTGCGGTTGGCCAAGCTTTACAAAACCCATATCTGATGAAACAATAATTAAGAATACTGATACGAGTCATTTTATGATAAGAACCGAGGTCAGGAGTAAGGAGGGGGACTCTCATTTAGGCCATGTTTTTAACGATGGTCCTGCCAACTCTACTGGGCTCAGGTATTGCATCAACTCAGCTTCCC
The DNA here is from genome assembly GCA_023430975.1 of Bacillota bacterium. GTDB lineage: Bacteria > Bacillota > Clostridia > Acetivibrionales > DSM-2933 > Pseudobacteroides. The sequence continues at coordinate 67,146 of JAEYYB010000142.1, read as the reverse complement.
TGAGGTTTATCCCGTTGGAAAAAATGGAAGATGCGGGGTATGGGGAGTATCTACATTTATTTAATGCCGATAAAACCTGACTATATTAAAAGTGTTAAATATATTAAATAACACCTTATTGATTATATATCTTACAAATGCTAAAATATTGTTTGAACAAGCGTAAAATAAGGTATTACAAAAATTAAGGTGGTGTTAGGAATGTTTGGAAGGATAGCATCCGAGGCATTAGGATTAAGTGACATAGGGAAAATAATAGATCCAAAAGATTATGATAAGGTAGAAGCTGATGATTATGTTTTTCATGAAGATGACGAAAAAATATTCTTCTTGATTAAATCAAAGGCAGATGAGTATTGCTTTACAAATAGAGCATTGATTCATGTTGATGGTAAAAATGCAATAAGTAAAAAAAGAATGCTTAGAAGATATGAATACTTTTTATATCCCATTAGAAGTGTATTTCTGGAAACAGCTGGTACTGTAGATTTGGACGTGGAAATTAAATTCACAATGGGAGAGGTACAATTTTCTATTGATGTAGATAAAAAGCAAGTTGAAAAGTTGAAGGACTTATATAAAGCATTATTTCAAATTTCTATTATTACACATGAAAACAAAATAGGATTGGATTACTCAGCAGAAAGCATAAAATTAGCTGTATCTGCATTTAGTGGACTTAGAGCTGAGTCTAAAGATGTTGTACAAAATTTCAAGGACATTACTGATTATTCATTTGAGTGGTTAGTAACCAACAGAAATAAGTATGTAGTAGAAGACTTTAGTGATGTATTTATAAAATATATTAATAATTAAGTCCAATAGGGGAAAAATACTTTAACGATATGTTAAGGCATGATTAAAATATTACTTCCCTTTTTGAGCGTGTGTTCACGAGATAAGTTAACTTAGAAAACGAAAATATACGGGAAGTTATATTTTTAGCATGACTAAGACGAAAAAGCTTCAGGGTTCTGCTTTTAAGTAATGATTAAAGGATTACTGATACAGTAGAAATTTCTGAAGTTTTTGTATGTCTGGCAAATTATGATAATGCCTTTATTAAAAATTGCCGATAAATAGGAATACATATTTATTATATTAGATTTTATGCAAGGAGGTGTGTTATGGATAAATATAACATTAAAGTTGCGGAATGTAAGCCAGGTATGGTCATTGCCAAAGATGTCTATAACGATAAAGGTGCAATTTTCATGAAGAAAGGTAATGTTCTTACTGATTTCATAATCGACAAACTGGTTATAAACGGTATTGATATGCTATGGGTAACCAGCGAGCAGGCTGAAGAAGATGACTCTCCCAATGACTCACCCTCTGTGAAGGAAACAAAAAAGGAATATGTAAAAAGAATTGAAAACATCAAGACTCTATTCGATAATGTTCTTGTAGATGATGCCATAGAGCAAAAAGCTACTGAAATTTCTTCATCAATAATGAATTCCGATAAAACAACAGGGGATCTTTTGCGGTGTATAAGAAGCTTAAAATCCATTGGGGATTATATGTATACCCATAGCTTAAATGTAGCAAGTGTTTGCTGCTTGATAGGAAACTGGATGAAGCTTGGGGCCAAAGAGGTTGAAGAAATCACTATCGCCGGTATGCTGCATGATATAGGTAAGGCGAAAGTCCCAAAGAAAATTCTTAATAAGAAAGCTAATTTGACTAATAATGATATCGCAGAAATAAAAAAGCATACTCAATATGGATACGAAATATTGAAGGATAAGACCGGTTTTTCAGAAGAATTATGCAAGGGTGTGCTCATGCACCATGAAAGAGAAGATGGAAGTGGATACCCTAAAGGAGTAAAAGGTGATAGGATAAACCTTATAGCCAAAATTATTTCTGTCGCTGACTTGTACAGTATAATAACCTTAGATAGGGCATATAAAAGGACGGATACTCCCTTCAGCGTTTTCGAAATATTTGAATCCTCAGCATCTCAAAAGTTTGATACGCTGACTGTTTTTACACTTATATCCAATGTAGCCATGTATTATATAGGTGATAATGTTAAACTAAGTAATGGTATGGAAGGACAAATATTCTATATTGATAATGAATTTGTCTCAAGGCCTTTAATAAAGCTAAGAGACGGAGGCACTTTTGATCTTAGAATCAATAGAGATGTAAAGATCGTGGAAATTTTGTAGAGCAGGATTTGCGACAGACAAATGTAATAGATTTATCACTTTTAGCATAGATTTCAAGTTTGAAAAAAGAAACCTTCAAAGGCATTTAGAGTCTAAAGTGAAGGTTTCTTTTTATGTTAAGCACAAATCATATTCTTTACTGCAACAATCTTCTCCTCTTAATTTGTACTGAAGGTTGTTTTACTAAGTGATGCAGAATCTATTTAGGCATTGTCTTATGGTACTGGGGTTGGCAATGGTGTTGGAGTTGTAGGTGGAGGAGGCATTCCCAGTATATCAATATAATATTTTTCCGAATCATATCTGCATGTAAAAGTAATAGATGTTTTACCGGGATGTAAAGCCTCAAATGTCCATGTGGTTTTACCGAATCCATCAGGGTATGGGACTGGTGTACTGGTTTTTGATATGAATTTTACCATTTCCTCGCTCTCAATGGAATACTTATAGGTTATACCTGCGAGACCGCCTTCGGGCAAGGAAATATTAAATAGTTGATTAATATTTGCATATGTATTGTGGATGTTGTATACCGCAGGTATTTCATAGGAATCGCCGCTGGTGTTGAAGTTTTTTGCCACACAAACAACATCAGCAACATTGATTACTGCATCCGTATTGAAGTCTGCTGCTGGGTTAAAATCCGTATCTGCTGCAGTTTTGTTGAAAAGCCTTGCAATCAAAATTGCATCGGACATATTTATTGAATTATCATTATTAGCATCACCGCTTAACATAACCACCGGATCTTTTGCGGAACCAAGCTCAATATTATTACATACAAGGGATAGAGGAATTTTTCTTGTAAGATAACCGGGTTTGCTTATTACAGCTTTATGTGTGTCAGATGGTGTATCAAATATTGAAACATCGAGTGAGAAATAACCGTTTATATTGGTATTGGCTGATCCATAACGATTCTCGACCTCTACCTTAAAGCCTGAGTAGTCTTTAATCCCGTTTATATCTGATATTGCAAAGCCTGAGAGATTTCTTTTTATCATTTGGGTAGGAGATACTACTGATGTTGGCGTAGGTGTTGATGTTGGTGTTGGCGTAGGTGTTGCTGAAGGAAAGTTTGTTTGTGTTGGCCAAGGAGTAGGCTGATGAAGCTGTGATTTATCAAGAAGACCATAGTTTTTTACTGTATAAGTGTTTACATATTTGCCGGTACCCTTCATAGGCTTTGTTTCAACAACATTTGTCCAGATTTCGCCAACCTTTAGGGTTCTCCAGTCACTGTTATAGAAAATATGTATTGTGTAGTCTGCATCTATGTAAAATTCATTTTCCTTAAAGGTTGTGCTGTACGCAGTAAGTTCTGTTACGGCACCGCTTCCGGCTGTTCCGCTCAAACTAATTCCGCCGCCGATTACCAATTTGGTAGAATTGTTAAAGCCATCCACATTGATCCACGATGACAAGGTATTAGTGTTGGAATTGTAGCTGTAGGTTGGAAAATCAATATACATATATCCATCGACTTCTCCTACACCATTACGGTAAGTACGGGTATCAATGAATAAAAACTTGTCTGAATCAATGGAAATTTGCTCTGGGTTTGTTGGTGGTGTATAAGCAGATACAATAAGTGCTGACGAATAAACAAATACCAGAGTCATTGCAAACAGAAGTGCTAATTTGATGTTTTTGACTGCATTTCTCATAAAATCCTCCTATATAAAAAATATTTTTATATATCAATTGTATATCAAAGGGAATTGCACGTCAATTATGTTTTACAAATAAGCATAGTATTACATCTCTTTTTGTTGTTATTGACATTTTAAAATATCATTGGTGCTGTAGAAAGGTATAAACCTATCTTCAGCACCTGTTACAAGTAATACAATTTTTAGCTTATCCGGGTTTCACGTGCAAAGAAGAACAGGTACTGCTGGGCATAGCCTGACAAGCTGCCAAAATGGTCTTTTGAATATCTGTCAATTTCTTTAAGGGTCGACTCTCTCTTAAAATATAAAACCTCCATTATTCTTTTAATCCATACATCAGTTGGATATACATCAAATTTTGTACCGGAAAACAACAAAATGCAATCAGCAACCTTGGGTCCAACGCCTGGGAGTTTTATGAGCTCGTTGCGTGCTTTATCTGTAGGCATTTCTCTCAGTGTACTTAGGTTTACAACTCCTTTGCGGATCATTTCGGAGGTATTGGCAATATATTTGCACCTAAACCCGGCCTTACAAATCTCTATTTGGTCAAGTGGGCAGGATGAAAGGGCTTCAGGGCTGGGGAATGAATAAAAATCACCCTCCTGGGAGCTGATTTTTATTCCAAAGTTTTGTGAGAGAGTTTCTACAGATTTCATTATACGGGGAATTCTGTTGTTGGCAGAGATGATAAAGGAGATTAAAAGCTCCCATATATCCTGCCTTAAAAGTCTGATGCCCTGGCCAAAGGGTATCGCCTGTGACATGACTTCGTCCTTTTGGCAAAGTATTTTTTTAATTTCTCCGTAGTCTGTTCCTAGGTCGAAGTAGTCATACCATATGTTGACAAAATCATCAAAGTTGGAATTTGAGATATAAAGTTTTCCATCTTGAAATCTGACACGGGATACCTTGTCTCTCACCACTCCAATATAGCTTCCGTCTTGCTGCTTAAGCCATCTGAAGCTTTGTCCGCAGTCAAAAATTTGACCAAGGTCAAAGTCACGAACCCCTTCAATTTCAATACCGTAATTATTTTCATAAACAGTGTAGCCTTTATAATCCATATGTTTATCTCCAGTTCTTTGTTATGTAGTCTTTAATAAGGTTTCAAAAATGTCATTAGTCATTATATATTTTCCCATACTTATCTGATATAATAACATGGTATCACATAATTCTATCGAAAATTAAGAAATTAAATAATTTACAATTAGTCATGATCAAAAAATAACTTACGCTATAAATTTCGCTTAGTAATGGCTAAGAAATAACATCATATTCTCATCGTCCAAAACCCCGTTAAATCGTCGGGATTTTGGACGATGAGAATACGAGTTATTTCTAAGGCATTACTTATATGTTGACTTAACTCGTCAACACCCGCTCAAAAGCGTAAGTAATTTTTCATTCATGCCTTAGCCAAATATTCATATCAAGGTGGACTATATGAAAGAAAAAATTTATACAATACCTGTTACCGAAGCTTTCGGAGTTGAATGCGAGTGTCCTATGTGTGTTTTGGAAAAAAAGCTGGAGGATGAATGCATTGACTATATTTTGGGTCCTTCACTTATGGAGCCTGAGGGGCGTATCGAAACCAACGAAAAGGGTTTTTGCAAAAAACATTTTGAGAAGCTTTACAATAGGCAGCAAAATAGGCTTGGTTTGGGTTTGATTTTGGAGACACATTTGACTCAGCAGAATCATAATATCGGAAAGGTATATGAAAGTAAGAAGGATGCAGTAAAAAAGGATTCAGAAATGTCAACGATAAAGAACCTTTCCAGCAAGGTCTCGATGAAGAAAACCGATACAGACAAAATGGTTGATAACCTTTTGGCGGTTTTGAAGGAGCTGGAAGGAAAGTGTACTGTTTGTGGAAAGCTTGATCATACTATGGAAAGGTATATTGATGTCATACTCTACCTATGGTTTAAGGAAAGCGATTTTAAGGCACTTTTTAGCAGTAAGAAGGGTTTTTGTTTAAAGCACCTGAAAGACCTTCTGGAAGGGACTAAAAAATTCTTAAATGCAAAGGAAACAGCCATATTTGTATCAAACCTTATGGAAATTCAGTTGGAAAACCTTGAAAGAATCAGGGAGGAAGTAAGCTGGTTTGCCAAAAAGTTTGACTATAGAAACAACGATGCCCCCTGGGGAAATTCCAAAGACGCAGTCCCAAGAAGCATTCAGAAAATTGTAGGTTTTTGCGATTTTAGTTAATGTCTATGAAATTACTTCTCCATTTTGGATTTTACTTTTTGCGGATCAACGACAAGGCTCTTGGCTACAAGGTTAAGAGCCTTTATATTTAGTGCTGTGAGTTTTTCAACTTCTTCACTGACATCTTGTTGAACCTTTCTCAAAAGCGGCCTTATAATGTACCCATAAATGAGTATAAGGTCCATTTCTATATATATACCGTCTGGATGGTTTTCTGCACGGAATCTTGAAATTCTGCTGACTCCCTCTATATTTGATACTACATGCTCAATTATCTGATAAATTGTATAATCTGATATGGTATATTTTCCAAGATAGCTGAAGGTAGGGCGAACAACGGATTTTTCGCCTACAAGCTGATAGCTGCCCTTACCTTTTCTTTTGAAAATCTGCAGCGGATCAAGAAAATAACCTGAAAAGTCCTTCTTTATCTCAAAGGTTGGAACGGGAATAACATGCTTTCCCTGCTGCATTCTTGTTGATCTGGCCTGATTTATTTCGAATTCGCTGGCTACATCAGTTATAAAAACCTTCTCATTAATGGGACCTACCTCAAGCCTGCTTGCTATTTTTTCTACCATCCCTTCGGATGTTCCCAAAATAAGCATTGCTGAAGGCTTGTATAGCTCTATTGCACGTTTTACATCAAAAGCGTGATCAGCACTCTGAAAAAGGGCACACTTGACGGAAGCTATCTTTGTAGCTTCTCTCTTTGCAGAACGGCCTGCAACAATTCGGTTACCACGGATTAAAATACCATCATCTATAATAAAATCAATGCCACGCTCCTTAGCAACCCAGGTTGCCCTGTGGCTTTTTCCTGTACCGCTTGGCCCAATAAAACCTACAACTCTCAACTTGTACCTCCGAACATTCCTGCATAAAGTATTCTAATAATGTATTTTTTGAAATGCCTTAAGTATATCACAAATGTTATGAAATTTACATTGCTATAATATGTAATTCACCAAAAACAGCAAACCAATAAGAACTAAGCCTATCACAATAAATACAATGCCTAATACCTTAAGAAATCCAATAGTGGATTTAAGTGCAAGCTTTGAAACATTTTTTACCCTATCGGTAATGGTAAATAAGCTATTTGCATTGCCGCTTGATGTATTAGCACCAGGTGCTTCCAATGTGTTATCGTTTGCAATTGACTGGGAACCCCTATTTACAGCTTTCTCGATAATAAAATAAAGTATTCCGCCTAAAAAACTCTTTCTAATAATTTTTTTTACAATTGGGAAAACAATTCCATACAGCACAAGGATTGATAAATCTTCTGAATTGGTATTACCTGCGTTGCTTATTCCTTTGCGAATATCATTTGTAATATTAGCTGCAAAGCCCAATATAAAGCTTATTCCGGTATATAAATCATTTGTTGCTTTTGAAAGCCCCAATGCTCCTGCACCAAGAAAGAAAATCGGGATTGAAAAAATAAAAAATAGTATGCAGAAAATTGGAGAATTATGGTTTATCCATAATGCGACAGTAAATACAAGGGAAATTATACCGGTTATTACTATTGGAAGTATCGCCGTAAAGCTAAAAGACAGGACTCCTTCAAGCTTCTCTGAAAGCTCATCTACTATTTCATCACTGGAATATTTGTCCACGTCAACTCCATAACTTGTAATCAGTTTTTGACGTGCTGCTTCTATACCTATACTCATAGGTATCCTCCTATTAATAAGTATTAAAATAAAAAAGTATTAAAAATAAAAGCAATATATTAAAAGTGATAAATCAATCTATTACAAACTTTAGGTTATTACCAATTATAATATTGCTATTATATAATATTTCATGCTAAAAATCATTAGGGAATAAAAAAATCTCTATAAATGGGAAAAAGAGAGTACCAACTCTCTTTTCTTCCCCCGGATAATTCTTCATTTGTTATTTTAACAACTTCGTCCTTTGTAATTCCAAAATATTATCTTTTGTACAAAATCTATAAAAATAAATATAAAGCTGGAATAATGTGCAATGTTTTCTAATTAAATAACATTACACAATATATTGTATCATTAGATTTTAACTTGTCAATATATATATATAAAATAAATGATGAAATTTTTGTCTTTTTGTCTTTTATTTATTTTCAATGTTTATAGTCCCGCTTTTATTGTTGGATTTTGCCATATTTACTTCGCAAATTTCGCATTCGCTGCATATAGTGACTTTTCCATAAAAAACATTTTTTATTGTTTCTAAGAGTTCTTTATTTTTAAAATGCCTGGTACCATGTAATACTATTTTCCTTGGTGCCAGTGTAATAAGTGAGCTGACAAGCAAATCGTCATAATTTATTTCACCCATCGAGATCTCATTTACAAATTCACGTATGCATTCATTGGTTATTTCTCTTTTGGTTTCATCCAGCAGCATATATTTGTTATCAAAGCTCGTAACCACATGAATCAGGTTGAACTTAGGATTCTGAATATCTACGAAATACCTCAAAAGCCGTATAAACTCATTATATTCACGAACCATAAGATAGTCGTCTACAGCCTTATCAACAACTTCCTCCAGATCTTTTATATAGTCCTTAAGCCTGAAATTAACAAAGCCGTCTAGTATGATGCTGTTGGAGTTGTCAAAGTAATCCAGAAGCTTTTTAACTATAAGATTATGCCTTCTTAGATGAAATAAGCTGCTTAATAGATTCTTATCGTCAGATTTAATTATTTTTTTTGCCAATACTAATATTTCTTTCTTTTCAACAGAATTGAAATAACAATAATTGCTTGTGATTGTTCTAATTATTAATTTCTCTTCATATTTTTTTATTATATAATCCGCCAGTGCATTTGAAATGTTTAAAACAAGGGTTTTCTTAATGGTATCCGGGTTATCCGCATTATCTGCATTTCTATCGCTATTATAACTACAAACTATATAATTTGAGCCATTGGAATTAACTTCGTTTTGAATGGAGTACTTAAAATGGTTTGTTTTATTTTTTTCCAGCTCGTTTTTTATTCCTTCAATTACATCTTCTGTATCTTTGTTAACTCCAATACTGAGAAACTGCATCAACTTCACATCCCTTCATGTGTAGTATATGTCTAAGAAATATGTTGTATGCAGCACTAGGTACTTGCAATAACTACCATATTATACCTGTAAAATAACCATTCTCACATTATTATATGATATATGATTGATTGAGTTACAAAAAAATAGATTGGCGTCAGCAGCAATATTTACCTGTCTGCAACGCAAATCTATTTTTAAACATTTTTGGTTTTTATTGATATGGCATTACAATAAATTATTCATCTGGATAGATTTTTTTGCCCTATTCCTTCTAACCAATGTGACTACAAATATGGTAACCGATGCTCCTAAACTTATGATAAGAACACCTATGCAAAGCAGTATTGTGCGGAATAATGATCCGCTAAATCCTTTTCCAATTGCCAGAACAGCCTCCTCACCTCTCTCGGATTTATACCAGGCTTTAAACTCATATTTTCCGGGTTTGTCAATATCGAAATCGAATATGCTTTTACCCTGACGCCCGGATATTGAGTAGTTTGAATTGACTATTGAATTGGAAAGGTTGATGGATTCGCCTGTTTCAGTGTTTTTTAAAGAACACATCAGCCCGACTATACTTTCTGTTTCATATACTTTTCCATCCAAAACACTTCTGTACTCAAAATATATACTGTACTTGCCTGTTTCCTTTAACTCAATAGTCTGCGTTCCAGGAACTACAATGCGGTTATCCAATCGATTTACCGTTGAAGTAATACCGGTTAAAAGTAAAACCACAAATAGGATGATTCCAATAACAAAAACTGCACCTGAAACTAAGTAAAAAATTTTTCCTGGTCTAATTACGTCAGTATTCATTCTAAGGCCTCCAAATTTTGCTTTTTATAATATTGAATTACCAAATTGCTTTGAGCGTTGGTTTTTTATTAAGGCCAGGTCATTTCTCAGTTCGACCAGCCACGATGGCTCGTTATCCCAAACCTCTGCCGAAGATATCAAAATTCGTACATAGCCATAGAGGTTTGCAAACCTCCTGAATATAGGCATGTATGACAGCATATCATCAGAAATATCAAATTCTTCTCTGTATCCCTCAATAAAGCAGTCTTTCATTGAGGAAAAATCCGCACAGTACCCATCGTTCATTACGCTGTCTAATGCCTGGCAAACATCCATTACGTACCAATGATACATTGCATCATCAAAGTCAATAACATTTAATGTATCAAAAGCCTCGTCATAAAAGATATTATCCAATTCAAAATCATAATGAACTAATCCAAAGCACCGATCATCCTTATGTAAGCTTGAAAAGAATTCTTTTAACAGCTTTACTTCCTTTAAAGCCAGATCCTCATTATTAAAAATTAATAATTCTCTCTCCGCCCATGTAAGAACATCTTCATATGAATGCCTCATTGGTTTAAGGGGTTTGTATTCTGACGACAGCTTATGCAATCTGCCAAGATATCTCCCGTGTTTTCTGCAAATATCAAAGTTATAATCCGCTTCGTCCAATTGAATTCCGGCAACCCTGTCAAATACAACTGCGAAATAGTCACCCCAAGGTGTATGTACTTCCAGGAGCTCCTTATTATCTTTTGATTTTATAGTATGTAGTGCGGGATACCCTTTAGAATCCAGATAGCGGATAAACTCCAGTTCACCAATTATGTTGCTTTTATCCTTCTCGCTGCATGGTGAAAACCTCAAAATCCTGACCTTTTCATCATACTTGAATGGGTAAACGGCATTTGATGAAATTCTATAATAGTCAAGCAAATCCAACGAAGAGGGATCATAATCCCAATTTTCCAGTATCATTTTGCATAGATCTCTATTATCAAAAAGATATTTTAGTTTCAACATGTTATTCTCCTCTTTCAAATATTTTGGTTTTTAAAATCAATATGACTTTAAACTATCTTTTGAAACAGTAAAATAACATCAGTGAATCTGCCCTGTTGTTTCCATTAGCTTTAACACTTTTAACTGGGAGTTGTTTTTACTGTTTCAATCTAATTAAGAATCACCTTAATTTGTATCAATCGACGTTTCATGTCGCTCACTCCTTTCAAGAATCAAGTTTGATATATAATAATATTAACATATTTTTTTGAAAATCACTAACAAATTGCCCTAATAGGATAATGTTGCTATAAATGGGTCCATTTTATGAATATTGACATAGTTGGTTTAACGCGTTAAACTAATTATAGGTTTAATGCATTAGACTTCAGGGGGAGTATATGGAGATAATTAAAATATTTGATGCAGAATATAAATTTATGAATATCATATGGGAGCATTCACCCATATCCGGTACAGAACTGGTTAAACTTGCAAACCAGGAGCTTGGCTGGAAGAAATCCACTACCTATACTGTTATTCGCAGGTTGTGTGAACGTGGTGCAATAAAGAATGAAAATTCTATAGTATATGCATTGATAAGCCAGGAACAGGTTATGCGTGCAGAAACAGAAGAGCATTTAGGCAAGGTCTATGATGGATCTTTAAAGCTTTTCTTTACGGCCTTTCTACAGAAGGAAAAATTAAGTAAGGATGAAGTTGAGGAACTAAAGAAGATAATTGAGAAATATGGGGATAAGGAGGAATAGGCATGCTTGAAGATACTTTTAATTTGTTTATTAATATGAGTATTACAGCTTCAATTACTGCTGTTTTTATAGCACTATTAAGATGGGTCCTTAGCAGCCGTTTTCCAAAAATCTTTAGCTATACCTTATGGGTAATAGTACTCATAAGGCTTCTAATCCCTTTTTCTATTCCAACCATGTTCAGCATTTTTAATACAATACCTTTGTCAGAAACAGTTTCTCAAAGTCAGTATGATGATAAAACAAATAATGTTTTACCTGATACGGCACACGGGAGCCTATCAATGGAAAGGCCTGGTAGTAGTTTTTTAAATAGCATCAACAGCTCTTTACCTTCTCCAAAACCTGAAGCATCGGTTGATCCGATACAGGTACAGATATTTATTTTGTCAATGGTATGGCTTTTTGGTGCATCGGGTTTATTTACCTTTAGTATATTTGCATATTTACGTGCATCATCAAGACTCAACGAGGCAGTTCTTTATAAAAACGACAATTTGGTTTCCCAGTGCAGGCAAAAGATAAAATTGAACCGGAAAGTCCAGATTTATACCTCAGATAGAATACATACGCCTATTGTATGCGGACTGATCAAACCACGGGTCATACTGCCTTTAAATATTACAGAAAACAGCACTGAGCTGGAACTTAGGTATTTTATCACACATGAACTTGTTCATATTAAAAGATTTGACTATATACTTAAGCCCTTATCTGTTTTAGCTTTATGCCTGCATTGGTTTAATCCTATAATATGGTTTAGCTTTATATTATCTCAAAAGGATATGGAAATGTCATGTGATGAGAAGGTTCTTTCGGTATTTGATACTGATATTAGAGGCGGATATGCCTCGTCACTAATAAAGCTTGCAGTTAAGAAGAATACAAGTTTAAACGGCGGATTACTGGCGTTTGGAGAAAGCAGCATAAAGAGCAGGATCAAAGGGATAATGCGATTTAAAAAATCCGGACTTTTTATTGGTATTGCAGGCACAATAATTCTTATTGTTATTGGTGCAGTACTGCTGACTAACGGTCAGCATAATGATACCAAAGGTAAAGGTCAAAATATAAAATCTGAGAAAAATGGCAGTATCGATAGCGGTATTAAGGAAGATACAGGTAAGCTATCTTTGAAATCTGATACGACTGCAACAGATACAAATAAGGATAATTCTGTTCTGCCAATCGATAACAAGTTATGGGATAAAGATGGGTGGACCTATTATATTGAGCAAATTCCCCGTGGTGGTGTAATACCACTGAATAATCATGTTGGACGGCTTTGTCGTCAGAATAGTGAAGGTAGTACAGAAACACTCGATGAACTGGTAGCCTATAGAAATAGCATTGCTGTAATTTTCCCAGCCGGTGACAGGATAGTTTTTATGGGGTTTGCAGGGACAGATGTAATGGACTTTAAGACCAATGTTATTGTCAGCATCAGAGAGGATGGAAGCGATAGGAAGACCTTTAGTACAGAATATAATGGAGGAAGGCATTTATGCTATGACAAAGGGTATCTGTATTTTGAGGGATGGACAAATGATGGGGCTTTCCCTCGTCCTGTATGCAGGTTGGATACTGAACTTACTAAAAACATAAAAATGGCTGATATAGATGGCTCATTTATTACTGTCTATAACGGTTACGCATATTATCTTAACAGCAGTATTTACAGACTAAAGCTGGATTGGACGTCAAAACCTGAAATATTTGATAAAGCAGCAATAGGTAAGAAAATAGTTTCTATTGAGAAAACTGCCGATAATGAGTATAACGTTTTTTATGATGAGAACAGCAAGCCATATATTTTAAGATTGCCTGATGAGTAGAGAACAGCATTAAATGTTATCCATGTACCGATACATATTTCTTTGTTATACTTGTTAAAGACAGTAGTGGGACTTGGCGTGTGGACAGGTATGCAACCGGATAGAATGAAGCAGGTTGTTATATTGTACCAGCTACAATTACAATCCTTTTGATTTGGTCCCATGAGACATCTAGGCCCAGGTTTTCAGCAATAAACCTTATAGGAACCATGGTCCGACCTGATACAATTGTTGCCGGAACATCAAGGGGCACTTGATTTGTACCTGCAAACGCCATGTTACTTCCCACAGTTAATTTAATTACGGTGGAATCCTTTGAAATAGTGATTGTGCCTGTGGACTGTTCCCAGGTTACTTTAGCACCCAGGTGTTCAAAAACAGACCTTACAGGTATAAGTACCCTTCCGTTTATAATTCGGGGAGGTACGTTCATAGCTACTTCATTATTATTAGCTATTGCTTTTATTGGGTAAAGTGCTTTATCTCCTGCACTTTTCAGCATATTTGATATCATGGTTTTGGTTCCCTGGATAATAATCGGGTTTTTATCGGGGTTAAGCCAACCAAGTAGCTTTAGTATATTAGTCTCAGATACAGCTGTACACCCACTTGTACTGATATTTGAGCCTTTCCAGATATGAAAGAAAATAGCACTGCCTTTTCCTTTTACTATTGGGTTCATATTGTATTCAATTACAAATGCATATTTATACCGGGTTATTCTAAGTTTCTCAAAAGATTTCCATTTTGCATACGGGTCACCAGAATACCTTACCCATTTGTTGTAATCTGGAGAAGAAACATCATCTACCCAGTAATCATTTATTGTTGTACTTTTGTAGGGAAGCCTTGTAATAGAAGGTGTATCAGGCATTCCAAATGCTGTACCAATACGGAATATTCCTGCAGGTGCTTTAAGGTCGCCTTCCCTCTTCATCAGGGAAAAACCGTTTTTTCCGATTACAGCACTCATAGGAGGTAAACTCTTTATCCACCCGGCGGATGTCTTCTCATAAGCCTCAACAGTAGCTATAGATTGGTTCTCTTTTTCATTGGACACTACAATAATCTGACTTGAACCATTTACTGAGTTCAGTTCGTTAAAAAGAGAAGTCAGGCTGCTTGCAGTCTGATCTTCTCTCCCGTAAGTTATTGTTCCGGTTATAAATATATACGCAATTAATAGGAAAACGAATAACCTTTTCATTAGTATATCCTCATTTAGTCTCTAAAAGTTCTTTCTCCCGCTCTTGGTGCAGCATCAAAGGATCTTAAAAGCTGACTCATAATAGTAAGAGTTATATCTTCACCACCGGAAAAGTTTTTAGCTATGGAACTGATTGTATATATAGGCCCCCATGGGATTCCCCACCAACCTAATATAAATGATATAAAAACATAGGGCAGGCCTGATTTTATAGCATTTTGGTCCGCTTTGACAAAGTATACGGTCGATCGCCTTTTTAGTGTCAAGACAAGAAGTGATATACAATATTCAAATTGAATGAATTTGGCACCTCTATCCACTTCGTCACGAACCTGTTCAATACTAAGGTTTTCTACACCTTTAACCCCTCTTACCAGCATAGTTATCTCCCCCTAAAATTTAATAATAAGATTATAAGTAATAAGATTATGAATTGATGAAATGTGGTATTTCAGATATCTTATGTATATTATTAATATTAATATATTATTAAATTGTAGTCAATTAATTCCTTTTGGACGTACTAGAGTATATAATTGTATAAAAAGTTACAGCCTACCTTATAATTAGGTAGGCCGTAAGTAGCTATATTCCAGTTATTATTTTTATTTAATTTGTTGTGATAAAAATTCTCTGCTCCTGTATCCTATTTATTGCGTGTGCAAGTATTTTTGCATGGTCAAAGGCAATACCATTTGCCTCAACAATCTGGCATTCTATGTTTCTACCAAGCTGTGAGACGGCAGCTACCACTTCTACCCTTGCAGTTAGGTTTATAGACTCATTTGACAGCACCAGGTCATATATCTCCTTGGATTTATTCTCTTCTGTGGATGAATCCAGCTTATGATACTGAACATCAAACCACTGTGCATCAATTGCATCTTCACCAAATTGCAACATGAGGTTTTTATTATCTGCCAATGCAATGAAAGAGCAGGATACAATCCAGCCTCTCGGGTCGCGTTTGGGCTCGCTGAATAAATGAAGCTGAGACAGAGTTACTTCAGATATTCCTGCTTCCTCCTTGAGCTCACGGTATGCGGCCTGTTTTGCTGATTCCCCGGGCTTTACAAACCCGCCGGGCAACGCCCATTCACTCATATATGGGTGTTCACCACGTCTTATCATAAGGACAGAGAGTTGCTTTGCAGAAAGCTTTCCGGAATCTTTTACATCATCGTTTAATGAAAAGGCAACTATATCTGTAGCAAGAGAGGGCCTTTCATAATTTTCAATTTTGTATGCCTTCAAAAACTCCTCTTCACCATCTGAGCGTTTGGCTGTCTTGTTGAAAAGCTCAGTTAGCTCTATTTTGGATCTATCTGAATAAAATAGAGGGATTACACCGTTAATATAATCTGCACCCCGTTCTGTCAGATAAAGCCTGTTTTCCTTTATCTCCATCAATCCCTTCTGGGTAACGAATTCAATTTCATTCTTGAAGTGTTCCCAAAACGAGATGCCGAATCTTTGGTTAAAGGCTTCAGAATCGATAAAGCCAAAATAAAAAGCGACGGATACCATTTTTGCTATGGACTCTTCCATAGGCAAGCTGTAAATGTCCTGTATGGGGAATTGATTGCTTTCTATTCTTTGCTGGTATTTATGAAGCTGCTTGCTTGCAGCACCTTCATTATATGCCAGATAATCCATTCCAAAGGATTGTGCTCCAAGCCCCAATCCTACATAGGGTGTTCCGTATATTACACGTTTTGTAAGATAATCACTTGTTCCATAATCATCCTGCACTTTACTGAATGTATTCTTACCCGCGTTTGCCATATAACCGTTTTCCAGGAGTAATTTATATGCAAGGCGATACTGGCATATTATCTTGTAGAGGGAAACACCTTCAGCCTCTTTCTCCAGTTTGGTCCCCTTGTAGCGATTGCGGTAAAGTGTTATATATTCAGGATTTAATGATATGGCGTAGCGAATGGTAGTCTCAAACTCCTCATTGCTCTGATGTAAAAAACCATACATAAGATCTATGTTGAATTGCTTAAATCCTGCTTTTCTTATGTTTTGTGTGGCTTCCTCATATATATGGACTGTTCCTTCTCTGCCCAGCTCGTTTAACAGCTTTTCAGAGACGGTTTGTACACCCATGCTGATTCTTTTATACCCCATATTATAAGCGGCTAAAATTTTTTCAGGTTCTTTAGCGGCTATTATAGGGGTTGTTTCGATACTGAAAACAACATCATCCTGAATATTGAATGAATTGGTAACGGCGTCTGTAATTCTTTTTAAGTTTTCAAAAGACAACTTTGTAGGGGTTCCGCCTCCAATGTCATATCCGACTATCTTTTTATCCTTCAATATAGCTTTGTACATGTTGATTTCTTTAAGCAGCAGTGAAACATATAAATCTTCTGTACATGTACCTACATCTTCCAGGACAACGTATTCGCAGAATTTGCATCTTACCTTGCAAAAGGGTATATGTACATAAAGGCTTAATTCATCTGTCTTCGCCCATTCCGATGATAAAAAATCCTGTATTTGTGACTGGTCATTAATACGATACTGCATAAATGATTTTGGTGTGAGAGGATATGCTGTATTTGCATAATGGTGATATAATAATCCGGTTTCATATGTTTGTTTTGGTTCCATAATCAATTACCTTCTTTATAGTTTATTTAGTTTATTTCAACCTGACCTATATTAAAAGTGCTAATACATAAAATTTTATCACACAATGCTTGTATATAACAAACCCGACAGATAATAAAAACGAGAAGGCTTAGAACAGCTTTATAATCAAAGTAATTATCGCACCGATGAGGGCTGTAACAGGTATGGTCAATACCCATGCCCCAACAATATTGCGTGCAAGTGCCCATCTAACCGCTGATAAACGTTTTGCAGAACCTACGCCCATAATGGAAGAGGAAATAACATGTGTTGTACTGACGGGAGCACCTAGGGAAGAAGCAGTTTCAATAACAAGGGCTGCTGATGTTTCTGCTGCAAATCCACCTATAGGTTGAAGGCGTATCATATTAACCCCCATTGTTTTAATGATTTTCCACCCGCCAAAAGATGTACCCAAAGCCATTGCGAAAGCACAAGCAACCATTACCTCCCAAGGAACGTCCGCACCTTTGTTCAGTACACCGGCACTGATTAATGCTAATGTTATGATACCCATTGATTTTTGGGCATCATTCTTTCCGTGGGAAAAAGCCATCCAAGCTGCTGAAACAATCTGAAGCTTTGAAAACCACTTATTAACAAAACGACTGGAAAACGGTCTTAAGAATTTAAATAACAGCTTCATAACAATCAAACCAAGTACAAAACCGAGAATAGGCGAAGTAAACAGCGGAATAACAACTTTTTGCATTACTCCCCCCCAAATAATTGATTCAGTACTTGAGGCAAAAGCAATTGTTGCACCTATTAGCCCACCGATCAAAGCGTGGGATGAACTGCTGGGAATTCCAAAATACCATGTAATCAAATTCCAAATGATTGCTGCCAGTAAAGCTCCAATTATTACATATTGTGGCAGGGATATATTTACTAAACCTCCTGATATGGTTTTAGCTACTTTACTGCTCACCATAGCACCAACGAAATTTAAAAATGCAGCCATTATAATTGCCTGCCTGGGTGAAAGAACTCTGGTAGAGACTGATGTGGCGATTGAATTAGCAGTATCATGAAAACCATTTATAAAGTCAAAACCCAATGCCAGAATGATAACCACTGCCAAACTAAGCATGTTTCATCACGACTCCCTCCACTATATTGGCCACATCTTCACAGGCATCCAATGTGTTTTCAAGGTATTCATAAATTTCTTTCCATTTGGTTACTTCAATTGGATCGGTTTCAACCACAAACAGTTTTGTAATTGCGTTCCTGAAGATTGTGTCACCTTCATCTTCAATCCTGTTTACTTCTATTATTTTATCCTGAAGTGTTTTGCTTGTCTTCATATTCTTCAATTCAGACATAACTCCTTTGAGTACTAAAGTACAATCAACAATAAGTTTTACCATTTTAATTGCATCCTCTTTGATGCTTTTAACATTGAACATCTTGAAGCGATGTGCAGTAGATTCTATAGCATCAGTTATATTATCCATTTCCTTGGCTATTTCACAAATATCTTCTCTGTCTATGGGTGTGATGAATGATTTGTTAATCTGTTGCATAATTTTATGTATCTGATTATCACATTCGTGCTCAATTTCTTCAATAGCATTAATCTTTTTATCAACATTTACATAGTTCTTCACCAATTCATCCAAAGCTCTTGCAGCTTTTAAAGTAGTTTCTGCAGTTTCTGAAAACATATCAAAAAAAATCTCTTCTTTCTTTGATGTTTTAAACATTATTTTTCCCCCTTAAGAAAATTTTATAAATAACAATTTCTATTAATTTCATTAAAGCGATTTCAAAAATTTCCTTTGTCAATTCTTAATGGTGAAAAGTACTAAATTCAATATTTTTGAAATCGCCAGTTGACCAGTTATTTTTTAGGAAATCACCTAATATATAAATACACCTTAATTATAATATCAGCACTTGATAAACTACAATCAAGTTAACATAGAATTAACTTACTTTACATAGAATTAACATAGAATTAACATCAAAAACATGTACAGGCTTTAATGCTACCTGGAATAAAAATATTAACATCCAATTAACAATCGCTTAATCTTTTCTTAAATATAAACCTATATTATTTATCTCAGAGAGAACATGAAAAGTGATTAATCTTTTACATTTGCATATGCAAACAATAACATTTTTGGGAGGTCGTTAATAATGAAAAAGAATTTATTAATTAAATCAACAATACTTTTTGCAGCTTTATCAATAGTTTTACTGCTCACACTGACAGCATGCGGACCATCTTCAAAAGAAGACTCAATATCAATTTCCGGTTCATCAGCACTTCTGCCCCTTGCAGATAATGCTGCCAAAGAATATATGGGAAAAAATGCAGGCTCAAAGATCTCAGTGCAGGCAGGAGGAAGCGGCCAGGGTTTGACTCAGGTTTATCAGGGTGCTGTAAACATAGGTAATTCTGATGTGTATGCGGAAGAAAAATTAAAGCCAGAAGAGGCTAAGGAATTAAAGGATCATATAGTATTTGCAGTAGGTATTGCAGCTGTTGTAAATCCTAATGTCAAAGTAGATAATCTCACTTCCCGGCAGCTTATAGATATATTTACGGGTAAGATAACCAACTGGAAGGATGTTGGCGGGGATGATATGAAAATCACTATAATCAATAGGCCTAGCAACTCGGGAACAAGGGCCACCTTTAAGAAATATGCGTTAATGGGAGCTGATGAAGCGGAGGGAATGGCATTAAAAGAAGACCAATCCGGTACAGTCAAGCAGACAGTATCCCAAACGGAAGGCTCTATTTCTTATCTGGCTTTCTCCTATCTGGATGAAAAAACAAAGCCTCTTAAGATTGACGGTGTCGCACCTACTTCAGAAAATGTTGCTAACGGTACTTACACTGTATGGGCATATGAGCATATGTACACTAAAGGTGAAGCAACCGGACTTGCCAAGTCTTTTATCGATTATGTTTTAAGTGATGAAGTTCAAAATGATCTTGTCACAAAGCTTAAATTTATTCCAATTAAAGATATGAAAGTTAATCGCTAATCTTAATTTTACCAATTGAACGCAATGGAGGTCAGATAAATGTCAACTAACAGCAAAACAAAAAAGAGTATTCAATACTTAAAAAAAGAGTTATTTGGTAGATCAATAGTTACATTTTTCGGAATATTTTTAATAATACTGACAATAAGTCTGGTTTTCTTCATTGCGTCAAAAGGTATGACAACTTTTATAAAAGATAAGCAGTCACCAATTCAGTTCCTGTTTTCTGATAAATGGGATACTGTAGGAGACAGCAGCGGGAGAACGTCAGTGGGAGCACTTGTTTTTATTTTCGGTTCAGTATCCATATCAATGCTTGCACTAATGATAAGCACTCCATTTAGTATTGCAATTTCAATTTTTATGACTGAAATCTCCCCAAATTTGGGTAAAAAGCTGCTGCAGCCGGTAATTGAAATATTTGTTGGGATTCCATCGGTTGTATATGGTTGGGTAGGCCTGACTGTACTAGTACCTTTTATAAGCAAGCTTACATTAACGATGCCTTTTGTAGATGAATCGGTCAACACAACGGGTAAAAGTCTTCTTACGGGAGCACTTGTTTTGTCCATAATGATTTTTCCTTCCATTGCAAGCGTTTCTGTTGATGCACTTAAAGCATTACCGAGGGATTATAAGGAAGCCTCATTTGCACTGGGAGCAACTCGTTGGCAAACCATAAGACATGTTCTTGTCCCTGCTGCACTTCCAGGCATACTGACAGGGATTGTATTGGGCCTTGCGAGAGCTTTTGGTGAAGCTCTTGCCGTACAGATGGTAATTGGAAACAATATATTATTCCCACGATCGATTTTTGACAGGGCAAACACTATGACAAGTGTAATTACAATGGAGATGGGAAATGCGGTTTCGGGAACTCTTGAAAGCAATGCATTGTGGTCTTTGGCATTTCTTCTTCTCATAATATCATTTTTGTTTATTGTGATAGTACACAAAATAGGGGCAAAAGGGAGTTTTGTTAAATGAAAATCAAACCTCAGATTGCTGATAAAATAGCAACAACAATTTTTAATATCATAGCCGGAATACTTGTACTTTTACTCGTACTCTTTGCAGGCTATTTGATTTATCAGGGAAGAAGCAAGCTGAATTTGAACTTTCTTACTTCGGAACCGAACTCTATAGATACAGGAGGCGGGATAGGTCCACCATTGTTCAATTCAATTTACATGGTGGTTTTATCCATGATGATGTCGTTGCCAATCGGACTTTCAGCAGGAATTTATATGGCCGAGTACGCCAAGCCAACAAGGATGACCAGAATGATAAGATTTTGCATTGAAGCATTAGCATCGCTGCCTTCAATAGTAATTGGCCTCTTTGGCTTCCTTGTTTTCGTTCAAATGACAGGGTGGAGCTTCAACCTATTATCCGGTGCACTGGCTGTATCGGTATTGAACCTTCCTATTATAACAAGGATAAGTGAAGATGCCATAAGAAATGTGCCGATTTCTGTAAAGGAAGCCAGCCTGGCATTAGGAGCTACCCATTGGCAGACAATTGTAAAAGTTATGATACCCTGTGCAATTCCAGGGCTTGTAACGGGATTGATCATAACTTCAGGAAGGGTTTTTGGAGAAGCAGCTGCACTTATATTTACATCGGGAATAAGCGGTTATCCTTTGGATTTTACCAATTTCAATCCATTTGATTCATCTTCACCCCTAAACCCATTCAGACCTGCTGAAACTCTGGCGGTTTTTATATGGAAAGTCAATTCAGAAGGTACTGCACCCGATGCAAGAATAGTAGCTGATGGGGCTGCGGCCGTACTGATTATATGTGTATTTGTTTTCAATATTGCATCAAGAGTTTTTGGCGGATTGATGAATAAAAGATTTGCCGGAAAAACTAATAATTAATATGAGGGATTGATTTGAATGGACAAGAATTTAAAGCTTTATACAAAAGATCTGGATCTTTTTTACGGAAGCACTCAAGCATTAAAGAATGTTACGGTTGATATAGAGAAAAACAAGGTCACAGCACTTATAGGTCCGTCAGGCTGTGGGAAGTCAACTTTTCTTAAAACCATTAACAGGATGAATGATCTTATTCACAATGTTAAGATTACCGGTGAGGTTTGCCTTGACGGCTTAAGTGTCTATGAACAGTTTGATGTAGTGGATTTAAGGAAAAAGGTGGGTATGGTTTTTCAAAAGCCAAACCCTTTCCCAATGTCAATATATGAGAATATTGCTTATGGTCCCAAGATACATGGAATAAAATCAAAAGCCAGACTTGATGAGATAGTTGAAAAAAGCTTATTGAGTTCTGCCCTTTGGGAGGAAGTGAAGGACCGACTCAAACAAAGTGCATTAGGGCTTTCAGGCGGACAGCAGCAGCGTTTATGCATAGCCAGGGTTCTTGCAGTTGAACCGGAAGTTGTACTGATGGATGAACCTACTTCGGCCCTTGATCCCTTATCAACTTTGAAGATAGAGGATTTGATTGATGAGTTGAAGGAAAATTATACCATTGTCATTGTTACGCACAATATGCAGCAGGCAGGAAGGATTTCCGATAATACTGCATTCTTTCTCCATGGGCAGATAATTGAATATGATGAAACGGAGAAAATATTCAGTATGCCTTCGGATAAAAGGACAGAAGATTATATTACAGGAAGATTCGGTTAATTAGGAAGGGTAAAATTATATTGGTGAGGTAAATAATTATGGTAACTACAAGACATTTTTTTGATAGGGAACTTGAAGAATTGCACCATGATCTTATTAAAATGGGCAGTCTTGTTGAAGAGTCAATTGAAAAGACAATTATTGCCCTTAAAAAGCAGGATATGAACATGGCAAAGGATATATTCAAAAACGATGACATCATTGATGATATGGAGAGATCCATAGAAAGAAAATGCATGAACCTTATAGCAAGGCAGCAGCCTTTAGCAAAGGATTTAAGGGTTATAAGCACTGCACTGAAGATAATTACAGATATGGAAAGGATTGCTGACCATTCATCGGATATTGCTGAAATAACGATCAGGATGGCAGATCAAAAATATATCAAGCCTCTTATAGATATTCCGAAAATGGCTGAGCTTGCGAAGGAAATGGTCAATAAGTCCATAGATGCTTATGTAAGGCTTGATCTTGAGCTTGCCTTATCTGTCTGTAAAAGTGACGATGCTGTAGATGATTTATTTTTTAAGATCATTCTTGAGTTGATTAATTTAATGAAGAATGATCCCAAGACAATTGAACAGGCTATTGATTTTATGTTTATAGCAAAATACCTTGAAAGAATGGCGGATCATGCCACTAACATAGGTGAATGGGTTGCATTCATAATAACAGGTGAGCATGAACATCTTTCGAGGAATATAGATAGAGATTAAAAGTGATAGATGTAAGATTCTTAACACCTTTAATTCAGAAATGGGGAGCAGATAGATTTATGTCAAAAGGATTAGTTTTTGCAGTTGAAGATGAGGAAAATATTCAACAACTTATAAAGTACAACCTGGAAGCTAATGGCTACAAGGTAAAAACCTTTGATACGGGAGAGAAGCTTCTTGAAGAATGTAAAGCTATTGTTCCGGATATTTTTTTACTTGATGTCATGCTGCCGGGTATTGATGGGTTTGATGTTTGCAGGCAGCTAAGGCAGGGCGTTCTAACTAAAACAGTGCCGGTGATAATGCTCACTGCGAAAAGCGATGAATTTGACAAGGTTTTGGGTCTTGAACTCGGGGCTGATGACTATATGACCAAACCTTTCAGTGTAAGGGAACTGGTAGCACGGGTAAAAGCAGTCTTCAGAAGGGTAAGCCTGTCAAATCAGAGTGATATCGATGTTTTAAGCTATGGAAGTATAACGATCGATTGTTCCAGGAGAGAAGTAATAAAGGACGACAAAATTGTAGAATTACCTTTTAAGGAATTTGAATTATTGAAGTTATTAGTTATGAATAAGGGTAAAGTGCTTTCTAGAGACATGCTGCTTGAAAAGGTTTGGGGGTATGACTACTATGGAGAGACAAGAACTGTTGATGTGCATATAAGATATCTGAGGCAAAAGCTTGAAGATGATGATAGCAATCCTGTTTTTATCGAGACTATACGAGGTATTGGGTATAGATTCAGCGATAAAGGAGCAAATCAATAAATGAAGAAAAAAATATTTCTATACTACTTGATTCTAACAGTCATAGGAGTCTTTATAACAGGGTTGATGACATCGGAGATTTCACAGAAATATTATAAGGATGTCCCTATCTGACATTTGGAAACCTGAAATGTCCTGAAATTCCCGATATCCATGTCATCAGGTTATCAACTTCCATTGTATAAGGCCCGGCATTATGAATCAGATAGGGTATCCCATCGGGATTTCTCTTATCCGAAACTATTGCAATATGTTCAGGACTGGAAAACGTAACTATATCTCCGCCCTGCCATTCCTGCAAGCTCTTAATGTCATTGGGTTTAATTTCTGTTGTAAGCTTTTTGGCATACTTCGTGAAAAATACCCTTAAGTTCCGAACTCTTCTGAAGTCAATATTGGGATCGGGCTTTCCTTCAACAGCGGGATATTGACTTTTGTTAGATTTTATATCCTTATCAACCATGTCCTTTAATTCATAGCCTGCATTCCTAAAAGCCCGCCATATTACATCAGTGCAAACGCCCTCGCTATCGGGGGGATAGCCTCCGCTATAATATTCACTTCTATAGACAGGCTTGTTTGCAGCATCTTTCCTTGCACCTTCCACTATATCATCCAAATCATTTATACCATCGCCATCTTTATCATTAGGGCATTCTATCTTAGGAATGTTAAGCGGCGTAGGTATAGGTGTGTAAGATGATATGTTTGTTATCGACGGTTTGGGTGTAAATTCTGACTCTATTTGACCGGATTTTATTGGACTAATTTCCGGTGATAAATTTTTATATTCATTACATCCTTGGACAAATGAAAAGGATACTATACACAGTACAAATAATGTTGCTATTCTCATAGATTACCCCCCGTATCAATCAGCTATATGTTTTGCAATAATTATGCTACATTTTTAATTATTGCAAAACATTTTCCTTGATTCATAGCAACATTATAATATGCTTGTATAACATAGTATTAAACATGGTGTAACGAATTTGTAAATTATAAATTGTTTTAAAGCATCATGTTTGAAATTAAGGTCTCATACTCCCAAACTCATATTTGATTATCTTTTTGGGGCAATTATCTACACATTCTCCGCATAATATACATTCATTGTGAGTCATATTACCTTTTTGCACCAGTGCATTGACTTCGATACTCATAGGGCACTTGGATTCGCAAACTTTGCAATTAGTGCATTTACCCCTATCAACTTCAAGGTGGAGAGACGGGAGTCTTAGGAGTCTGCCTAGCTTTCTTCCTAATACCATAAAAGGTGACATCCAGCATATTGAGTGACAGGTTCCCCTTTTGCCAATTGTAAGTGAAAGAATTAAAAATATGGTGATAACTGAGAAATAAGTCACATACTTAATAGGGGCATCTACAGAAATACCTGTTTCAGTCATGTAAAGAGGATCTACCTTCTGTACCCTTTTACTCCTCCATCAATTATTAAATAAGGAGACAAAAAATGGATGGTAATTGGAAATAACAAGAATGATACGAGTATTATAGTTTTTCGAATACCTTGCCTCTTCATTTATTCTCCCCCTTTGGTTTTGTAAAACAAAAACTTCCCTTATCCAATCCCAGAACAATTTCCATAGTTTCCTCAAGTCCAGCCATCTTGCTCGCATATATGTTATAATCACTAAATTGAGGATGGTACACATGAATAAACATATTTATTCCAAAGAATATAATCTCAACTACCTCATCCACATATCTTATATCTTTAAATATTTTCTCCTTTATGCCTTCATTGACTATAGAAAGAATCAGGGGTTTGAGCTTCTTAATTCTTGCTTCATCAAACTGCTGATGAAACCTTTTAAGAATAGTTTTATCCTCAATCATTTTAAAACTTGAGGCTTCGATCATATCATTTTCAGAATTGAAGAGCATTTCGAATAATGTTTGAAGTTTCTGAAGTGGTCCTGTAACAGTATCTAAAATTTTACTTATTTGCTCAGTAAGCTGTTCCCATTTAATCTCGAGAATTGCATTTAAAATTTCATCCTTGGACTTAAAATAATAGTAGAATGTCCCTTGAGCTACTCCAAGCCTTTTTACAATATCACTTATCAGAGTTTGATCAAACCCCTTCTCTATAAAAAGACACTCGGCAGCATTAATTAATTCTATCCTTCTTTCTTCAGGATCCTTAACAATACGAGCCATATTTTAACACCTCACAATATATGACTGACGTCAGTCAGTATAATTATATTATACAGTTACTTATCGACATAAGTCAATGGAGGTATTCGGATTAATTTATGATTTGTAGTCTTGAGCTTCCTTAATCATGCCATCTTTCAGCTCATAAGCTTTTCTTTCTTCGTTTGAAGTAATCATGTCTGGACAGAAATAAACTTTGGTATCCTTTTTTAAAAGCTGCATTCGCTTATATCCTAGCATTTGAGCTACATTTATTGTGTCGAAGTGATTTTTATTCCATATATGGATATTGACTAAAGGTGCAATTGATCCTCTTCCGACTGTTGTAGGAGTTTTCACCCCTTTATTTTCAAAGTCCACATAGTCTATATTTCCGGTTTGTAACCATATTTCCCACTTCTTTGCCTCATGGTTAAATCCAATGATTTTATTGGTAGGATGAATCAAGCCTGAAGTTATTATTATTTCATTTGTACCATCATAATTTACATCTTTTTCTAAGACGTTTATGTTGTGGGCATCTGTAAAACCTAAAAGACCTATATTAAAAGTATCTTTTCCATCCACAATAAAGCCATTAAGCTCAGCCATATTTTCGATTTCTATTACAGAAGGCGTAGCTTCATGTGAAGCTGTAGGTAAATTATCCGATATTGTATTATATATCTCTAATCTTATTTTTTTATCCTTTATGACGTTGTTAATGTCAAATCCCTTTTCAAGTTTCCATTTGCTAGCAGGAGTTAAATTCTCAAGCCTCTTTACCGGCTCTTCCTCAAATGTTAAATGGTTGCTCTCTAATAAGGAGCGGTAGTAATCCATAGCCTTATTGTTTATATTACCTGAGGCAGGTGATATAGGGGAGCTTTTAAAAAAGTTTACACTGGCAGTAACTATTAAAGCAACCGCTGCTAATACATATAAGCTTTTTTTGTTAAGAAATTTATTCACTAATATACCTCCTGTCTGTATGCTACTTTAGTTCAGCGTTTATATATCAATTTTATCATTTACGCTAATATATTACAATTTGAATCGATCTATGGGAACTGTATCTAAAGCTTTATCCATATTATACCGATATACTATATGTAAAGAGATTGACAACTTAAAACACATCTTGCATCACTCATTGTAGCAGGAACTTCTTTATACATGCTATTGTCGAAAATTCTTCTACCAAGGATAACTTAAAGGAATAGGTTTATTAATATGGCGAGATCATGGATTTGGGCTTGCCTGGAGTTTTATTGGCGTCTATGAGATTTTAGTGTATACACTATGATTTCTTACGACAATGCCAAGGTTGCATGGAGGCGATATATTATGAAAATAGGAAATTCAAGTATTTCCATGTCCAGTACACATACTGTTGTACAGTCATATACAAAAGAAGAAACTTTAAACATTTCAAGCAGTGCTAAAAATACCGCAAATCCACAAAATTTATTAAAGGATTTATCGGGAATTACTGTTGAAATATCCAAAGAAGGCACGGATGCTTCTATAATTGGGACTAATGGGCAGACGAATGTAGATGATGATTTTTCTTCTATTTTAAGCGAAAAGGACAAGCAAAAAATTCAACTGGTAGAGAAAATGCTTGAAATACTTACAGGTAAAAGGATCAAATTCAAAATACCCAATTTCAAAGAAAATACTAATCCTCTGCCTAATATTTCTATCATGAGAAACCCAGGTCTGGGAATGGAGTATAGGCTCAATGAAACTTATTCAGAGCAGGAAAAAATGGAGTTTAAGTCCAGTGGAACAATTAAAACTTCAGATGGAAAAGAAATTAACTTCCAAGTCTCATTATCCATGAGCAGAGAATTTTCACAAAGCAGGAGCCTTGTGGTAAGTTCAGGTGTACGAATGGTTGATCCCCTAGTTATAAACTATGCTGGTACATCACCTGATTTGACAGACCGTAAGTTCAGCTTTGATATCGATTCTGATGGAAAATCTGATCAAATTTCATTTTTGACTAAGGGAAGCGGTTTTTTAGCTCTTGATATAAATAATGACGGAACTATAAATAATGGCAGTGAGCTATTCGGCACTAAGAGCGGCGATGGTTTTAAGGACCTTTCAAAGTATGATGAAGATAATAACGGCTGGATTGATGAGAATGATCCTATATTTGATAAACTTAGAATCTGGACGAAGGATGATAATGGGAATGATGTGCTTTTTGCTCTGGGCGAAAAAGGAGTTGGGGCTATATACCTGGGCAACATCTCTACGCAATATGATTTGAAAAATTCTGCAGGTACCTCCAACGGCCAGATTAAAAAAACAGGAATATTTGTTAAAGAGGATAATAGTGTAGGCACAGTCCAACACATAGACCTGGCTATATAATAAGCCTTATGTGAAGTAAAGATAACGGACTGTAAACAATTGGCAGTCCGTTATCTTTGTTATGGTATGATTAAAAATCTATAGCAGAAGTTATTTTTTGATCATGACTATATGAAAAGTGTTAATAATCTTACATTTGTCAGAGCAAATAACGAACGCTTTTACGGGATTTGCGATAGACAAATGTAAAAGATTATTCACTTTTCATATATAATAAATATTTCATTCATGCCTTAATAATCTTCAATAGTTTGGTTGAAATGCCTTGCCATAATTACAACATCATATGTATTTATTATGTTATCTTTATTAAAATCATATTCATGCTTGAATATCGTGCTGGTCAAAGTTGTATTGAACTCTTTTACTATATTTACAATGTCAGCCATGTTGATTGAATTATCGCCATTAACATCACCGCCCCAAAGTATAACCGGTGAGTTAACGGATGATATATTTACATCTGAACTTTCAACTTTTACATTTTTTATGTCTCTGCATAAAAATCCAGGTTTGCTGATTCTTATTTTATAACCGTTAGGATTAGCAGGGACATTGGATATTTTGAAATAGCCATCAACGCTGGTAACAGCACTCAAATTAGTTTCTGCAATTTCAACCATGAAGTTTTCTTTTAATGGTAATCCAGTGTGAAAAATATTAAATTCAGAGGATATAAAACCGGTTATTGAGTAAGTGGTGGGGGCTTCCTTATATGGGGTAGCTATGTGTGAATAAGTTGCTTCAAAATTAATTGCAGAGGGGGTTTCTTTCCATGCAGTTCCGTCACCAAGCTGACCGTCTGCATTACTGCCCCATGCCCACAGACTTCCATCAGCTTTTATGGCTATGCTGTGACTTCTGTTTGCAAAAACTGATGATACATTATCCATTATTTTGACAGGTGTTGTTTTATCTTTTTTTGTCCCATCACCAATCTGTCCGTCGAGATTGCACCCACAGGCCCAGAGGCTTCTGTCTTTTTTGATAAATAAGCTGTAACCATAACCTGCAAAGGCTGAAGTTACATTATCCATAATCTTATATGGGGTCAATTTATTGATTGTTGTTCCGTTACACAGCTGGCCGGTGGAGTTATCACCCCAAGCCCACAAACTGCCATCTGACTTTATAGCCAGACTATGATCATAGCCTGCAGAGACTGATGTTACATCATCCATGATCCAGACAGGCATCGCTTTATCTGTTGTAGATCCATCACCAAGCTGGCCGCTGGAGTTGTCGCCCCAAGCCCACAAACTGCCATCTTCTTTTATCGCGAGGCTGTGAATATAGCCTGCAGTTGCTGAAGACACATGGTTCATGATTTTAACCGGTTCTTTTTCATATGACATTGTTCCATTTCCAAGCTTGCCTTGAGACCCGGAACCCCATGCCCACAGCGTTCCGTCCCGCTTGACGGCCAGACTGTGGCTATCCCCTGCAGTGACTGATGAAACATTATTCATAATCATTACAGGTACTGATTTATCTATTGATGTTCCATCGCCAAGCTGATAATTGTTATTATCACCCCAAGCCCATAGACTGCCGTCCGCCTTGATAGCTAGACTGTGGCTTTTGCCGGCAGTTACAAAAGATGTATTATCCATAACCTTTACAGGTATTGTTTGACTTGCTTCAGAATCGTCACCAAGCTGTCCGCTATTATTGGCACCCCAAGCCCACAGACTTCCGTCCCACTTTATTGCGAGGCTATGCATACTTCCTGCAGCAGCAGAATATGCTTTATCCATTATCTTGGTTGGAGTGAACTTGCATGATATTGTACCATTACCAAGCTGTGCCTCGGAATTATCACCCCAGGTAAAAAGGCTTCCATCCGATTTAACAGCTAAGCTGTGAGCATAACCTGCAGTGATTGAATAAGCGTTATCCATAATTTTGACAGGCCGCGTTCTATTTCTTCTTGTTCCATCACCAAGCTGCCCGCTGGAATTATCACCCCAAGCCCACAAAG
This sequence comes from Bacillota bacterium, assembly GCA_023430975.1. GTDB lineage: Bacteria > Bacillota > Clostridia > Acetivibrionales > DSM-2933 > Pseudobacteroides. The sequence goes on along the minus strand of JAEYYB010000142.1, from coordinate 36,065 downwards.
TTCCATCCTGCTTGATAGCCAAACTGTGGGCAAAGCCTCCGGCCACTGATTTTACATCATCCATAATTTTGACGGGAGTTGTTTTATCTTCTGTTGTCCTGTCACCAAGTTGACCGTCATAATTCCATCCACATGCCCAGAGGCTTCCATCAGTCTTGATGAATAGACTGTGATTGCAGCCGGCATAAACTGACAGTACATTGTCCGTGATTTTAACAGGCCTTTTTTTATCGGTTATTGTCCCATCACCAAGCTGACCATACTCATTATTGCCCCAAGCCCACATACTGCCATCGGTCTTAATAGCTAAACTAAAACTGTTACCTGCAGAGATTGAAGACACATCATCCATAATCCATACAGGCTCGGTTTTATATGCTGTTGACCTATCGCCAAGCTGTCCATAAGCATTGTTGCCCCAAGCCCAAACGCTTCCGTCTGTCTTTATAGCCAGACTGTGATCATAACCAGCTGAAATATAAGAGACATTATCCATTATTTTAGAAGGAGTTATTTTATCTATTGTTGTTCCGTCACCAAGCTGCCCATAAGAATTGTTACCCCAAGCCCAAACACTTCCATCTGTTTTGATCACCAAGCTGTAATTATAACCTGCCGAAGCTGAAGATACATTGTCCATGATTTTAACAGGGCTGCTTTTTAGTGATTTTGTTCCATCACCAAGTTGTCCGAAGGTATTGTTGCCCCAAGCCCAAAGGCTTCCATCCGACCTGATAGCCAAACTGTGATTGTTGCTTGATTCAACCTTTAACCATATATCCTTGGTGTCGGCAACAGCTGAATATTCTGGAAGAAATAGAAATGTGACTGATAAAGAAAAAAGCAGGAAAACCATTAAAATCCTATCTTTCATAGAATAACCCTCCCTGCAATGTAAATTATTGTTAATATAATTATATAATTCAAAGTATAAATTGTCATCAGTAAAAATAAATATTATGTTGGTATAAATAAATACTTGAAGTAAATAGCGAGGTGTTAATTATGAATAAAGCCATCTTTACCTTGTTAATCATATTTATACTTCTTTTAATAAATTTAAATAGTATTTCCCGCGGAATGATCAGCGTAGATCAAGTTGAATATAATGACAGTAAAACATTATTGACTGCAAATACTTTAAATATTACTGTTTCATCAAGTACTGTTTCATCAATTGCTGTTTCATCAAATACTACTTTGTCAATTACTGGTGTTCATTCGATTGCAAATACATCAGTGCCAATTGAAATTCCCAGGATATTGTGCAAAAGTGATAAGGATAAAGATGGAATAAATGATTTGGATGATATTATAGAAGGTGCAAGAAAGGATGTAAAAAATAAGCCTGTATATAGGAGCAAATATTATGTTGGAGGATATCCGCCATATAATGAAGGAGTTTGTACCGATGTAATATGGAGGGCTTTGAAAAATGCAGGATATAATTTGAAGCAAATGGTTGATAAGGATATAAAAGATCATAGAAGGGACTATTTTGGCAATAAAGGAAAGCCCGACCCTAATATAGACTTTAGGCGGGTAAGTAACCTCTTGGTTTTTTTCAAGAAATATTCAAAAAGTTTAACCACAAAACTTACTCCGTACGATATAAACAATCTTAAAGAATGGCAGGGAGGAGATATTGTAACGTTTAAAAACCCCAATCATATAGCTATTGTATCAAATAAAAGACGACCTGACGGCATACCTTATTTAATACATAATGGCGGGCCATATGCGATGGAAATTGATACGTTGATAACCTTGATGCCTGGAATAACAGGGCATTTCAGGTTTCCAAAGCAGTAAGGAAGCCAGGCAAAGACAAAGTAAAAATCGGTAATATATCAAACTAATGAATGGGTAGTTTTGATGTAATCTATACAGCTTTGCTTATATTGCTTATAAGACTGTCAAAAGCATTAACATACTCTGGGTCAAATTGCTTTCCGCTATTTTTTTTGATTTCTTCCAAGGCTTCTTCGGGTGTTAGAACATTTCTATAAACCCTTTTTATAATCATAGCCGAATATGAATCTGCAATTTGCAGCACCCTGGCTTCTGGAGGGATATTTTTTTCGCTCAATTTTTTTGGATATCCTGATCCATCCCAATGCTCATGGTGATATTTGATACATGTCATAACTTCTTCAGGCAGACTTAGATCATGTAAAATATTGATACCATAACTCACATGCTTTTTAATTAAGCCATATTCATCATCTGTCAGGGAACTGCTCTTTCTTATAATGTCATTGGAAATCAACACTTTACCTACGTCGTGAAGCCATCCTGCTATGAACAATGTCTCAATCTTATCGTTGGAAAAACCTAATTCCTTGCCTAAGGCTGCAGCGTATTGAGCAGTATATGCACTATGAATATATGTATACATATCCTTTTCTGCCAGTACATTTAAAAGCTCGGAACCCTCCTTTGAAAGTGAAGGCTTATGTTTATTAACTAACATATTTGATCTGTGATTATTGTATTTATTATAAAACATATTAACATCTGCTTTATGCATGAGTTTTTCTATATCTGTATCTTCATCTGTAGAGTTTGCCTGTCCAACTGAAAAAGAAAGAGTAATTGGATCAATATCCGGGTCAATTGAAAAGTACTTGTTTTTTAGAGAATTCATAAGCTTTTCTCCAAGATCCAGAATCTTTTTACTGCCATCATTTTTTACAACAATGATAAACTCATCTCCTCCAAGCCTTCCCACAACTCTATCGAAACCTTTAGTTTCATTTAAAATAAACTGTGAAACATCTATTAATACTTTATTACCGGCTATATGCCCGTAAGTGTCGTTTATTTGCTTGAATCTGTCCAAATCAGTTAATAGAAGGGAAATGTTGCCTTCACGCAGCATTTTCTTTGCACTATCTATAGTATGGGAAAGGTTGGCAAGACCTGTCAAAGGGTCGGTATTACTTAAGTTAAGATATAGATTGCGCTGGCCAATAAGCTTGCGAAATAAGTGGTACGTTATCACGGCCGTAATTGTGAAAGAAATTTGGCCATTCGAGAAACCAATAATTTTGTCCACAATGATAATACTTGGGTCTGGGTAAACAAGCATCAGTAATAATCTTGCTGCAGGATAGAATCCTACCAGGATAGAAATAAGACATCCTTCATCAAGTATTATAAACGCAGCAGTTAGAAAGCTCCATTTGTTTAATGATAAACCAAAGGAATAATCCAGTCCATATATATGAGCAATACATGCATATAATGAAAAAGCAAAAAGGCTTAGGATTCTTCTTGAACTCTTTTTTCTAATAACAATTTTAGTGAATATCATTATTGCAACAAACAAAATTTGAAGGAAAACGAGAGAAATCTTTTTAACTTCAAGTAATGTTAAAATAGAGGCTGCAACCAGTGTTAATATGTAAATAATTTCACTCATATATTTTTTTGAGAATCTGCTTAATATATTATTGTAAATTTTCTTCATTTCTTTCCCCCTGGAAACTATAGCGTTAGCATGCAATTGACCATAATCTTACATTTATGGCCATTTCCATTATACGCATATTTTCTTAGAATGTAAAATTAAATTTTCATCTATATGTTAACAGTAAAATGATATATGGTGAAATGAAAGATATTTTGAAATGTGATAAGGAAATAAATGGCAATTGAGGTTTATAAATATGGGAGATGACGTAATTAAAGCAATGAGTAGTAATGTTTCATTAAGTGAAGGAAATTATGGTCTCTTTTTAAGGCACTACAGAGACCACAATTTCTCACGATAACAATCAAAGAAACTCTTACACAGCAGAACTCTCCAACACTGGAATTATGGAACCTACATCAACGGGTTTCTCATCCGAAAGACTTACCACTTTTACACCATGGCTATTGGCAAACTTTACAATATCCACAAAGGATTTCAGCTTGGTGAGATCTCCTGAAACAACCATCTTGTCCCTGGCTATTTTACCGGTACACCCTCCAATGAACCCCATGTTGAGGCCTGGCAATACAATATTCTCATCAGGCTCAATAAGTAAAACATCAATTCCTTTTTTAGAGGCAGCTTCTCCAATGCCCTTATCGGAAGTTATTATCGCATTTTTGTCAACCACACAAACCGAACACTTGGAATATCCCTGTTTAACATCTATGAATTCCACACCCTCATTTTCCAGTTCCTTCTTTAGAATTTTATCGGTATATTTGAGATTATGAATTATATAATTGCCTACCCTGGCTGCATTATATGCGATATTTCCAGGGTACTTAGTGGATAGAACGGTTTCGCCCTTTATCATCTGGAAACCAAGGCTTGTTAACCTATCTAAAAGATTGCTGCTAATACCTGGTGCGTGTACAATCCTGTTACCGCCAATATGATGAAGCATTATATCAGTGTGGCATGATACAGCCTCATACATTTCTGAAAGGCATTCTGTCTTTAGCGGCGTTATTTCCATTTTCATAAGGCTATCTGTGATTTTTTTGCTTATCCTTCCATCAATCAGGATACCTTTTACTTTTCCTTCTGGAAGGTTTGGAAGCTTAATGTGGTTCATACGGTTACCCCTCTGACATCAATAATAATACTTACGACAACTTTAAGGAATATGTTTTGCAATAATGTAAAATGTAAAATCATTATTACAAAACATATCATATAGTTCATAAGGATATTATATATAAATACGCGGCTTGTTCAAAGTGGTAAATTATATTAATACATACCGCTGCCAAGCAGCAAAGCTTCACCCCATAAAATTAGCAAACTGCACTCTGATTTGTGCAGCTTGTCAGTATTTATGCAATAAAAACCCTGTAGCCAAGGTGGCCCAGGGTTTTTTGCTAAAAATTAACATTCCGTTGCTTACTCAATTAATTTTTACTTTCAGCCAATGTAACTTTTAGTGTTTGGGTTTCGCCGTCACGATAGATTTCAACAGAAACAATATCACCCACTTTGTGCTTAGTCTTCAAATCGTTTATATCACTAACTGATTTAACAGCAACGCCATCAAATTTGGTAATTATATCTCCTGATCTTATACCGGCTTTATATGCATTGCTGAGCATTTGCACTTCTGAAACATATACACCTGCCGGCATATCGTATTGTTTAGCTACTTCTTCGGTATAATTAACATCTCCTGTAATTCCTAATTGGATTCTGCCTTTAACATACTTGTTTTGGATAAGGCTGTTTACTATTTCCATGGCGTTGTTTACAGGTATTGCAAAGCCCAGGCCTTCAAACCCCTGTGCAACAATCTTGACACTGTTAATGCCAATTATTTCACCGTTTGAATTAACCAATGCACCACCGCTGTTTCCAGGATTGATTGCTGCATCAGTTTGAATAAGCTTGAGTCCAGAGGTTTCGGTACCTTCAACTTTTCTGTTAACGCCGCTGATTACACCTACAGTAACCGACCCCATATACTCAAGACCACCAGGGTTGCCTATAGCTATTGCAAGTTCTCCAACCTTAGTATTATCTGAATTGCCTAGCTTTGCTGCAGGAAGATTTGCTGCTTCTATCTTAATAACTGCAAGGTCTGTCAATGAGTCACGTCCTATAACTTGTGCAGTATAAGGTACATCGTTTTTGCTTGACAGGTATACTTCAATCTTTGCACCATTGATAAGTGCTCCAGTCTTGCTGTTAATAGCATCAGCAATTACGTGATTATTGGTCATAATGTAGCCGTCGCTTTTGATGATAATGCCTGAACCTTCACCGGATTGAGGCGTTTGTGACTGTTCCTGGCCGTTAAAAAAGTAGTTACCGAAAATATTGTTTTTTCTGGTTAAAGGAACTGTTACCCTAATGCCAACAATCGAGGGACTTACTTTTGCTGCAATATCTGTAATAGATGAATCGGAGGATTCGGAAGCCAGTATCATTTTAGCTTTTGACGAAGAATCATAGCTTTGAATGTTTTGAGTACTGGTTAGTTCTTGTTTATTTGCTGAATTTACAGCAGGGGAAATCAGTTGAAAATATGATCCTACTACGGCACCGCTAATTATTGAGGATACCACGGACACTATAATCATTTGTGATAAAATCCCAGTTTTTTTTGATTTAGGTTTAGAAGGTTTCTCAATTATGAAAGTATTATCAGCAGCATTATATGTAGAATTGTTATGAAGTTCATTATTGTTGTTATCATTGTAAGTCATAATATATTCTCCTCTCTATGTGTTTAATGTATTTTACCGGTTTTTGTTAAAGTATTAATGGTATTACATTTGGAGTAAGACAAATGTAATAGATTTATAACTTTTGATATATTTATCGTCATTGTTGATAATTTTATTATAGAATTGAATTTTTAACTAATTATGAACTGTTTGTTAAAAAATCGCTTGCGATTTTTCAACCTTGGCGTTGTCGTGTGAAATTAAGGCATGGAAAATGCCTTGATTTCGTAGACATAAAAAATCGCTTGCGATTTTTCAACCATAGCGTTGTCGTGTGAAATTAAGGCATAGAAAATGCCTTGATTTCGTAGACATAAAAAATCGCTTGCGAATTCGTAGATATAAAAAACGCAAGCGATTTTAGGCATGTTCAAAAAATAACTTCCGCATAGGAGAGTTTGATATCTAGCCAACGAGCCATACTTCAGCATCTTCCCTAGTACTGAAAACCCTGAACTGGTTTCCTCTGTTTGCTTCAGATGTCAGCTCCTTAAATTTGCCCTTACCGGTTATATCCTTTGAGATAACAAGAGCAACCTTCATACGGTAGTTAGAGAATTTTTGCAGCATGGCACCTGCAATTTTTGTTTTTAGCTTGAAGAAGTCTTCTGAGAGTGCCCTTTCATGAAGCATAAGCAAGTTAGTATCGTTATCACCGCACAAAGCAATTAGATCAAGGGCATCCTGCTCACTACCAAGAGGGTTTGCTGCATAAGTGCATTCAACATATTTTTTGTCATTATTAACAACACATTTCCATTCCATATTACTTTGCTCCTCACTTTTTTCTTTGCCAAAAAGTTCTTTACCTAAATTTTGAATCCATGTAATTTCATTCTTATAAAATGATAGTACATTTTCATTAATCTTATCCCATAAAAGGGTTTCGCGATGGTTTCTATTGGGTGATTTTATTCCGCGGCGTATTTTTTCCTGTTGAAGCACAAGCTGCATTTTTATGCTGTTCTCATAATTTGCAATAATTTTTTTAAGCTCATCATCATCCAGTTGATAGGCCCATGATAGTTGTACAAGGAAAGTATTCTTTAATTCCGGTAATTCTGGTGAAGATAGAACCCATTCCTTCAATTCTGCCAGCCCATCATCAGTTATGAAATACAGCTTTTTTGAAGGTGAATTTTCCTGATGCTGAACTTCATTCGTTACAAGTCCTTCCTCAGTCAGTTGAAGCAGTGATCTATATATTTGATTGTTATTTCCCGACCAGTACATGGTTGAAGATTCTTCAAACACTTTCTTCATATCATATCCGCTAAATGGTTTCCAGCTTAGTAATCCCAGTATTGCATATTTAATTGACATAGTAACACCTCATTTTTATAATACCGACTATGTTAACAGTAACATATGATAAACGTAATGTCAATTGAAAATGATATTTTATATTTTTGACTGTTAACTTAGGCATGCTGAAAATAACAATTGAGCCATTACTAATTTAATACTTTTTTAATACTTTTTCATTTTCTTTTAATTTTTCTTTTATGACCATTTAATTTTCGGTTGTTAATATAAGTATGTAGCAAATAAAAAACAATTTAGCGAGGAGGACAAAAAATGAATAAAAAATTAGTTAGAACAGGAATTGGATTGGTTGTTGGAAGCTCACTGCTCATTACATCAACATTTATGAGTATAGCTGACGGTCCTAGCGGTTATGATACGTTGAAGGCTGCTTTTAGGAATTCGCGGAACATAGACAATGCCACATTTACTGTTTCAGGATCAGTTAGTGATAATGACAAGGATATGGTAAAAATCAGTTCAACGTTTAAGGCAGATGAGGTGGAACACTTGTACAGCGGAACTGTTGCAATCAACTCAGAGAAGGTAAACAAGACCTATACATTGTATGGAAGTAAGAATCAGATAGTTTTTAAGGATTCTGCCTCAGATATATACAATAAGGTTCAATGCAACGATGAATTTAATAGGGATGAAATTAATAGGGATGCACATGAAAATCCACAGCTGGAAGCCATAGGAGAAAAGATATTGGATACTCTGGTTGGGGACCTTAAAAAGCAGGTTACACTGAAAGAATTGGGTAATGGTGATAAACAGATTGGAATCGACCTTGATAAAAATGAAATTCCTTCACTTGTAAACTTGATATTGGCAGTAAAAGAAGATAAGTCACGTGAAGCTGACAAGCAGGACAAAATGCATGAGATTCTTGGTGTAAATGTTGATGATTGCACAATGCCGGAGCTTACAAATGACATTAAGGCTGAAAAGGTAGATGTAAAAATAACTGTAGATAAAGACAACACCATTAAAGGGTTGGATATGGAACTTGATGTTAGCGGAAAGGATGAGGCCAACATAGCTCATGAGCAGGAGATGAAGTTAAGTATGACTGTTTGTGATGTTGGCTCAACCAAAGTGGATATAGTTAGTTTGGATGGTAAAACAGTTAAGGAAATTCCAGTGACGAATTAGGGCGTCATAAAAGATAAGTGATTTTACTATAATGAAATTTACGTATTTGGCAGTAATCTAAAGCATAATCTACTGCCAAATACCTGGAGTATAACTAAATATGCAAATCAATGAAAATGATTTGCAATAATTAAAAGTGTAAAATGATTATTGCAAAACATATAATACGGGGTGAATATGATTATGGAAAAAATATTGGAAGTGAAAGATCTTCATAAAAAATATAGAAATGGTAAAGGAATTGGAAATATCAATTTTGACATATATCCTGGGGAAGTGGTTGGTTTGCTTGGACCCAACGGATCGGGCAAAACCACAATAATGAAGTCCATAACAGGTCTTGTAAGGATTGATAAGGGAGCAGTAAGAATATGCGGCCATGATCTTTCGGAGAATTTTGAAAATGCCATCAGGAATGTAGGTTGTCTCATAGAGACACCTTCAGTATTAGGGAATATGAGCTGCTATGACAACCTGAAGCTTATATCAAGGTTTTATAATGATATTGACCCCGAAAGGATTGATGTTGTACTCCAGATGACAGGACTTGCAAAGTATAGGAAAGATAAGGTGAAAAACTTTTCCCTGGGGATGAAGCAAAGGCTGGCAATCGCTATGGCCATATATCAGAATCCCAAACTGGTAATACTTGACGAACCGGCAAACGGTCTTGACATAGAGGGCTCAAAGGAATTAAGACGAATTATTTCAGAGCTGTCCAAGGAATTTATGATAAGCTTCCTTATTTCGAGTCATCTTATTCATGAGATAGAGATGCTATGTGACAAGATCCTCATAATTAAAGATGGAAGTGTTGTGGATACCTGTATAGTGCAAGATGTAAAGGACACAGGCGTTTCACTGGAAGATTATTTTATCGATAGGGTTAATGGTGCCAATAAAAAATCCATTGACTCGATATAAGGAGGCTGACTTGGATGAATACAATTATGGCAGGAACCATGAACGAAACCTATAAAATTGTTAAAAGAAAGAAGTTTATATTTTTATTTTCCATTTCAATGCTTGTAGCAATAACAGCATCCATTATTAATATGGTCACAGGCAGTAACTTTGGAGTCTCACTCTTTAAAAATTCAACTCTTCCGGTGACTATATTAAATTTAATGTCATCAATACTTTTGCCGTTATTTGTACTTTTATTGACAAGTGATTTGTTTTCAGGTGAATTGGCCGACAATTCAATTGTTATGTCGATGGTTAGACCCATTACAAGAAGCAAAATATATATTTCAAAAATGCTGTCAATCGCAATCAGCATACTGTTCTTATTGATGGCTACTTTTGTTGCATCACTCATTGCAAGCTTTTTTGGAGGTAATTTTAGTGATATAATATCAAGGCTGCCCGCAAACCTGATGTCGTACATTTTTGCAGTAGTACCGCTCATGCTTATTGCAGTAATAACAGCATTCGCAGCACAATTTACAAGGAGCGGCAGTTTAACGGTTGTGATAATGATACTTGCTTCAGTTCTAATGTCGGTAGTATCGGTTTTTGTTCCACAGGTAGTATCCTTTTTGCCAACAACTTACATGACATGGTACCAGAATTTTTACAGCGGAGTTGACCTTTCACTTGTTATAAATGAATTTTTATATATACTGGCTTATGGTATAATATTTATGTTTGCCGGAACCTACCTTTTTGAACAAAAGGACATATAAAGGCATGAATGAAAAATTACTTCCGCTTTTGAGCGGGTGTTGACGAGTTAAGTCAACACAAGAGCGAAATTTATAGCGGAAGTTATATTTTGATCATGACTCAGGTATGAATGACTTGAATGCTATATTTGAGTCATTCCTAATGGATCGGGGGAGGATTTTTATAAATGTCTATCAAGATAAAACTACTGTTGTCAAATATATTAATGATAATGATTCCGCTTATTTCATCACTTGTACTGGCCATTATTTTAATTGGTGTTAACTTTGACAAGACTGGATTTGAGCACCGTAAAACAGGGGATCAGTTTGACAAGGTAGCTCAGGAAATATTTAAGGAGTTTATAACCATATCCAACGATACATTAAACAATCCTGATAAACTAAAAGATCTGACTTACCTTAAAAGTATTGATGATAAACTGAAATCGTTAAGCTCCGGTATAGGCTTTGTGGTTAATAATAATATATACTATCTCTCGGAAAAGATCGACCGTCTTGAATTTCAAAATAAGATTATTACAGAAAGCCGTTCCGAAGATAAAAGCTATGAGGAAATACACTCCAAAGACAGTGATGATATACAGTATTTCAACCATGATTTCAGATTATCCACCGGTGAGCAATGTACCCTTTATATATTCTTTGATATAAGCCCTATAAGAAAGTTTGTATCAAGTTTTATGTCGGATTTTATGAAATACTTTTTATTGATTGTGTTATTTACCAACGGAGTTCTGACGTTTATTGTATCACAAAGCATAGTAAAACCGCTTAGGAAGCTGAAATTCGGTGTAGAACAGATAAAGGACGGAAACCTTTCATTTGAAATCTCGGAGAAATCTAGAGATGAAGTTGGAGCAGTTTGCCGTGCCTTTGAAGAAATGAGGCAAAGGCTCAAAGATGCCCTCGAGCAGCAATTAAGGTACGATGAAGAACGAAATGAGTTTATAGCCAGTATCACCCATGATCTCAAAACGCCCATAACCTCCATCAAAGGCCATGTAGAGGGCTTGCGTGATGGTATTGCCGATACACCTGAGAAAAATGAGAAGTACCTGGATATTGTTTATAAAAAGGCAGTTGATATGGATAGGCTTATTAATGATCTCACATTTTACTCAAACCAGGCACTAAAAAAGATACCCTTTAATTTTTCCAAGGCCAACTTGAAAGTTTTTATTGAGGATATGATGGATGAATATCAAATTGAGTTGGAAAAGTTAGGTATAAGTATTGCAAGCAGCTACAATTTAGATGATAATACAATGGTAAAGGCTGATGTGGAAAAACTTAAACGGGTTATCGCAAATATATTTGAAAATTCTATAAAATACATGGATAAAGAAGAAGGCCATATAAATATAGATGTACAGGACAAGGGCAGCAAGGTTTTAATAGGAATACAGGACAACGGAGAGGGTATTAAAGCAGAATACCTGTCAAATATTTTTAACAGATTCTACAGGGCAGATCCATCAAGAAACACATCAAAAGGCGGAAGCGGCCTTGGGCTTGCAATAGCAAGCCAGATAATAGAAGAGCATGGTGGAAGGATCTGGGCGGAAAGTGAATTTGGCAAGGGTACCGGCATATATTTTGAATTGGAAAAGATAGGTGAGGGCAATGAAAAAAAGGATTCTGATAATCGAGGATGAGGTGACCATAGCCGAGCTTCAAAGAGATTATCTGACTATTGACGGTTATGAAGTGCTTATTGAAAAGACTGGTGATGGGGGACTTGCCAGGGCAAAGAACGAAGAATTTGATTTAATCATATTGGATCTAATGCTCCCCAATATCGATGGTTTTGAAATATGCCGTAAAATCAGAGAGGTTAAGAACATTCCTGTGCTTATGGTTTCAGCAAGAAAAGAAGACATAGACAAAATAAGAGGGCTGGGACTGGGAGCAGATGACTATATAACAAAGCCTTTTAGTCCCAGTGAGCTTGTTGCAAGGGTGAAAGCTCATATTGCACGCTATGAAAGGCTTGTAGGCAGTAAAGAGAATAAGAGCACCACTATTAATATTAGAAATCTTGTAATAGAAAAGGGGTCCCGCAGGGTTTGGCTTGAGAACAACGAGCTTGTTTTTACAGGTAAGGAGTTTGATTTGCTTTTATTCCTTGCTGAAAACCCGAACAGGGTTTTTTCCAGGGATGAGCTTTTTGATAAAATTTGGGGCATGGATGCCTGCGGAGATATTTCTACAGTTACAGTCCATATAAAGAAGGTCAGGGAGAAAATAGAAATGGATACCTCAAAACCCCAGTATATTGAAACTATCTGGGGTATAGGGTACAGATTTAAGGTGTAAGGAAATAATAAAAAGTCTTACAGACCGCATAAACACTAAGGAAAACCGCTTTTGTTATGTGGTAATATATGATAAAATATTACCAAAAATATTACCATAGGCTGAAATTCACGAAGTAAAGGAGAACGCTATGGAAGAATTAGTATTTAATTTTGATGAAAGCGAAGCACCAAAGAAGAAAGAAGTAATCACTTATGAACCAGTTGAAAAGGGCATAAGGCGAAAACTCAAAGACGGAAAGAAGTTTTCTTATGAGGCTACTGCCGATTTTGGCAGGGTGGAAATCTATGACGAAGAATTAAAGAAATTTGTTAAAAAGCAGGACAAACGAAGAAAGACCTTTAAGACACTGGCAGAAGCAAGAAAGTGGCTTCATCAAATTGAAGTACAAAAGGCAGAAGCCAAGGAGAAAAAGGTGGTTTTCAAAAATGAAGGTATTCGTTTGGTTGATGTGGCTGATGAATTTCTGGAACTGAAACGCAAGCAAGCCAAAAAGGGAAAAATCAAAGATAGTTATGTTGAACAATTACGCATACAGACAGACCATTTCAAAAGGTTCTTTAATGGTGAGCGTACCACATTTGTAAAAACAATACAGACCGCACAAATTGAAGCATATTTTGAATTTGAAGAAAAGCAGGGAATTTCTAGGAAGTCTATCGAGAAATATAAAACCCACTTAAAGCAGATTTGGGCTTATATGTTGAAAGATAAAGTAAGATATGGTGTAAGTGAAAATGTTGTTGAGGGTGCTGAAATCTCTGCACCGAAAAAGGAATATAAAGCCTCGGCACTTGATTACAAGCAATTAAATGAATTGATTTATGAAGCCACCACAATGGAAGACCCGAGTTTTCTGTATCTTGTTGTTATGTCTATGACACAAGGACTTAGACGAGGGGAACTGTGTGGCTTGATGTGGAAAGATATAAACTGGGAAACTAAAAGGGTTACGATTTGTCATAACCGTGTGCAGTTGGTAACGAAAGACACCGTGAAACTGCCAAAGCGTGAAAAGGTTCGAGAGATTGAATTGCATAATGCTGGCTATACCACATTAAAGATATATAAGGAATGGCAGGAGGCTATACTTGGCAGACCAGTAGCCCCCGAAGCCTTTGTATTACAATGGGAAATTAACCTATTGCAAGATTATGTATGCCACACTGGAAAAGTATCTCGTAAGTGGAAAGAGATTTATAATTATCTCAACAAATGCCGAGCAAAAGCCAAAAAGGAAGAATTACCTTATGGCAGAATACACGACGGGAGACATACATACATTACTTTGCTATTACACGGAATAGAAAAGGACGACAAGAGCATTATTGCCCCTGCTTCTTTCTTCCAAGTGTATGAAAGTGCAGGTCATACCCTGCCTAGAGCAATGCAAAATGTATCTAATACCGTTTATAATGAAGATAAAGGCGATAGGTGGGATATTACAAGATTTTGGAACGAGGCAATTTTTACCGATATTGCAGAATGTTGGCGGTTTGCTTGTGAGGTTCGACAGATTGAAGAGGAAATGATGACCGAACTGGAAAAAGCCACAAAGCAAGCACAAAAGCAGCAGCGATTGGAAAAAGCCAAAGCAGAACGCTTAAAAGGCAATCCACCCGAAGACATTCTAATTGAATACAAATAGTAAACAAGCAGGAGCGTAAAAACTCCTGCTTTTGTCATTTAAGAAAGAAAAGAAGCAAAAGAAAGAATAGGGGGGACACTCTGGCGGTTTCCCCCTTGCCCCCTTTCAGCGTTGAAACTTCACAAGTTCAGTTTCAACAATTATCTTTTCTAAACCAGTTAAACCGACCTTTTCGCCTAGTTAAATAATGAGAGAAAGTCTTGACCACTCGCAACCAAAATTATAGAAATATCTATACTTTTTACGATTGCGAATGGTCAAGTCTGTAATAAAACAATTTTCGCCTGTGAGTGTGTTTAACCCCGCACACTTCGGAGATGTTTCATTTTCTATACATAACAGTAATATGGCGATACCACCAAAGTCGATCTTTTAATTACTATACGCAACGTGCCCTTGTTTTTCATATGTACCAGACTGCATTACACTTTTCATATAATGCACACGTCATCCAATGCCGTAGCCGTTCATTATCTTTCAATAATCAAGTCGCCCTCACTTGGTTCGGCATTATTTTTGAGGCTGTCCGCCGTGGACATTTAACATTTTGTTTGCTTTGGGTGATGTTTTTTCTTATCGTACACCCATTAAAAAAGTCCTGAGGTGGTGAAGCACATCAGAACTCTATATAAAAAACTTTACAGTTTAGAACTGTCTTTTGTCCTTGTAATTGCTTCACCAACTACACCCACCAAAGCGGTGGCTTTTTTAATTTATTTACTTGTCATAAACAATATGACCGATAGAGAACAGTTTGGAGCAAAAACTTTTATTAAATTTGAAAAAATTTTTGAAGTGCCGATTTTATCAAAAATTGATTTTTGAACGGTGGCATTTTGGCGGTTTTAGCGTTGTTTTGGGGTTATTTTTGAACAAAAAAGGCTATACAGAAGAAAATTGATTTTTAAAGATATTTTTGCCCGAATAGTATCAAAAATTGATTTTTTTCAGAGTATAGATTTTATACCTTACCCATAAGCCAAAAGGCATATTAAGGGTGAGGGGAGGTGTTTGATGTGGCAAAAATAGACATAGATGATGAAATGTTTTATAAGGGTTCTCTTGATGTTTTACTTGAAGCATTAGCACAAGATGAAACAGAAGAACATAAACAACCTGCAACAGATGCAGAAGATGATTTTGTAAAGGTTGAGAAATATCAAAGGCAGACCGAAGAGGAACGATAACTGAGCCCCAACTTTGCGAGCAAAGTAAAGGGGCTTATACCTTGGGGCAAGATTTAGAAGTTTAGACGGTCTTGCTCCAAGTATTTGAGAGGAGGGGGAATTATGGCAAAGTTCAGTTTTCATTGTCAATGCTATAAAGCAGGGCAACTTGGAGGGATTGATAAACATAACCGCAGATTAAACAAGAATTATATCAGCAATCCCGACATAGACATGGAACGAAGCAGACAAAACCGCATTTATATTGCACCGAAACAATCTCTTTATAAAGATTGTAAGGAACAAATAGAAAAACGAGTTGTGGCAAGCGGTGGCAGAATTACCAAAGCAAGTAATTGGATTTGTGAGGCGGTATTTTCATATCCCGAAGAATTACCACTTGAACGCTTGGACGAATACAACGATTTAATCATAAAATATATGAATGCAAGATTTAACAATAATGTAGTGAGTGCAGTATGTCATTTGGACGAGGGCGGAAGTGCTGACGGAAAGGGCGGACTTCCACACTTGCATTTAGATATTTTAATGATTACGGAAGACAACAGACTATCAGCAAAAACTCTTATAACGAGAGATTTTATAACTTCAATGCATAGAATTATGCCTATCATACTTAAAAAACACGGTTTTAACATTGATGAATATGAAAAAACCGAAGAAAAGAAGCAGGGCGGATTGTCTGCAAAGGAATATAAGAAGAAAATGGAGCAGGAAAAAGAAGAACTTAACAAAAAATTGGAGGATATGGTAAAGGAATACAACGAATTGGCAGACAGATATAATAAACTCATTGATGACAAAGCCGAATTGGAACGAAAGAACAGAGAAAAGGCTTACGAGGTGATGTATCAGCAGGAGCGAGGCAGATGAATCAGATTGCAAATATGAAGTTATTTGATATAATAGACCTTGATAGATTTGAATTTGTGGAGGCAATTTATGAATATTAGTATTGAACCAATATTGATTGAACAAAAATCTGTTTTCATTCAGATGATGGAATTATACAATTATGATTTTTCAGAGTTTTCCGATGATGATATAAATGAATATGGATACTTTGGTTATCCACGTATTGATGACTATTGGAATGAGGAAGGAAGATATCCGTTCTTTATTAGAGTCGATGGCAAACTTGCAGGATTAGTTTTAGTAAGGTCTTGTAGTGAGCATAATAATTTGTCTAATCCTCATAATATAGCTGAATTTTTCGTGATGAAAAAATACCGACGCAAAGGAGTTGGTAAAGTAGCTTCTATGAAGATTTTTGATATGTTTCCTGGCGGATGGGAAATATCACAGTGGCAAAATAATTTGCCTGCTCAGAACTTTTGGAAACAGATTATTAACGAATATACTAATGGAAAATATGATACATTTACCGCAATAGAGAAAGGTGAGGTTGGATTTACATTTTACAATTCACTTTGATAGTTTTAGAAATGTATGTGTGCTTTGTGCGTCAAATCCCAATTCAAAAAGATACTATGCTTAAAGTGTAGTATCTTTTTCTCTTCCAAAAATCCCGAAATATTTCCACAAAATTCATATAAAATATGAGTTGCTTTTGGGGTGTTATGAGTTATAATTTTTATATCGGCGAAATGGTAATATTACCATTTTTGAAAAGGCGGAGCGAATATTACCAAAAATATTACCACAGAAAAAATAAAGTAGTTTAGAAAAAGTGTTAAAAACAAATTTCTGTATAGCCTAAATCATACAAAAAGGCTTAAAACACCCCAAAAATAAGATAAAAAGGCTATACAAAAAGAAAAATGGCGGTGGGGTGTGCTATATCGATTCAAGGTATAATGCCGCATCCCCGTTAAGGGATGCGGTTTATATAAAAACGACCGCCGACTACAATAATTATTTTCCGAAGTTTGTTGACAGCTGCAAAATTAGTTTGAAATTTTGTGCTGTTCACAAGCTTTTTTGATGTCTAGGAAATCCAGAAAACATTTTTTCCATTGTCTTGCAAAAACGAAGGGCTAATATTTATCAAAGAGGTATGTAGTCGGTAGTCAATTCTAATATATATTATGTAAAAATAACAAAATGTTTCATGTTTTTTTGCATTCAGGAAATTATTATCCTGATTAAGGTAATAGATTAATGCATGAAATATCTTATTGAATGAAATATCTTATTGCTTAGTGTGAACGATCAGCAGGAAAAAATTATGAAGCACAGAGTTTGTATATTATCATGATAAAACCGAAACAATATTTTTGGAGGTGTTATTATGACTACTATCAACTGTTCATTAAATTGTATTTATCAGGCAGATGGAATGTGCAACCTCGAGAACACCACTATGTCGTCAATTTCTACAAACCCCGAATGTGTATATTATCAGGAAAAAGAGATTAGGGCTCCCAGCTTTGATATGTAATGGCTAAGAAATAACATCCAATTATATTTGATTTTTTCATTGCATTTGTTATACTAAATTAAGCAATTATTTTATAATAAATGGGTGATAAAATTGCTGACAGATAAAATTAAAAGTTATTCAGCAGAGGTTTTTGATAGGTTGGTCTCAATAAGAAGGGAAATTCATAAATATCCCGAGTTGGGGTTTGATGAAATAAAAACCTCCGGCTTGATAAGGTCGTTTCTTGAAGAATTAGGGCTTGATGTTTATAGTTTTGCCGGAACCGGCCTTGCTGCAACTATAAAGGGGAAAGATACAGGAAAGACAGTTGCTATAAGGGCAGATATTGACGCACTTCCAATTAAGGAAGAAAACACATTTGAGTTTGTTTCAAGAAATGTGGGGAAAATGCATGCCTGCGGTCATGATGGGCATACGGCAATTGTGCTGGGAGCAGCCTATGTTTTAGCAAAGCTTAGAGACTTCCTGAAGGGCAATGTCAAGCTGATATTCCAACCGGGGGAAGAGGGACTAGGTGGGGCGGAAGTTATGGTGAATGAAGGGGTTTTGGACAATCCCAAAGTTGATGCTATAATTGGGGCACATGTGAGTCCGCTGATCAATACAGGTTTTATATCCGTGAAAAAAGGTCCTGTTATGGCGTCACCCACTGAATTTGAGATTAAGATAACGGGAAAGAGCGGTCATGCCGCCCAGCCGGAGAATGCCATAAATCCCATAACCATTGGGGCGGCTGTAGTGGCTAGGTTTAAGGATGTTGTAAAATCAAGTGAAGATTCCTTAAAGCGGGCAATTTTGACTGTTACATGCTTTAATGCAGGAACTGCTTTTAATATTATTCCTGATAGCGTTACTTTGAAGGGTACTATTAGAACTTTTGATGCAAATATTTGTAAATATATTAAGGATAATATGGAAGAAATATTGAGGGAGGAAACCCAAAAGGCTGGAGCGGTATACAACTTCCAGGCCAATGATGGATATCCTCCTGTTATAAATGATGATCTTTTAGTTGATAGATTTTTAGCTTCTGCTGAAAAAATCATTACTGCAAATAGAATAGTTACAAACCAAGAACCTTCCATGCTTGCTGAGGATTTCTCCTATTATTCCAGGCTAGTCCCAGGTACTTATTTTCACTTGGGCTGCAGGAGCCAAATGGATAGCGAAGTGATTAATCTTCACAGCAGCAAATTTAACCTGGATGAAAATTGCATAAAAATAGGTGTTGAGCTTATGTCTCAGTTTGCGGTGGATTTTATTAATGTTTAGGGTTGAAAAATCACTTCGTCTTTGTGATTTTTATCCAATGGAGCTAATCAGGCTCTTTAGTTCCTCAAGGCTGTCATATGGTATTGCAACGCCTTTTTGACTAGGTTTGAATTCATCGGCATTGCTATCAAACCAGAATGTCCTAATGTCAACGTATTTTTTGTCCTTTTTCTCGACAACCTTTATTTGAATTTCCTCACGGCTGTTTTTGCCCAGTTTGCCAATCAATTCTTCCTTATCCCAAAAGTCTGCCATTATAATACCTCCGTTATTGTAATTTATACCATTATACCAAGGGTGATTTCCTTTTGGAATAGTGTTTGGAAAAATTAAATTAGCTATTCATTTGGAAATTGGTTAATTGTGAAATTAAATCATTATACTCGCAGTCCATCGCCTATTCAATTGGAAGTTTATTCATACTCCCAGTTGTATATCTTCTTATAATAGATGCATCAGTCAGGACAATTCTTCCATCACCATTTAAATCTGATGCAACTTCTTGATCAATGCTGAGTGGTGTGCTTTCCTCACCATATATATGAGCATACAATAAATCAAAGTCACTATTGTCTACAGCACCATCCTGGTTAACGTATCCACAATTGATTAATTTTACCGAAGATGGTAACTGAGCAATAGTTCCTGATAAAAAGCCATTTAAGTATGAAACATCATTCTCATCAACCATGCTATCTCCGTTTACATCTGCAGCAACCTTTTGAGTGAAGCACAATAAGGTAGTTTCGGGACTATTTATGGAAGAGTATAGTAATCTATAGTCATCATTATTGATTGAGCCATCTTGGTGAACATCTCCTCTTAATATGGATTTTACGGAAGCAGCTATTACTTTTAATGTGTGATCAAGCAGCTCAAAATTTTTAATTGTAGAAGCTTTTTCTGTCCCGGTATCTTTAACTATCAGATACCATCTTCTTAGTTTTCCATCTGTTAGATTAAATTTTCTTATCAAATCACTAAAGTCAAAGTAAGATGTGCCATCTTCATATTTATTGAAAACACCATAGAAATTCATCCAGCCTGCTCTATTAAAAAAAGATGTAATGTCTGAAGTGAATAATACATCGTTTCCTTCATCGAAAATTGCAAATTGAAATTCGTTGGTTGGTACTGATGAGTTTAAATCTGAGTATCCTAAAGAAACTATAAGGTCACATCTTCTATTATCATTAATTGTGAACTTGCCGATGAGGTCCGGTGTATAATATTTTTTTGCTGTAAGCCAATAGAGTGTATTTTTATAGTGATAACCATTCCCGTTAAAAGCATATTGCCTGCCTGCAAAATTTATAGCACCATCAACTGCCGAAATTCTGTTGAGTGCATCATAAGCCAACCAAATAAAACCGCCGTCTCCATTGGTAAATCCATGTTCAGTTTGATCTTGTCCCCAGGAATTGGCAATCGTAAGAGCCCCTTTTTCACCATCATCCACATCTCCATTGCCGTTGATATCAGTCCACACATTATCATCATAACCGACTAAAGTCATGATATGTCCTCCGCTTTCACCCGTTCCGGTAACGGCATATGCAATTTTTTTACCGATTGGTGATCCGTAATTGTCTGCATCAGTAGCAGGATTATTTTCTATATCTTTAAATTCCCATCCGCCTAATGAACTGCAATCGAAAGAAAATATATAACCTTTATTGAGATAGCTTTTAAGCTCTGCAATATCATCTATATCCTTTACAGGTGTTTCATATCCAATGTTACCTATAGAAATGGTACCATATTGATCAATTCTGTTTTTCATTGCACTTAGCTAAGTAGCTGAATCATAAGGCCACCCTTTTGCGGATTGAATATCATCACTATAGGGTAATTGAGTCAATGACGGTGCACCGTGGTGATATAAGATACGTAAAGCAAATTGGCTAAATGATCCGAATTCATTACATCCTTTATTTAAAAAGTTAAATGTCCACATTGGGGAAAGCCTGTTTGATTCATTGTTTTTTGCATCCAGGTTTCTTTTTAATCCCATCATATGCGTCATCATATAATATGTAGTGGATATACTTTGGCATGATGATGCTTTACCTTGGTCAATAATCGGGGGAAAACAGGGGAGTGTGCTGTTATCTACCCTATCGGGTAATTCGGAAGCTGCCATGGATGGGATAAAACTTGCACCTAGGAGCATTGATACAGTTGTTGCACAAACTGCTAACTTCATTTTTTTCATATTAGTTATTCCTTCTGTTGTAAATAATTAGTTGAGATGTTTATTTCTGATATAAATCACTTATAAATTATAACTGATAAAAATAAAGTTTCCATAAAAATATTTAAAATGGTGCAAATGATATAAATATTGGCATATGTTTTTTGTTTGGAATTGTATTTTCCATTAAACAAAATAGAGAGATGTTTATATGAAGAAAATTGGTCTAAAAAATAGCTTGCCATCCACACAAAGCCCGTTATAGCTTGGTCGATAAGATAATTGTATTTTGCTTCCTCCGGCAAATAGAAACCACACTTTTCGATGGCTATTTCGTGAATGTCATGTTCAATACGTGTCCCTTTTAATTTATTGTATTCAGTATTAATTTCAGTTTCAAACTTGGAGTATTTGCTTTCAGCAAATCTTAGGTATATTAGTCCCAATATTGGAGTAGCATACTCTATGGATTTCAAGCCGGAATTTGCTCTCAGCTGATCCGCAGATGCCCAAAGATAATAATAAGCATTAACTAACAATCATGGAAGTGCTGATATTGAGAAGGAATGGCATAATTGTACTAACCTTCTACAACGTCTATAAGATCTGTGTCCATAGTTTCTATAATAAACGCGTTTTTCTCTGCGTCAATTCTTTTTTTGCTTCTAAAAAAGAATGACATTATAACGGCTACGCAACCAATACATGTAGCTACCAGAAAAGCAGCATCAATGCCGTGGATTGCAGCAAGGACTTTGGAATCGGCATTAGCTGAAGCTCCTAATTCAGTGATGTATGACTTTGTCTGGTCTGTCATGACGACAATGAGGATAGCGGTTCCGATTGACGAAGCGACTTGCTTCAAAGTATTCTGTAATGCATTTGCATGAGTTAAGAGTTCCTTAGGCAATGTTATCAGACCTGCCGATGTTATAGGCATGATTACAAATGCCATACCAATGGCACGAATGCTGTATAAAAGAACTATCTCAGTATATGACGTTTCAAGTGAAAGCTTTGACAGCATGTATGTCACAATGGTCATAATAGTAAGCCCTATAAAGGCAAGAGGTTTTATACCTACTTTGTCAAAAAGCTTTCCTGTAAAAACACCCATTAATCCTAAAATCAAAGATCCGGGCAGAAGGGCCAGACCACTCTCAAGGGGAGTATACCCGCGGACATTCTGCATGTAAATGGGCAACATCAGCATGCCTCCGTAAAGAGCCACCTGCATTATAATGTTTACAATAGCCGTATAGGAGAAATTGAAATCCTTAAATACCCTCAACTCAAGCAGTGGATTTTCCTTTTTCAACAAATGCAGAACAAAAGCTGCCAACGTTACAACAGATATTGCTATGAAGGAAATTACCTCTGCATTTTTCCAGCCTTTGCTGGAAATTTCACTGACTCCATAAAGCAGGGTTGCGAAACCTATTGTTGAAAGCACAACCCCAATAAAATCAAGTTTAACATTTTGGCTCGTACTTTCAAAACTGAATTTGAATGCGGCAAAGAGAATCACTGCTATACTGATTACTGACATTGCATAGAACAAAATATTCCATGAATAGTACTGGAGCACATATCCGCCGACGGTAGGACCCAAAGCCGGTGCAAGAATTAAACCCAGACCGAGGAGCCCCATTGCAGTACCGCGTTTTTCCACGGGAAAAGAAAGGAGGAAAATATTTGTTCCAAGAGGCATCAATATACCACAACCAATAGCCTGAAATATCCTGCCGGAAAGTAAAACCGGAAATGAACCTGATATTGCACATATTAAGGAACCTGCCAGAAAAAAGGCCATTGATGAAAGAAAAAGCTTCCTGTAGCTGAAGCGTTGAATGAGATAGGCACTGACAGGAACCAGTATCCCACCGACCAATAAATATGCTGTAGCCAACCACTGAGCGGTTGATGCTTTAATATTCAAGCTTGTCATGATGCTTGGCAATGCGACGTTGATAACAGATTGATTTATCAGGGTTACCATCATGCCTACAATAGTAATTGCAAGCATTAAAACAAAATTCTTATTTTTAAATGACATTTTTAAATCCTACTCCCTTTGTGAATTTTAATAATTTATTTATTTAACACTCCATATTTAACCATGTTGATTTTATTAATAAAGCGGATTCTTGACTTTGAAAATTCCTCTGTATTACGTAATGCTTCCTTAAGCGAGTTTTTCGTTATTGACCGTAAAACCCCATTGAGATCCTCAAAGTCCTCTTCGCTTTTAATTTTTAAGTTTTCCCTATTACAGGACTCGAAAATATTTCCGTCTTTACTTAGTTTTTCCCGTATATTTAAAAGATCCTGTAAACTTATTTCATCGTGATTGTCCAAATGAGTTGAATGTAAGCATCTATAGAGATTTTTCAATATACGTGCTTCGTCTTTGTATGCGTTTAAATATTCCAAAGTTGAATCATAAAATGCTATATAAACGGAAAAGATATCTTGGTTTGATGTCTCAGATATGTGCTTGATTCTGGAATATATCTGGTTTATATAATTCCCACACAAGAACAGGAATAAATCCTTTTTGTCCTGAAAATACATATAAAAACTGCCCCTTGGAATTTCCGCATCCTTGATGATCTTGTTTATAGAAGCTTCATTATAAGATGTACTGGAAAACTCCTTCTTTGCTGCACTGATAAGTTTTTCTCTTTTGGTCTGCGTTAAATTGTAAAAGGTTGTTGTCGGCATAATAATAGCCTCCTTTCGCAACATGACAACCTGTCATATTATTATATTTTACATGACAGGTTGTCATGTGTCAATGTTCCTTAATATCTATATCCTACAAAAACAGGGATAACGGTACACCTAACGAAGATATAGGAGACGATACATTCTCAATAACTCCATTGATCATTCCAAACATTGAGATCTCAACCATCGGATGAAAAAGGTGTGGATCTTGCACACGTGAAGATAAGATACTACTTTACAAATGAGTCTGGAAGACCCCAAAGTGCAACTTTGTATTACGCGGATTGTGAACTTGTGATTTTGTTTAATAACTTAAATAATTGTGATAAAATAAAATTCGCAGCTTAGTATATTGTAATAACTTTAATAACATATCACAAAAAACGTAAGGTGGTTTTATATGAAATACTGGTTTATTTTCTTTATTCTTAATTACATAACAGGAAATATTTTTTTTACTATTATAATACTTGTTGTAGCTTATATAATATTGGATAAAATGTGCTTAAACATACTGTCAAGTTTGATTTTTGATCCAATAAAGAGGCGGCGAAGGATAAAAACATTAATAGTCGAACTTGGTCTTAACCCGTCAAATGCAAACAGTGCTATGGAACTCGGTATTCTCTATTATGAAAGTAAAAAATATGTAAAGGCTATTGAAATGCTGGATAAAGCAAATGAGAGGATAGATTATTCTCCAAGGCTTCATGCTTATAAAGGAATGGCATGTATTGAGCGAGGTGATTTACAAATTGGAAAGGATGAACTTTTAAAAGCACTTGATATGGATATCTCTGTTATTTATGGATTGCCATATATTTATCTTATCCGTTGTGAACTTGATTCAGGAAAGTGTAATACAGATAATTTGGCACAATTAGAAAAATCTATTAGTAAGTATGCTACACCTGAAAATTTCTATAGATTGGGCAAACTATATAAAAACAATAAAAATAGTAGCAAAGCTATTGAAATGTTTAGTTTGTCAATTAAAGAATATTCATATGTCCAGAAAAAGTTCAGAAGGATTCATAGAAAATGGGTTTGGCTTTCAAGATTGAATAAGCTGACAACAAGATAAAATATGAATCAAATAATTAATAGAAGTGGACTTTAAATTCATTATTCTACAGGAAATTTTTATCCATGTATTATTTAATAAAAAGAGGGTATTGCGGTGAAAAATTTAGATTTTAGTGGCAAATATAAAAAAGCATTGCTTCTCGGAACGGGTGGAGGTAATGACATTGTTAGTACTATGTTAATAGCAGATTATCTTATTAATCAAGGAATACAGTGTGATGTGGCAGGAGTTTTAAGCCCTGGAGCGATTCATGAGTTTAATGGTGAGATTGAAAAACCAGTTAATAAGATAGACGGAGATGCTAGAAGATATATTGCTTCAAATAATCGATGTGAGATTAGTTTTATTGATTCCATATTAGCTGATTTATCAAAAAGGTTGGAATATAGGGTCGATCAGTTTTATGATTTTTCAACAAAGTTTGGTACATCAATATTAGAAGGAGAAATCAATCGTTTGATTAACGAAAATGGATATGACTTATTCTTAGAGGTTGATGTAGGAGGCGATATCTTAGGAAGGAAAAAAGATAAAACATTGTTATCGCCACTTATGGGTTTTACTTCTACGGAGGTAAAGCGATTCAGAGAATTGTATGGAAATATTGCCAAAGTTAGGGCAGGGAATACAGGTCGTATGACTCTGAAGACACTGGATATTAAAGGAACAGATCAAGACCTAGTCTTGCAGTATTATTCGAAATGGATAGTAGGAAATATGCCACCGTGGAAAAACTATTTTGAAGTAACGATTCCATATGAAACATTTGGGAAAGTATATTTACTGGATGGAAAAAATTTGCCATCACTTAGGTCAGAGACAGCGATTTCATATGAATGTGCATTAGAACAATTTGTGAAGATGAAATCAGATACTCCGGAATGGAAGACAGAACTAGATATGTGCTATGTAGATGAAAATTACTTATTAACACCATCATTACGGGTAGAAAAAGGTATGAGAGAAGAAATAATCACGTATGGTTTAAAAGTTTTGGAGAATGGAAATGCAAAAAGTATTATAATTTTAGAGGAAGACAGTGAACTTATAAATGGTCGATATTATAGATTGAATGCAGGAAAGTTTGAAATTCTTGCATTATGTGAGGATGAATGTGTTAAGACAACAGCAGAACAAATTATAGAATATTCAAATTATGTATAAAAATTAAGTAAGTGATAGAACAAGTTTCGCTAAGCTTATCCTCTAGGGGCTCGGGGCGTTACATAAAAAGTCCATTAGATTCTGATGAAAATGGAGTTTTTGAGTTTGATACATGGACAACCTATCATAAAAGTATTTTTGAAGTAGGTGTAATAGATACAATAAAAACCGGTAAAGAGAATGTGTTTGACAAGATTTTTAATAGAGAAATAAATCTTACATACGATTAAGGAAAGCCATTAATGAATATCAGAGGTGGAGGATTCGCAAGTATACAAGGAGGAAAAACATGAAATCAAATCGTAAAATTATGCTAATTGCTGGAATTGCAGTTTTTTCATTATCTGTTACTGTGTTAGGCATGGTATATTCTAATGATAAAAAAGAAAATTTTCATTCGGAAGGTAAATCAGTATCATTAAATAGTAGTTCAATAACAGAAAAAAACGTTCAACCAACTTCAGTATCAAAGCCACAGATATCTTTTTCAGAAGTTAAACATACTGAGGAAGGTCTGATTGCTTTATCTGATTTAGTTGTAAAAGGTAAATTTATTAATATTAAAAAAAGAGATGTGAGTCCGGTAAAAAATAAAAAAGCTAATAAGGAAGATCCAACTGGAGAAGTTCGTGGAGAGGGAGAAGTAGCAGTCCCTTATATAGTATATGAGTTTAAGGTTAGTGAAAATTTATCGGATGAAAGCAAAAAAATTGATAAAATAAATGTAGTAACTATTGATATGGATGCTGGTTTAGGATCTCCGGATGACTTAATCAAAAGAGGTGAGTGTGTACTGTTCCTAAAAAGAAACGATAATGATACATATCATCTTGTAAACTACTCACAGGGATTTCGTGAGGTTAAAGAAAATGGAACAGACTTAGAATCAACAATTAATAAAGAGAAAAGTACTTTAAGTGACCTTAGGGCTAAATTTAATAAAATTAACAAATAGAAGGTCTGGAAATGGTTGGCATTTTTAATTTTGGTGATAGATGATGCTACCATGATAAAAGTAACTTTTCACATCGTGAAGTTGTTACATCCAACTTGCTCTGAAAACCAGCGAGAATATCAGGGGGCCAAAAGAAGTTTTTAATTTTTTACCCAATAAGGTATAGAGGCTATAGGTACAATGCAGAATCTATGGCATGACTACGGTTTAAATGTTTTTTGCATCAAAAGTTTTTTACGATGACGTAAATGGTATAATAGAAGTATAAATCTCATGTGCCAATGAAAGGATGAATTTTATGACATGGAAGGAAGTTAGAAATCAATACCCCAATCAATTTGTAAAATTTGAAATAACCGAATCCCATGTTGTTGGGAATAAGGAATATGTTGATGATATTGCAGTCCTCAAAGTCATCCCTGACGGAAAAGAGGCAATGAAAGAATTTGTCCACTGCAAATCAGGCCAGTTTGTTTATAGCACCAATAACGAAGAATTAGTTATCGATTTAGTAAAACATGTTGGGATAAGAAGGAGCATTTGAGCCATCTACCGGAACAAAATAGACTTAAGAACCGTCCTGCACCTCTGATATTCTCCGATGTTTTTTTCGATATCATCATAAAAATATTCATCTATATTATCCATAATTTCAACCTGTTAGTGATTGTTTTACATACTATTCCCTATATTCAAATAGCTAAGATATAATTAGTGGCCTGTCTGCACTGGTGATATTCATTAATGGCTTTCCATATAACTATTATGTTTAGAAAGCTACGTATTTGACTCCTGCAAAAGTTCCAATTTCAATAAAAGCTTTAGAAAAACCTTTTCATCTATCGCTTTGGCCCAAAAACCATCGCAGAATCTTTCTCCTCTTAAAAAATAGGTAAAAATAGCATAAAAAAGTTCTTCATCTGCCATATCAATAAAGTCTTTTAGCTTAGCACCGGATGTTATTTATTATATCATTTCCATTATTCTATTGGAATGACTGATTCTCGGTATTCAGTTCTATCCTGCATAATCTTATTAACAATATTAACAAGCTTTCTCATGATACATTTGATACTCTGTTTTCGGTCTTACCCTCAGACAGTGCTAAATGCTCAAATATCCTTATTCTTAATCAAATTATATTAGCTTACAACTTATGTAATATTCTTAATAAAACTATATCAGTTTTTCAAGGGACATAGTCCGCTTTAAAATAATCATAAATAATATTGTGTTTTATATGAGAAGTTTGTGTACACAAATATTGCACAAATATTGCACAAATTATGCAATCATCAGACCTTGATTTTAGAGTATTATCTTTCCATACCATAAATTAATTTTCAGGAGGAAACCTATGAAAAAGATTAAAGTACTACCAATTATTCTTTGTTTTATGCTGATTTTGAGCTATGTGCCTATAGTAAGTGCTGCAGGTGACCCAATACTGCTTTTTCCGGTAAAAAATTTGACTAACGATTATGGAAATACTTACATGTTCCATTTCGGAACTTGTGGCTTGGGATGCAGATGTAGTCTACACAATGGTAACCATGAAGGCAGTGACATATCCACTGGTACTTTTACAGTTGGGGGGAAACAAGATACACCTTATGTTATTGCATCACACTCAGGCAAAGTTACTATGGCAAATCTAAATGGTGGATATGGAAATCAAGTAAGCATTACTGCTACTACAAATGGTGATACAGTTCAAACAGATTACTGCCATTTAAAGGAATATTATGTTGGAGTGGGCCAAAATGTAAAAGCTGGACAAGTAATTGGGAAAGTAGGAACTACAGGTAGAAGTACTGGTAATCATCTTCATTTCAATGTAAAAGTAAATGGTAATCTAAGAAATCCAGCAGATTTAATAAAAGACAGAATTATATCTGACAGTGCAACAAGAGTATCTTCTGCATTAACTAGAGCATTTTATGCCGGTGCAACATATATGGGGCATGAGTTTGGATATCACCCTGGCAACGAAAATTATTGGGCGGCAAATGTGCTTAATCCTTCAGGATATATGTTATATGGACCTTATACTACATCACTGCCAGTAGGAATGTTAACTGCCAAATTTAGAATGGCCATTGATAACAATAATTATGATAACCTTCAGGTTTGTACTATAGATGTTTGCAAAGATCAAGGAAGAACAGTACTTGCATCAAGAAGAATAAGCAGAACTGATTTTCTTGCAAGAAATACGTTTCAGGATTTTGATTTAAACTTCTATAATACAACAGGAGCACAATTGGAATTCAGAGTATATTTTAACGGCATTTCACAATTGTCAGTTGAGACAGTTAAAATATATAAGAACAGCTATTAATTAGTGAGTGACCAAAGTATAACCACTTATTAAACATACAGGGAGTCTTTCTGAAATCATAATTCAGAAAGACTCCTTGTGAGCTACTTAAGAAGAGCTTTTTTATCCGTAAGCTCTTTATTTGTACTTGGTGATGATTCAAAAGTATAATAAATAAGTGCTTCATCAATAGCTTTTAATGCAAGCATTCGATTTTCATCCCTTTTTTGTACTTCTGATAAAAGAATATAGCTGTCAGCCAGATCCTTTTGCACAGAAGCGTATTTTGCAAGGGATGCTTCTTTCGTATAGACGGTAAGTGCAGTATTAAAGTGCTGGATACTAAGTAAAAGGTTGGATTCCTTGTCTTCAATACCTGCAAGTAATGTGTACGAGATTCCAAGGTTAGAATGATTTCTTCCATAGTATGCAGAAAAATACTCTGGTTTAAAGAGTTTTAATGCTTCTTTGGAAAGTTCGATTGATTTAATGATGTTTGTTTTAGTATTTATGTTTCGTTTTGCAAGCCTTGAATAGGGCATTGAGGCAAAGGTTTGGGTATAAGCCAGCATTAAAGGCTCATCCTTTGAATACACATCCATCGCATTTTCAAAACATTCAATTGCCTTTTCATGATTTTCCAAGGATGAGTCATTTTCGGCACTGAGGCTTACATAAACTTTACCCAATTCTGTCATTGTATTGGCGTAATTGGACGGATACTTTTCCAGTGTAAAAACTTTTAGTGCATTGTTATAACATATTATAGCCTTCTGAAAGAAAGAAGACTCCTTTTCCACTCCCAAACTATCATATGCAGATCCAAGGGAGAGCTGAAGATTGGCATATAGTACAGGGTAATCTTCAGCTGTAAGAATATCTGCAGCATTTTCAAAGCAGGCAATTGCTTTATCAAAGCTTGATTTCTGTACATATAAAGATGCCAGATCTTTTTTCATATTGGCATAATAGTATGGATAATTTTCCAGAGTGATTACTTCAAGTGCATTGATATAATGCTTTTCTGATTTATTCAAGTCTTCATCTGAATATGAAAGGTTGTAGCGGTTTCTGTAAGTTTCTCCTAAATAATATTGAATAAATCCATAATTTGTTGAATCGGACTTAATTGTCAGATGTTTTAGAGCGTTATTATAATAAGCAACAGCATTATCCAGAATAGGAGCGTTTGGTTCAACTAAAAAAAGGCATGTATTGTTTACTCCAAGATTCATTTGTATCTGGGCATATTTTTTCGGGAAATTTTTTTCTGTATAAACTTTAATTGATTCAAGAAATGCATCATTTGATTTCTTGTAGTATTTTTTACTGAGATCTGAATTGCTGTATGCAGCAGCTGTTTGATATGCAATGGCTTTGTTATAAATCAAAGAAGCATAAATATCAGCATTTTTTGTTTTATCCACCATATTTAGAGCTGTATCAATTGTGGATACTGCTTTTGTGGCGTTTTGTTCAGGATCTCTTACCTTTGCCAACAGTATATTGGATACTGCTATGCCTTCGTAAGCACAAACTGATAATTGAGGATATTTCTTCTTGTCCAGATTCTTTAGGACTTCTTCATATGTTGATATTGCCTTTTTGGCATTTACATCCTTATCTGTAACAAAACCTATTTTTATATGGCAATTACCTATACCAAGCATAACCTTGGCATATTCCAATGGATTTTTAGCACTTGAAATATTTTTTAGAATTTTATTATACTGTTTGAGAGCGGGCAAATAATACCCAGAGGAGTATAGCTTTTCTGCCTCATTGATACTTTCTTTGATTTTTCCTGCAGGAATAATACTGGTAATACCAGCCAATATGGAGTCTCCAGAAATGAAAATGTTTTTATCCCCCTGAATGCTTATATTTTTCGTGTTTTTGTTGAAAAGGTAAATGGTTTTGTCCTTCTCGGATAAACTTGTTTTGATTCCAAGTGCCTCCACAAGTGATGCTGATGATACAAAGAGAGTCCCGGCAGAATTTATGGCAGGATAATCCATAGGAATATTCCTGTCATTTACTTTCATTGAGTTATTACCCGATGAATAGTAAACAACAGTACTATCTTTTTTACATGCAACCGATTTGGTGTTATTGTCCCAGTTCACCTGAAAGCCAAACAGTTCAAATGTTTCACGAACCGGAAGATAAACAGCTTTTTCATCACTAAAAGCAGCAACTGTGAATTTTACTGCTTGATTATTTATTACTGTTTTGTAGGAAGTCTTTGCAGCGTAAGAAAATGTGTTGAACGCCCCTATGATAATAAATGTGATAAAAAATAAAGTGATTTTTTTCATGGTCCACCTCTTGTTTATATTATTTTTTGGTCAATGAGTTTATAAGGGATTGTACCTTTTTGTGATAATAAGGATATTCATCTTCAGTGAAAAATTTCAGACAATCTTCAAATGATGATTCGGCTTTTACCATTGACGGATAATCTCCTGATTCGCTCATAGATCCATAAATATTGCCTAAATTGTATTTAATTTGAGCATATTTTAAGGGATATTTTTTAAATGTATAAATTTTAAGACTCTCTTCATAATTTTCAATGGCTTTTTCCAAAGAATTTGTGGAATGATCCAGTTGGTATAAATATTTGTATATTTGACCCATGGACATATGTAAATTGGCATATTGCAAAGGTTGTTTTTCAAGAGTCCAAAATTTAAGTGCTTCGTCGAAATAGTTCAAAGAAATCTTAAGGGATTCTGCACTACCTTCATTTCCATATATATTGCCGATATTATAGCAAATCATGGCATAGAGAGGGTTTTCTTCTTTAAGATCCAATGAATCAAGTTTTTTAATAAATATTCTTTTGGATTTTTGGAAATAATCCCTTGATTCATTTGGAGAATCTTCTTTTAATATTGTTCCGATGTTATATTGAATGATTGAATGCTCAAGGGGCCATTGATCGCTGTAATAATCCAATGATTCTTTAAATAAGCTTAATGCATTGCTTTTGCTTGTCTCGTTTCCAGTTAATTCATAGAGCTTTAAGTGCAGCATGCCCAGATTATTTTTGATAATGTGAATATTATCCCCATCTTTGATACTTTCATAAAATGCTAATGCACTAAGATACATGGGGATAGCTTTGTCCATATAATCAATACTGTTGTCCCACTCTGCCAATTTACATAAAGTATTTGCCAGATTATTTGTAATTCTGGCATACATATCCGGCATGTCTTCAGAAGAAATATTTTCAAGTATCTCAGAATACTTTGACATAGCATCCTCAAGATTGTCGTGAGAAAGCAGATTATCAGCATAGCTTGCCATGTCGTTAATTGTTTCACTGCTACAGGGCTCAAAAATATTCAGGATAAGCCCGTTGCCTGATATTATTATATTGCTCTTTCCATTAATAGAAGCATTGACAGCATCCCAACTATTTGTAATTATGATGTTGTCTTTTCCTGTCCAGCGAATTTTGAGGCCAAACTGGTCAACTATAAATCTGGTTGGCAAATAACTGGAATTTTTATAAATCAGCAATGGAGCTGACATGAATTCCACTTGCTTGTTAATATTTACAATGTTTTTTGCTGCGTTGAATGTTAAAGAATCTTTGCCTTTGACACATGATATACTTTTATTAAAAGAATTCCATGTTACCTTCCATTCCAGTGCTTCAAAAACTGGCCTTAATGCAATATACTCTGTACCATTAAAATGCATGGGTTTTATATTGGAAATAGGGATGCTTTTTTGTACGATTCTTGTATCGCTTGCAATGGTAGTGTGTGTAGCTATAATGCTTGCTATAACTATTGAAAAAATAAATACAGCTTTTCTGAACATATTTTAAAATTCCTCAATTTATACTTATACTGATTGAACTGTTGGAAACCTGATCTAAAACCACATTCTTATCGCCTGTGATATTGTGAGCTTTGTTAGTTTCTTTGCTGGACAATTCAGTTTGGTTTTCAGTTTGGTTTTCAGTTTGGTTTTCAACTTTGATTTTTGCTTTGTTTCCGGTTTTAGTACCAGCTTTTGGTTGAGTTTTGTCATCAATGTTGTCTTTGGTAGCCTTTTTGGTTTCGACAATGGAATTCTGATTGTCATTATTTGAGTTCTCAGGCTGTGGGGTTGGCGATGTAAAACAAGGTGAGGCTGTTGGGGTAACAACAGGAGCATTAGCCAAAATAAGGGAGTTAGCAAGTGCAGGACTAGGTGTCGCTTTTATTGCTATATTGGAAGAATTATTTCGAGGTATTTTAATGGTATATAATATAAAAGCAGCAAGTATAATAAAAATAAAACTTAAAGTACTGCTTTTGGGCAGCAACTTTCCATATCCGCCCATAAACCTGTGACGTAGTTTAATAGGGCCGTTTGGCCTTACTGTGCCGTCTTTTTCTATTGATACATCAAAATCAAGGGAGCCTATAAATCTATCCTTATTATCGAGCAATTTATCAGAAAGTACTTTTCGTATACCTTTAAACTTATTTGTGGTTTGTGATGATATTGAAATACTAAGCGAGTCTCTTAAGAAATCAGAGAAGTCGTCATTTCTTATTATAGTTCTCTTAAGTTCTTCTGAGAGAGAAGAATCAATTAAAAGCGACTCAATGCGTGTTCGAATAATCATTCTCTGGGAAACAGTTGACTCTTTTATTGTAAATTCAATGACTTTATCTATATCATCATGTTTGGGTAAAGTTTTGCCGTTTCTCCATCTCGATATCGTCGATATGTCTTTTAATAAATATGAATCAGCCAGTATACAAGCATTCTTATTTGTAGATTCAAATATAATTTCTAGCAGATTTTTAAGTGAATATTCTGTTTTCATATATGGTGCCTCCTGGATTTAAACATTGTGAATATAATAACATATTAACATGCAAATCACAATGAAAATGAAACCTGATTGCCTCAATTCCATCTCATATTTGAGCCTGTAAGTCTATAAGCAAAATATCAGGTGAATGTTTTTTTCATAATTGAGACCTTTTCATTATGGACAGAATTGCCGATAAATATTATAAGAAACAAAAGGAGGCTTTTTATGTTTGAGTTTTTAAAAAGAAAAGCCGATTCTGTGCGAGGTATTTTTAAAAAAGGCAGCACCAAAAATATGTTTGATAAAAGGGTTCTTAGAAAGAATGATATTTCTTTGCTGATCCTTGATGAACGATGGAACAGCCTCTTTAATAATGTTGAAGTAACTTCAGAAATTATCGCGAAAGAGGAAAAACTAAAAGAGCTTTTAAAGCTGCAGTCAAGACTCATGGTTGAGGCAAAGGAGATATCGGCTAATAAAAAAGAAAGAATGAACAGGATTATTCAGCTGACAACAGAGGTTTTTGACAAAAACAATGAAGAAGCGAAAAAAGAAATGGTTAGCTGTGAGAAGGAAATAAAACAGATAAATTTAAGGCTTCCTGAAATAGAGGATGAGCTCGAAAATATTCCTGACCGCATTAAAGAGGCTAACTTAGAGCTTTTGGAAGCAACTGTAAATGTTGTGTATTACAAAATAAGGTTTAACCAAAAACGGATTAAGGAGCTTGAAGCGTTGATAGAAGAGTCGAAAGCAAGGCTTAAGGCATACATAGATGAAAAGGAAACACTAGATGAGGATGATACAGGAATATATTCATATTTTCATGATTTACTTGGTGCAGAAGAACTTGAAAAACTGGATAAGAAGTTTTTCGGTTAGCAATGGCAGCTTGTGTTACAATGACATCTTTTGCAGCTACAATTTCAGATAGCTATATAAAAGCCAAGTGGGATTAAAAATTAAAATTATAATATTGTATAAATAGAAAAGACATATCAGAATCATTGGTATGTCTTTTTTATTGAGAAAATTATATGGCAAATTTTCACAAGGATATTAAGCACTTTTTATATAAATTTAACTGCATGAATTTTTTTTTGATTTTAAGAAGATAATATTATTAAAAATTAAAGAATAAATGTTAGTGTGAAAAGGAGCTGTGATTATGAATAGGACACCACTTGACAGATTGTCATTAATTATAGTTATCATTGGAGCGTTAAACTGGTTATCAATAGGTTTATTCAGAATTGACCTTGTTGCATCCATGTTTACAAATCCAACAACTATACCAAGCAGGGTAGTATACACAATAGTAGGTCTTGCAGGATTGTACTGCATTAGCTTGCTCTTCAGGGAGAATGTAACAGCAAGGGATCAGGCTTAATTTGAAAAAGCATAAAGAGTAATAATACTCATCGTATGCCCGCTGAAACTTAAGATTAAGAATTTAATTAAGTATTCAGCGAGTATACGATAAATCTATTACATTTGTCTTAAGCAAATCTATTAAAATCAGTTAATCTTGCTATTTGTCTATCACAAAATAACGTTAAAACGTTCGTTATTTTGCTCTGCCAAATGTAAGATTAATACTGATTT
>JAEYYB010000020.1 GCA_023430975.1 Bacillota bacterium | reverse complement strand
GTCCGCCGCTAAGATATCTATTGCTAAATATCTCCGCTCGACTTGCATGTGTTAGGCACGCCGCCAGCGTTCGTCCTGAGCCAGGATCAAACTCTCAAATTAATATTTGAAAATTTAATTAGCTCATTTAATGTTTCAATGTTTAAGATTAACTTATCGTATGTTTTCGCTTTCATAATGGCTAAACCGCCATTATCCGCAAAAAACGCTAAGTAAATCTTAAATCATTTCCTACTTACTGACTTTATATAAAGTTCGCAAGTTACTCAAATTTGATTTAGCTTATAAAAGCTTCATCTTAAAATTAACGAGTTTCTTTCGTCTTTTTACACTGTTTACTTTTCAAAGTCCAAAGCCACTCAAGAAGCAGCTTAATCATACTATCACACTTTTTTTATGTTGTCAACACTTTTTATAATTCTTTTTTATTGCTTGTTTCCAAGCAACGTGTCAACGACAGCTTATATAATATAACACCTATAAAATGCTTTTTCAACAATAGTTTATTATCATTATGGGATGTTTATGTTAATTATATTCATTTATCTTTATTTTTCTTAATTATATTGCATATAGGTATGTATTATATAGCTTCGTATAAATTTATTAAAATACAATTTATATTATATTAATATATATTAAAAGTGTTAATAATCTTACATTTGGCAGAGCAAATAACGAACGGTTTAATGGGATTTGCGACAGACAAATGTACTAGATTTATCACTTTTAATATAGAAAGAACGAACTGCTTGTTCATAAAACTTAACAGTTCGTTCTCATATAACATACTAAAAATACTAACTATTTAACTATACCTCTTCCTTATTTTCACCTTCTACTTCATTATCCACATCAAGCTCACCCTCGGCTTCTAACTCATTCTCTTCCTCTTTTACAAGTCTTGCAACGCACACAACTTTGTCGCCTTCATTCATTCTCATTAATGTAACTCCCTGGGTAGCCCTACCTAAAATACTTATTTCACTTACATTCATTCTTATTATTGTGCCGTCAGAGCTTATTAGCATTATATCGTCATTCTCATCCACCAGCTTAACTCCAGCCAGGTTACCTGTCTTAGATGTAACTCTATATGTTAATATCCCCTTACCTGCCCTTGACTGAACCTTGTATTCGTCCAGCTCGCTTCTCTTACCGAATCCATTTTCTGTTACAACAAGCAGGCACAGATTTTCGCTGCAAACCTCCATACCTATAACATAGTCCTCTTCCTCAAGGTCAATACCCTTTACACCTTGGGAAACACGGCCAACTGATCTTACGTCATTTTCATTAAACCGAATAGACATCCCCTTAAATGTTGCCAGCATAATATCCTGGTTTCCATCAGTAAGCTTAACATCTATCAACTCGTCATTATCCTTTAATGCAACCGCCGCAAGTCCGCCTTTTCTAATACTGTCATATTCCATAAGGTCGGTTTTCTTCACAAGGCCGTTCTTTGTAGCCATAACAAGATAACTGCCTTCCTTATATTCCGATATAGGTATAACAGTTGCCACCCTTTCGTCTGGATTAAGCTGCAGAAGGTTTACAATTGCCGTTCCTTTTGCCTGCCTTCCTGACTCAGGTATCTCATATGCCTTCTTTCTGAATACCCTTCCCTTATTGGTAAAGAAGAGAATAAAGTCATGGGTTGAAGTAGTAAACAAGTTTTCAACAAAATCTTCCTCACGGGTGCTAAGGCCTATTATACCCTTTCCTCCCCTTCTCTGGCTTTTATAACTATCGGTAGGCTGTCTCTTTATATAACCGAAATGAGTAAGGGTTATAACATTTTCTTCTTCCTTAATCATATCCTCAATATCTATTTCATCTTCATCTATAGTAATTTGAGTTCTTCTTTCATCAGCAAACTTCTCTTTAATAACGGTAAGCTCTTCTTTAATAATCTTAAGAACCAGATACTCGTTTGCCAAAACATCTTTATAATACTGGATTTTTTCAAGAAGCTCTCTATATTCATTTTCCAGCTTATCTCTTTCCAAACCTGTGAGTCTACCAAGTCTCATGTCTACAATGGCTTGAGCTTGTCTCTCGCTCAAATTAAACCTGTCCATAAGTCCCTGCTTGGCAATAGGCTCTGTTTTTGAATTTCTGATTATATTAATAACCTCATCAAGGTTATCTAAGGCAATCTTCAAGCCCT
Source organism: Bacillota bacterium (assembly GCA_023430975.1). Taxonomy (GTDB): domain Bacteria; phylum Bacillota; class Clostridia; order Acetivibrionales; family DSM-2933; genus Pseudobacteroides. The sequence goes on along the minus strand of JAEYYB010000020.1, from coordinate 18,971 downwards.
CCAAAATATGGGCTCTTGCCTCAGCCTTATTAAGCTCAAATTTTGTTCTTCTTACTATAACTTCCTTCTGATGATTTATATAATGATCAATAGTCTGTCTTAAATTTAAGATCCTTGGTTCAAACTTCTTATCTTCTGTTTGAACAAGGGCAAGCATGTTAGCACTGAAGGTTTCCTGAAGCTGCGTGTTTTTATAAAGCTGGTTCAATACAACATTAGCATTGGCATCTCTTTTCAGCTCAATAACAATCCTCATACCTTCTCTATCCGATTCATCACGAAGGTCGGAAATACCTTCAATTCTCTTATCCTTAACCAAATCGGCTATCTTCTCTATGAGTCTTGCTTTGTTCACCTGGTAAGGCAACTCAGTTACAATTATACGCTGTCTGTTGTTTTGCCAAGGCTCAATTGAAGCCTGAGCCCTTACAACTATCCTACCTTTACCAGTTCTATATGCATCTCTTATTCCCTGCTTTCCTATTATAATACCTGCCGTAGGAAAATCAGGTCCCTTAATTATCTTATTCAATTCATCAATGGTTATTTGCGGCTCATCAATAATTTTAATAATTCCGTCTATAACCTCACCCAAATTGTGTGGAGGTATATTTGTAGCCATACCAACTGCAATACCGGATGAACCGTTCACCAAAAGGTTTGGAAATCTCGACGGCAATACTACTGGCTCCATTTCATGCTCGTCAAAGTTTGGCTTGAAATCAACAGTATCTTTATTTATGTCGCTCAGCATTTCCATTGATATTTTTGAAAGTCTTGACTCTGTATACCTCATGGCAGCGGGAGGATCTCCGTCTACAGAACCAAAATTTCCATGGCCGTCTACAAGCATGTATCTTAATGAAAAGTTCTGAGCCATACGTACCATACTATCATATACGGCTGCATCACCATGCGGATGGAATTTACCCAAAACTTCCCCGACAGTAGTAGCACATTTTCTATGCGGCTTATCCGGAGTGAAACCAAGCAAAGACATAGCATATAAAATTCTTCTATGAACAGGCTTCAATCCATCTCTGACATCAGGCAGTGCACGGTCAGCGATAACACTCATGGCGTAATCTATGAATGATTTTTTCATTTCAGATTCTATATCAACCGGTATAATCCTTTGTTCCCTTACTTCATTTGAATCTGGCATTAAATTTACCCCTTTTCTAAATTGCTATATATGATTTCTATTAAAAAACTTTCTTGGGATTTTTGAAGAAAAATATCACCAATACTAATTTTAATAAAGTTTTCAATGGCTGTCCACTTTTTTTATACTTTTTTTATACTAAAATATATATTAAAGAATATATATTAAAGAATATATATTAAAGGGAACAGATTAATCTGTCCCCCTTTTAACATTCTTACTATTATTAAGTATTTCCACCTTTAGGTATTCTTATAATAAATTCCATGTACTCTCCCCTGTCCAGTTGTGCAGCCTTCGCATTTACTCCTGATTTTTTCATAAGATCAATAGCTTGCTTAATGGTATTTACAAAGATTCTAATATCTCTTATGGCCTTTGTAAATTTCTTTTCATGTACCGCTTCTCTTCCATTACTATTGCTTCCTGGATTATTTATATTGCTTGGTCTGCTTGTATACCTCTCGATTGCTCTATCCACCAGCTCCTCAGTTTTCTTAACATTCATACCCTTTTCGCAAACATGCTTTAACACCTTCATCTGTATTTGTTCATCGTGCAGCTTGAGTAGTGCACGTGCATGCCGCTCAGTCAGATTATTGTCCTTTAGTATTTTTTTAACCAATGGTCCTAACTTAAGAAGCCTTATCTTATTTGCTATAGTAGATTGGCTTTTACCTATTTTTTGTGCAAGTTCATCCTGTGTAAATCCATGGTCCTTAATGAGATTGTTGTAACCTTCTGCCTCTTCCATATAATTTAAATCTTCTCTTTGCAAATTTTCTATTAGTGCAATTACAGCAGAATCATTATCATCTATGTTCACTACAATTGCAGGAATTTCTTCAAGCCCTGCCATTGTAGCAGCCCTTAGTCTCCTCTCTCCTGCTACCAGCTCATAAGTGGTGTTTGAAATTCTTCTTACATTAATAGGTTGAATAACTCCATACTGCTTAATTGATCCACATAATTCTTCCAGAGACGAAATATTAAATTGTTTTCTCGGTTGATAAGGATTTGGTCTAATATTTTCAATCCTTATGTAAGACATGTTTTTAATACTATCCTTCTTTAGATTTCTTTCTTCTTGAACCCTGTTTTCCAGCATAATATGCACCATCCTTTGTGTATTTTTTCCATCACGACCCATCTACCAGATGTCATTTTCTTTTGTTATTGGAATTAAATTACAATTAGTATATTCTCTTACTTTTTTTAAAATCCTTTTTTTTATTAAAGGAATCGTTCGCCCAAATGCCTCATATTGCAACATTTTACTGGTTAAATGAATGTAATAAAGATTATATTTTCTTTAATTATGTTAATCTGTGTCAAATTTTGTCGAAAACTTTTTTTACCCTGGTTTTTTCTTGATATTAATGATTTTATTCGATGATATATAGTCTAAAATAATTATAATGTTTATACCTATAAATTATAAAGAATTTTAAGATATACATTGTGAGAAAAATTGAAAAATCAGTGAAAAGAATTGAATTATTTTTGCGGGCTATTTAAAAACCCGCAAAAATTAATAGACATTATATAACTTTTTAGATTAAAAGTGATAAATCTATTACATTTGTCTGTCGCAAATCCCGTTGAACCGTTCGTTATTTGCTCCGCCAAATGTAAGATTATTAGCACTTTTAATATAGATAAATAATATTTTAGTCATTTATAAAGACATGCAAACTATAATATTGGCTCTTTTGTCGGCTTTCCTGCTTTTCTGGGATATTTTTTCGGAGTACTTTTAATTTTCTTAACAATAACTATATTTCTTACAGCATCAGTAAATGGCAGATTAATATTTTCTATCTTTTCAATTTTTCCGCCTAACACATCAAGTGCTTTATTTGAAGCATCTACTTCTTCAGTGCTGCTTCCCTTCATTGCAATAAAAATCCCTCCTACTTTAACAAAAGGCAGACAATACTCCAAAAGCACAGGAAGATTAGCAACTGCCCTTGCAGTAGCAACATCGTATTTTTCTCTGTTTTCTTCCATCATACCAAAATCCTCTGCCCTCCCATGACATGCCCTTATACCTTGAAGCTTCAGCTCACTTATAACATTATTTAAAAACTTTATCCTCTTATCCAAAGAGTCAAGAAGTGTTACATTTATTTTATCGAAGGCTATTTTAACCGGTATCCCTGGAAAGCCTCCTCCCGTTCCTACATCAATAAGTTTTATTTCCTTGTTTTCCAGATATGGAATAATACTAAGTGAATCAATAAAATGCTTTATTATTATTTCCTTATCATCTTCAATAGCAGTAAGATTAATCTTTTGATTCCATTCTTTTAAAATATCCTTGTACTTAATTAATCCTTGAATTTGAATTTCTGTAAGTGAAACAGAAAACTCCTTCGATCCTTCTATCAGCATGTTTACTATATCATTACTCATTATCCTGGTTCCTCCTGTTCCTGTTTCTTTGCTCCATATAAACCAAAAGAACGGATATATCAGCAGGAGAAACTCCTGTTATCCTGGAAGCCTGTCCTATCGAATCAGGTTTAATTTCGCTTAACTTCTGCCTTGCTTCAATCCTGAGCCCATCTATCTCCAAATAGTTTATATCCTTTTGAAGCTTTCTCTTTTCAAGCCTCTTAAACTGGTCAACCTGCATAAGCTGCCTTTTTATATAACCATCATATTTGATAGATATTTCAACCTGCTCCTTTATGGCAATACTTAATTTTTCCTCCCTTTCATCTATTTCCGAAAGGGCCTCATAATTAAGTTCAGGACGGCGTAATAACTCCGAAAGTTTTGCACCGCTTTTTAAAGGCGTGCTGTTCATCTTCTCCAAAAATGTATTTACTTTCTCACTTGGAGGAATTACCTTTTTTTCTATTCTTTCTATTTCCCTGTTAATCTTATCTCTTTTTTCCTCAAATCTTTTAAACCTTTCTTCACTAACAAGTCCCACTTTATACCCAATGGGAGTGAGCCTTAAATCTGCATTATCCTGCCTTAAAAGAAGCCTGTATTCCGATCTAGATGTCATCATCCTATATGGCTCCTTTGTTCCTTTTGTCACAAGGTCATCAATAAGGACTCCTATATATCCTTCAGATCTATCTATTATTAGAGGTTCTTTGCCCTGTATCTTTAAAGCCGAATTAATTCCAGCAATAAGACCTTGAGCTGCAGCCTCTTCATAGCCGGAACTTCCATTAATCTGTCCTGCTGAAAATAAACCATCTATATCCTTAGCTTCCAAATTAAGATTAAGCTGTGTTGCATTAATACAATCATATTCTATGGCATATGCACTTCTCATGATGGATACGTTCTCAAGACCCGGTAAGGATTTAACCATTTTAATCTGAACATCCTCAGGGAGACTGCTTGACATACCCTGCAGGTACATTTCCTGTGTACCAAGCCCCATAGGCTCAACAAAAATCTGATGACTTTCCTTGTCTGCGAACCTCACCACCTTGTCCTCTATTGAAGGGCAATACCTTGGTCCAACACCCTTTATATCACCGGAATAAAGAGGGGAGCGGTGAAGGTTTTCTTTAATTATATTATGGGTTTCTTCAGTAGTATGTGTCAGCCAGCATGATACCTGCTCAATATTAATTTCTTCAACCTCAAACGAAAAAGGTACAATCCTATCATCACCTGGCTGTTCAACCATCTTGAAAAAGTCTACACTCCTTTGGTTTATACGTGCAGGAGTTCCTGTCTTAAACCTGAAAAGCTCTACACCAAGCTCCTTAAGGCTGTCAGAAAGCTTATTTGCCGGGAACAAGCCATCGGGTCCACCACTGTAGCTCACATCTCCAATTATAATTCTTGCTTTTAAATATGTTCCGGTAGTAAGTACCACCGCCTTACACCTGAATATAGCACCAGTATGGGTCTTAACTCCAATTATTCTCTTTTTTCCGTTTTTATCAGTATCAGATAGAAGATCAATTATTTCAGCCTGCTTTATATCCAGATTATCCTGTTTTTCCATTGTGTGCTTCATCTCAATCTGATATTTTCTTCTATCAACCTGAGCACGCAGCGAAAAAACTGCAGGTCCCTTAGCTGAGTTCAATATCTTTGACTGAATAAATGTCTTATCTGTGTTTTTCCCCATCTCTCCGCCAAGTGCATCAACTTCTCTAACAAGGTGACCCTTAGCAGTACCTCCAATACTAGGGTTACATGGCATATTGGCTATACTGTCAAGATTAATGGCAAATACAGCTGTTTTGCATCCCATCCTTGCCGATGCCAATGCTGCTTCACAGCCGGCATGTCCAGCCCCAACAACTACAACATCATAATAACCTGCTTCATAATCCATAGCTAAAACCCCTTCTATTTTCCAATACAAAATCTTTTAAAAATCTCATTGAGAACCTGCTCATTTACTGACTCTCCTGTTATCTGCCCAATATAATAAGCCGCGTCCTTGATGTCTATGGTAATCATATCAAGAGGCATTCCGCCTTCATATGCAGATAGTGCACTATCAATACTTATCATACACTTGTCAATCATACTTTTATGTCTTATATTTGTAAGGAGAATTTCATCATTTAATCTAAGACTGCCTTTATTAAAGAGCCCTGTTAATTCTTCCTCAATTTTCTCTATTCCACTGCCTGTCTTTATTGATACCTTAATTAAACTATATTCTTTAAAATAATTCTCAATTTCTTTTATCTTATCATTGCTTGATATATCAATCTTATTTAATATTACAATATTTCTTTTATTCCTTACTTCATTAAATATTTCAATATCTTCACTTATTATTCCTGACTCAGCATCAATCATCATTATAGTTAGGTCTGCTTCATCAACTGCTTTTTTTGCTCTCTCTACCCCAATCCTCTCAACTACATCTTCTGTCTCTCTTATGCCTGCGGTATCGATGAGCTTTATAGGTATGCCGTTTATATTTATGTATTCTTCAATTATGTCTCTAGTTGTACCGGGAATATCAGTTACAATGGCTTTGTTTTTACCGCTGAGTTCATTTAGAAGAGATGACTTTCCCACATTAGGCCTTCCTACAATAACAACATTCAAACCTTCCCTAATCATTCTTCCATTTTCAAATGTATCTGAAATATTATGAATAAGAGTCTTTATAGGCTTTAAGCTTTCATAAACCATATCCCCTGTTATTTCCTCAATATCATGTTCAGGGTAGTCAACTGTAACTTCAATATGAGCAATAAGCTCTATAAGCTTTTCCCTTACTTCCTTAAGCTTCTTTGAAAGTTTACCTTCCAACTGACTAAGTGCTGCTTTAGATCCAGCATCAGTCTTTGAATTAATTAGATCAATTACAGCCTCCGCCTGGGATAAATCTATCCTGCCATTTAAAAAAGCTCTTTTGGTAAACTCCCCTGGTTCCGCTATACGGGCACCTTCCTTAACAATTAGCCCTAGTATCTTTCTTAATACAACTACTCCTCCATGGCAGTTTATCTCAACAACATCCTCTTTTGTAAAGGATGCAGGTTTTTTCATTTTTGATACCAGCACCTCATCAAGAGTCTCATTGCTTGAAGGATCAACAATCTTACCGTAGTTTATTGTATGAGTTTTAATACTTTCAAATTCTACAGCTCCCTTAAAAATTCTTGAGGCTATTTTAAAAGAATTTTCACCGCTTATTCTTATTATTCCAATTCCTCCTGTACCCGGAGGCGTTGATATGGCAGCTATAGTATCTTCCATAAAGTATTCTCCTTCTTTAAACTTCTCAATTAAAGGCCCAAGAGTAGCCTCCTGAGCCTTATAATATCAAACAAAATCTTTAATTATTAATTATTAATTATTAATATTTTAGTAATTCCTTAGTAATATTTTAGTAATTACTTATTTCATAGTTATTACAACTTTTCTGTTTGGCTCATCTCCAACACTATAAGTTCTAACGCTGTTATTATTTTGAAGAGTAGAATGTATAACTCTTCTTTCATATGGGTTCATAGGCTCAAGGGTAATGTTCTTTCTATACTTTACAACCCTGTCTGCAAGCCTGTTTGCAAGATTTACGAGGGTTTCTTCCCTTTTCATTCTATAGTTTTCTACATCAACAACAACTCTTTTATAGTCGTCATTGTCCTTATTAATAACAAGGCTTGACAGATATTGAATAGAATCAAGGGTTTCTCCTCTTCTTCCTATCAAAATACCTATATCATTACCTTTAATATTTAAAGTAACTGCATCATCTATTTCTGAAAGTTCAATTTCAGCCGTAACTTTCATCTTTTCAAACAATTCATATAGAAACTTTTTGGCCTTATCTCCCTTAGACTCACGAACAGTAACCCTAACTTTGGCCATCTTGTTTCCAATTATCCCGAAAATACCTTTATTACCTTCATCAAGTACTTCAATATCAACTTTATCTTCATTAAGATTAAGTTCTTCCAAAGCCAATGAAACAGCTTCCTGTACTGTTTTTGCAGTTTTTTCTATAGAATAAGCCATTTATGCGTTCTGAACCTCCTTCTTTTTTGCCATTAGTTTATTAATAAACATCTGTTGGAAAATCTGAAAAACACCACCTACTATCCAATAAAGGCCCATACCTGCTGGGAACGAAAAGGAGAAAAACAAAGTCATCATGGGTCCTATAAACATCATAGACTTTTGCATTGGGTTATCCATTGGTGTAGTAGATGTAACCATGGATAATTTAGTAGATATATATGTAGTTGCAGCTGCTAAAATCGGTATCAATAAAAGTAAAGGTGCTGTTTTATAGTCATGTGAGGGAACTGTTCCAAGATTAACTCCTAAAAAGTTAAACCCTTTCTCCATACCTTTTATTACATTTGCAATATCTATAGTTATAATATCTCCAATTTTATTTATATCAAAATTTTTAATAATTCCAATTTCTATATAACCATTGTTCGGTAATTTAAATACATTTGCTAATTTATCAATTGTTTCAGGTGCCATATCTATCATATATCTTAATGGCTTTTGAATAACCTGCCATAAAGCAAGCAATATAGGCATCTGAATTAATAAAGGTAAACAACCTCCCATAGGATTATAGTTGTTTTCCTGATATAGCTTCATGCTTTCCTGTTGAAGCTTTTCCTTGTCATTTTTATACTTAGTCTGAATTTCCTTTAATTTTGGGCCTAATTCCTGCATTTTTGCCATATTATTATATTGTTTAATCATTAATGGCAAAAGTATAATTTTTACAAATATTGTAAATATAATAATAGCTATGCCGTATGATTTAAAAGCTAAATTATTATAAATAAAGTACAATATATCTCCAAAAGGTTTTGCAATAAAATCTAACATATTTTATAAACTACTCCTTATTCTTACTTTACTGGGTCATATCCTCCTGGATGAAAAGGGTGACATTTAGCTATCCTTTTCACCGATTTCAGTGCACCTATAAAAGCACCATATTTCTTAATTGATTCTACAGCATATTGTGAACAGGTAGGATAAAATCTACAACTCGGCCTTTTTAAAGGTGAAATACACTTTTGATAAAATTTTATTAAATATATTAAAAAACTTTTTATCAATTAATTTTCTCCTGTTCAAATATATTAAGTTTCTTTAACAAATATTTCATTTCCTTTTTTATTTCAAAAAAACCAGGCATATCTTCAGAAGATCTTACAACAAAAACTATGTCAAAGCCATGTTTAATATGTTCTTCAACCAGCCTGTAGTTCTCTTTTACCAACCTTCTTATCCTGTTTCTTTTAACACTCTTTCCAACTTTTTTGCTCACAGTAATTCCAAGTCTGTTTTTGTCAATATAATTTGAGAGGGTATATAAAGTAATATACTTACCGACATAAAAGCGTCCTTTTTTATAGACCCTCATAAACTCATGGTTTTTTTTAAGAGGAATAGTTTCTATCATAAGCTATAATTTATCCTCATAATAATAATTAAATACCTAAAAAATATATTTAATATTAATTATTTCTAAATTTATAATATATTAAACAAAAAGACCACAGAATTTGCGGTCTTAAGCTGTTAATACTTTTCTACCTTTTAACCTGCGTCTTCTTAAAACTTTTTTTCCGTTAGCAGTACGCATTCTCTTTCTAAAACCATGTTCCTTTTTTCTTTGTCTATTTTTAGGTTGATAGGTTCTTAACATTTCAATTACACCTCCGTTTCATAAAAGCGGTAAAACCTTGATAAATACAAGATATATAATCAATTATATTTCATATTTATTCATATTTTAAAGAAATCAAACCAATTATATATTATATTATAAAGACATGTCAAGAAGCTATTTTTATTGCCCTATAAACAAAGTTTGCATATAAAGCGTATCAATACTAAATATTGAAGACCTATATAAGTAATAACTACATTTTGTATCTATATTTTAAAATTAATTTTTATTATTTTTTTTAATATTCTGGAAACGAATATATTAAAAAATTGATTGTGGATAAATATGAATTTTACTTAAAATTTTTGTGGATATCTTATTGAATAATGATTAAAAGTCTGATATATTTAATATGCTTATTGACTTTGAAATATTTTAAAATTGTGTATATAGTTATACACAACCTGTCAATAATCTATAAAAATTAATTTTACAAAAGATAATTTACAATTCAATTTGGGAATTTACAAAATTTATTCCCTAAATAGTATTAAGAAATAAATCTATTATTTTTTACATAATGGTTTATTTTTTTTCTTCATCGGCTTAAAAATGTTTTCATAACATACATTTTACGACCTGTGTATTTTTTCTTTATTTTGGAGGATTTTATGAGTTATCAGTTAACCGATTTATGGAATAAAACGCTAGAGCTTCTTAAAACAGAGCTCACAGAGATAAGCTTTAACACATGGATAAACTCTATTGAGCCCTTATCTTTGACAGCAAATGCAATTAATCTTGGTGTGCCTGATGAATTTAATAAGGGTATACTTGAAAGCAGATATTTAAAGTTGATAAAAAATGCAGTGAAGCAGCTAACATACAAGGAATATGCTATTAACATTCTAATTCCCTCACAGGAAGATGTTAAAAAGAATTCTTCTGATATTAATAATATATCTGATGATCAAGTAATTTCAGTATTAAATCCAAAATACACCTTCGATACATTTGTGGTTGGAAACAGCAATCGTTTCGCTCACGCAGCATCACTTGCTGTAGCCGAGACGCCGGCAAAAGCTTACAACCCTCTTTTCATGTATGGAGGCGTTGGTCTTGGTAAGACACATCTTATGCAAGCTATCGGTCATTACATAATGACGCAGAATCCATCTCAGAAGGTACTGTATGTGTCATCCGAAAAGTTTACAAATGAGCTTATCAATGCCATTAAGGATGATAAAAACGAAGAATTCAGGTCTAAGTACAGAAATATAGATGTACTTATGATAGACGATATTCAGTTTATAGGCGGAAAAGAACGTACTCAAGAGGAATTTTTCCATACCTTTAATGCACTATATGAATCAAATAAACAAATTATTCTCTCCAGTGATAAACCTCCCAAGGAAATAAAAACCTTGGAAGAAAGACTTCGTTCAAGGTTTGAGTGGGGATTAATAGCAGATATACAGCCACCGGATCTCGAGACAAGAATAGCTATATTAAGAAAAAAGGCCCAGCTTGAAATGCTTGATGTTCCAAATGACATTATGGTTTTTATAGCTGATAATATAGCATCAAATATAAGAGAGCTTGAGGGTGCTTTAAACAGAGTTATTGCTTATGCTTCCCTTACCCAAAGTGAAATAAGCATTGATCTGGCAAGCGATGCTTTAAAGGACATGCTCTCTAATAATAAAACCAAAGTAATAGACTGTAATTCAATAAAAGATATAGTATCCAGATTCTATAATATTAGAATAGAAGAATTTAAATCTAAAAAGAGGAACAGGGAAATTTCCTACCCAAGGCAGATAGCAATGTACCTCTGCAGGGAACTCACCGATATGTCGCTTCCGAAGATAGGTGACGAGTTTGGCGGAAGAGATCATACAACAGTAATACATGCATGTGAAAAAATAGCTGAAGATATTGAAACAAACTCCGAGACAAGACGTGCAGTTAGTGAGTTAAAGAAGAATATTCAAGGTAAATAAGGTTTTTATATATATTACGAAAAAGATTTTAAATGATGAAATGAAGTTTAATCGTCTGCATTTGCATTATAAAAATGAATATTTGGCAACATATGAATAAAAGAAAATGTTTTTCAATAATTAAAAATGTAAAATGATTATTGCAAAACATATAACTATACTTAATAAGAATTACTTAAAAATAAAATTACCTTTAATGGTAATCTTATTTTTTAATATAGAAATTAATTTAAAGTTAGATTTAAATTTTATCAACATAAATTGTGTATATGGGTATAAGTTATTGTGGACAAATTATAATGTTAAAAATTAGCTTTATATTGTTGATAATTTAATAACAGATATCAACAATTAATTAACAATCTTAAACATGGTAAATAATCCGCTTTGTATAGGTTATTAACAAAATCAACAGCACTTATTATTATTATTACTAAAAAATTATTAATTATTATAAAGGAGGAACTTGGATGAAAGTTATTTGTTCGAAGGAAAAATTACTTGAAGGTATAAATATTGTACAGAAGGCCGTATCTGCAAAAAGTACCATGCAAATACTCGAAGGTATACTGATAAAGGCAGCAAATAATTTCAAGTTGACGGGTAATGACCTGGAAATTGGAATAGAGTGTACAATAGAAGCAGATATAAGAAGAGAAGGTTCAATAGTAATAAACTCAAAGATGCTGGGAGACATAGTAAGAAAGCTTCCTGATTCAGAAGTTCTGATTGAGGTAAAGGATAATGGAAAGGTCATAATAGAATGTGAAAATTCGCATTTCGAGATTAAAGGCATTCCATCGGAGGGATATCCCGAACTTCAAATGATAGAAAACGAAAATATGTTTGTTACTACTCAGAATATATTACGTGATATGATTAGACAAACAATATTTGCAGTTGGATTTGACGATAACAGACCTGTATTAAAAGGAATACTAATAGAATCCAATGGAAAAGAACTTGACTTTGTCGCTATAGATGGCTTTAGAATGGCACAGAGAAAAAGGGTATCAGAAGAAGAATTTAGCTTAATAAAAGTTATAGTACCAGGTAAAACAATGAATGAAATTGTTAAAATATTACAGCCTGAAGATGAAGAAATGAAAATTATAAGTTCAAAAAATCATGTTCTATTTGATCTAAATAATGTTAAAATATTATCTAGAATAATAGAAGGTGAGTATTTGGATTATAAAAGTATTATACCTTCAGATTATGATACAGAGGTTATAGTTGAAAAAAAGGAATTTTTAAGCAGCTTGGAAAGAGCATCCCTGATATCAAACGAGGAAAAAAAGTACCCACTTAGGTTTGATATAGAGGATGAAAAAATAATATTATCATCAAGTACTGAATTAGGTACGGTAAGAGAAGAGATTAGAGTTGAAATGACTGGAAGAAAGATGGAAATAGGTTTTAATCCAAGGTACTTTATAGAGGCATTAAAGGCAATTGATGAAGAAAGAATAAAAATCGTTTTTACCTCTGAAATAGGTCCAAGTACAATATTTCCAATAAGTGGTGGAGAGTTTGCTTATATGGTTTTACCTGTTAGAATGAATAGGGAAGTATAAGTAAGGCAATTTTCTAAAGAAGGTGCGTAAAATGGAGAAAGTAAAAATAGATACTGAGTTTATTAAGCTGGATCAATTCTTAAAATGGATAAGTATAGTTGGCTCAGGAGCAGATGCAAAGGAAATAATTTATAATGGATATGTAACTGTAAACGGAGAAGTAGAGATAAGAAGAGGTAAAAAATTAAGACCGGGAGATATTATTGAAGTTGACGAAAAAAAGTTTATAATAGAATAGGCCGGGGGTCAATTTGTATATAGATAGAATGTTTTTAAAGAATTATAGAAACTATAGTTTTTTAGAAGCCAGTTTTAATAATGGCTTTAATATTATTTATGGAAATAATGCTCAGGGAAAGACTAATATTTTAGAAGCTATCTATTTATGCACAACTGGTAGATCTCATAGGACTAATAAAGATAATGAGCTTATAAGATATGGGGATGAAAAATATTTTGTAAAAGTATTATTTAGCAAGGAAGAAAGAAAAGACAATAGCATTGAAATAAATTATAGCATAAAAGAAAAAAAGAGTATTTTGATAAATGATATTCCTATTAAAAAAATTGGTAATTTAATGGGGCAGTTAAATTCTGTAATGTTTTCACCTGAGGACCTACAAATAATTAAGGAAGGTCCATCAGAAAGAAGAAGATTTATAGATATAGCATTAAGTCAACTAAAACCATCATATTTTTATAACTTGCAGCAGTATATAAAAATATTAAATCAGAGGAACTACCTTCTTAAAGAAATTTTTTTAAGAAAAGAAAATACAAGTACCCTGGATGTATGGAATCAAAGCCTTGCTGATACAGGTTCAAGAATAATTACAGAAAGACTAAAATTTATCGAAGATTTATATAAAATAGCTGATAAATACCATAGCAGCATAACTAATTCAAAAGAAAAACTTGAAATAAAATATATTTCCTCAATAAAGTTTGATATTGGAAATAATGATATAAAAAATGTTTTTATAAAGAAACTTGAAGCAGAAAGAAGTAAGGAAATTCAAAAAGGTACTACTCTTATAGGACCACAAAGAGATGATCTGGATATATTGGTAAACGGTATAAGCCTAAAACATTATGGGTCCCAGGGACAGCAACGTACAGCTATATTATCGCTGAAGCTGTCAGAGTTGGAAATTGTAAAAAAAAGTAGTGGAGAATATCCTATATTGCTTTTAGATGACGTAATGTCAGAGCTTGATTCTAAGAGAAGAGAGTATCTGATAGAGAATATAAAAAATATACAAACCTTTATAACATGCACAGATAAGAATGAATTTATAAAAGGTATTGATAAGGATGCATGTTTTATTAAAATAGAAAATGGTAAAATTGTTAACAATAAAGAAGAGCAATGATAATAATAATTATTAAGATGGTATTTTTTAATAATTTTTTATAAAACGAATTTGCACTTTGTTTATACTTAATATAAAATATATAAGATATGGCATGTTAAAAATATAACTTAACGTATAATTTCCCTTTAGTGTTAACTTAACTCGTGAACATACCCTCGAAACGGTAAGTAATATTTCAATCATGCCTATACAAAAGTATAAAAAATGAATATACAATTAAATCCTTAAATCAGGAGGAAAGAGAATGTTTTTACACATTGGAGGAGATGTAGTGCTTCCATTAAAAAATATAATTGCTATAATGGACATTGAAACTACTACTATATCAAAGGATTCTAAAGATTTTTTAAAAATAGCGGAGGAAGAGGGTTTTATAGAAAGTATATCCCAAGATCTCCCAAAGACTTTTATTATTACAGAGTTTGATAAAAAAAGTAAGATATATCTTTCTCCAATTTCATCAGTAACTTTACAAAAACGTTCAGGATATATAAATGATATATCAAACATATAAAAACTAAGGGATTAATAATTTTAATATAGAGTGTGGAGGAAAAGATGCAAGAAGAGGATAAGGTACTTGAAGAAGAAAATATAGAGAAAGAGCATAATAGAGCTGCTTATGATGAAAATCAAATACAGGTTTTGGAAGGACTGGAAGCGGTAAGAAAAAGACCGGGTATGTATATTGGAAGTACTTCTAGTAGAGGTCTTCATCACTTGGTTTATGAAATAGTTGATAATAGTATTGATGAGGCATTAGCAGGTTATTGTTCTGAAATTACAATAATAATAAATAAAGACAACTCTATTACAAACATAGATAATGGGAGAGGAATACCAATAGGCATACATCCCAAAATGGGTATACCTACAGTTGAAGTAGTCCATACAATTTTGCATGCAGGCGGAAAGTTTGGCGGAGAGGGATATTCAGTTTCTGGAGGATTGCATGGTGTTGGTGCATCTGTTGTAAACGCTCTTTCTGAGTATTTAGAAGTTCAAGTAGCTAGAGATGGAAATATATATAAACAAAGGTATGAAAGAGGAAAAGTTGTTTCTGAATTGGAAATAGTAGGTACTAAAGATACTACAGGAACTAAAACCACATTTAAACCGGATCCGGAGATATTTGATGAACTGGTTTTCGATTATAATATATTATTAAATAGATTCAGAGAATTGGCATTCTTAAATAAAAATATAACTATTAGATTAATAGATGAAAGACCTGAAGAAAGAGTGGAAAAGGTCCTTCATTACGAAGGCGGTATAATATCATTTGTTGAATACAATAACAGACATAAGGAAGTGCTGTTTAAAAACCCAATATATATTGAAGGACATAAAGAAGGGTCTATTGTAGAAATTGCTCTACAATTTAATGATTCATACATTGAAAATATATTCAGTTTTGCAAATAATATTGCAACTACTGAAGGAGGAACGCATTTAACTGGTTTTAAAACTGCTATAACAAAAGTATTTAACGATTATGCAAGAAAATATAATTTCATAAAAGAGAATGATAAGAATTTACAGGGTGAAGATATAAGAGAAGGTATGACAGCTGTTATAAGTGTAAAAATACAGGAGCCTCAATTTGAAGGACAAACAAAAACAAAATTGGGTAACAGTGAAATGAGGAGTCTTGTAGAAAATGTAGTTAATGAAAAGTTAACTGACTTTCTTGAAGAAAACCCTTCAGTTTCAAAGATAATTTTAGAAAAATGTATAACTGCTGCAAGAGCACGTGAGGCAGCAAGAAAGGCCAGAGAACTCACAAGAAGAAAAAGTGCATTGGAGTCAACTACTTTACCTGGAAAGTTGGCGGATTGTCAGGAGAAAGATGCTTCACTATGTGAAATATATATTGTTGAAGGAGATTCCGCAGGAGGATCTGCAAAGCAGGGAAGGGATAGAAAATTCCAAGCTATACTACCTCTTTGGGGAAAAATGCTTAATGTTGAAAAGTCAAGAATAGATAAAGTTTATGAGAACGAAAAGTTGCTTCCTGTTGTCACTGCTTTAGGTGCAAGCATAGGTGATGATTTTGATATTTCAAAATTAAGATATCATAAGATTATCATTATGGCAGATGCAGACGTAGATGGTTCTCATATAAGAACACTTTTACTCACATTTTTCTTTAGGTATATGAAGCCTCTTGTTGAAGCCGGGCATATATATATAGCACAGCCTCCATTATTTAAGGTTTCAAAAGGAAAAGAGTTCTTCTATGCTTACAATGAGAAGGAAGTTGACAAACTTATTGGAGAAAAACAGTGGAAAAGAGATGATTGCTCTATTCAAAGATATAAAGGTTTAGGTGAAATGAATCCTGAGCAGCTTTGGGAAACAACAATGGATCCATCAAAAAGAACTATATTAAAAGTTGAATTGGAAGATGCAGTTGCAGCAGATGAGATATTCACCATACTAATGGGAGATAAGGTTGAACCAAGGAAGGAATTTATAACAAATCACGCAAGAATGGTTACTAACCTTGATATCTAATATAAAAATAATAATATTTAAAATATAAAAGGCCTTAAATGGCTTTTTATATTTTACCTGATAATAATAGAATTCCAATGATTATAAAAGCTCCACCTGAAAGAAATTGTATATAATAAAGTGGAATATACTTATGTAATAAAGATCCTGCGAAAACACCTAATAAGGAAGATAATATTAGTGCTATAGATGAACCTACAAATACATGCCAAATAGAATCTGACTTTGATGCAAGCATCATTGTAGAAAGTTGTGTTTTATCACCTAATTCAGCGATAAAAACTAAAATAAATGTTGTAATAATAGATTTTAACACGTTATTACTCCTTTATAATATTATTTGGTAGAGAATTATATTTATTTTAAGAAATTATATGAGAAGTGGGCTATATAATATTCTAATTTAATAATAATATTTTTGAAAAATAATTAGGAAGTTAACATAAAACTTTGATTTTAAGTAATTAATTGATTTTAGAGCGTTCTATAGATAGGTTTGTAAAGGTGTTTTTAATTATAATATTAATAAAGATTTTAAAATTAAAAAATAATAAGATGGTTATTAACTAAACATAGATTAAATTTATATAGAGAACGTAAATTGATTTAAAATATATAGCATTGAGAAATGATTAAAGTACAATTTGTATAATAAATTGTATTTTAATCATTTCTTAATAAATGTTTCACGTGAAACATTTATTAAGTTCTATATGAAAAGTGTTAATAATCTTAAATTTGTCATAGCAAATAACGAACGGTTCAACGGTATTTGCGATAGACAAATGTAAAAGATTATTCACTTTTCATATAGAAGGTTATAGTTTATTATGTCATTTTGATTATTAAATGATTTATATAAAATATTATTTAAAAAGCTGATATATTAAAATTAAAATGTGATTTTGTTTATGAAATGTATATAATTTATATTGAAAAAAAAGTCTAAGAGATATAACATATATATATTAGCTTATTTTATTTAAAAGTATATCAAATGTTACTTTAGAGCATTCCTGTAATGAAATAAAATGCACTTTGAAAAAAGGGATGCCAGGCTGTAAAATTTGAAATGTGAGTTGCCCGCAAAGTAACCACAAATCAAATAAAACAGGAGGCATCTAATATGAAGTATAACCAAAATGAGAAACTTAAGCAAATGGATTTATCAACAATGGTAATAGGAGTTGATGTAGGAAGTGAACTACACTATGCCAGAGCCTTAACAGTCCAACTAAAAATGACCGTAAAGACCCAAAGACAATAACAATGTTGGTTAAGGATGGTAGATATCTCGAACCATATATGCCAGAAGGGGTTTATCCAGAGTTAAGAATATAAATGGAAACTCGGGAGCGGTATGTTAAGCAGCTAACAGTTATAGATAATAAAGTACAAAGATGGCTTTCAATATACTTTCCAGAGTTCAAGACAGTATTTAAAGACTGGACTGGTAAAGGAGCAATGTTAGCGTTAAAGAACTTTGCAACACCCGAGAGGGTTCTTGTAAAAGGTATTGAAGGCATAGTAGCCGTGTGGAAAGAACAGATAAAAAGAGCTGTTGGAACTAAGCATGCAATAAGCCTTGTAAAAGCAGCAGAAGTAAGTGTAGGTGTGAAAGAAGGCCTAAAATCAGCAGAATATGACCTGTTAAGCTTAATAGAAAAATATGATTTCTCGCTTAAAAAGCTTGAAGCAACTATGGAACTGATAGAGGAGATACTATTCCAGGTTCCCAATATTAAGGAACTGTTATACATCAAGGGAATTGGAGTTGTAACAGTTGCAGGATTCATTGCTGAAGTTGGAGATATAGGGAGATTTGAAAATTCCAATCAGATACAAAAGCTTGCAGGACTTAACTTGAAGGAGAACAGTTCAGGAAAGCATAGAGGGAAAATAACACTAAGCAAGCGAGGTAGAAAGAGGCTTCGAAGGTTATTGTTTCAAGCGTAATGCTATTGGTCGCAAAGAACCCTGAATTTAGGCAGTTGCATTTATACTATACAAACAGAGTGGAAAATCCTCTGAAGAAAAAGCAATCACTAATGGCAATAAGCTGTAGATTAATAAGGGTGTTCTACACATTGCTTACAAAAGGATTAATATATGATGGAGAAAAGATGATTAAGGACATCCAAAGACCACAACAAAAAGCAGGTTAAGTATTAAATAAAGGAATGCAATTTCAATGATGCCAGTAGAGCCTAAAAGCTGACGGAGAAAAGATTATAA
>JAEYYB010000130.1 GCA_023430975.1 Bacillota bacterium | reverse complement strand
ATTTAAGGTGTCTCTGGAGCCCAAAGCATCTTAAGTCGGAATTAAAAACAAAAGACTAAAAGGCGTAAAGACATACGCTTTGGTTACTTGTGTGCCAAATTGGCCGTATGTTTCAGAATAGAATAGATATAAATGGATATATGGAAGGAGTGGAATTGAATTTATCTAAGAAAAAATTCTTAACACTTATTCATGAGAACGCTTTCCAGATTTTTATACATAATTGGCATGGTAAAGATGTTGTGATACTAACTTTAGATATATCAAAGAACGTATTTGAAAAAAATAATACCATATATCCATTCAACAATAATGGAGATGCTTTTGCTATTGTTAATATTCAAAAGAAATATCAGACTGGCTTAATAAAGGGAATTATAACATCAAGAGAGGATTTATATCCGTTATCCTATCTTAGTAAACCAGAATTTATTTTATTTGATGATATAGAGAAATGAAAGCTGTTTCTAGTTTTTTTAAGAGCAATAATGAAGTAATCAAAAGTACAACTTTATTCGATTGCTGGATTGTTATCTTGAGAGATAGAATTTCTTTGGTTAATTGAAAAATAGGGAGGTTCAAATGCTAACAGTAGTGGATATGGCAGGTACATATTATTTAGGTCTTTTTTGTGGTTTTTTTTCTATCAAAGATGTAATAAGATGGGTGGATAATGTAATTGATAAGGCAGAATCACCTATATCTAATGACCTTATTGAGCTTTCACTTTCTGAAAGGCAAAGTACTGCTAATGTAGGAAGTAAACTATTGAGAATTCTTCAAAACGAGTACACTGATAAGCCAATGAATATAATGCTTGGCTTATGTTATAAAAAGCTGGCTTTGGCTCCTGAAAATGACGATGCTATTTTGTCATATCTCTATAGATTGTCACAGCAAAGTTTTCTTCCTTCTAGTGATTATATCAATAATTCTATGCTATTACTAAGTGATGAATTTTATTTAGCAACAGAAGGCATATATGGAGATATTAAAATTGTTGTTTCCGAAACGATAGGCTTCTTGGAACAGTTTGATGTTTATGCTGATGAATTTTTAGAGGTAGTTGGGAGTAATACAAATGAATGATTTAGTAAAAAGGACTCTTTGTAATTATTACAAAAAATCTGGTAACTACTATAAAATTGCAAATGTACCTGAGCAATATAACCCAAATAAGTGGATTACAAAAACCGACGATATTACAATTGACTTTGCAAGGTATATTCAGTTTGCTTTAACGGAAGTTGATAACAATAAAATGGAGTATGCTCAAGTTATGGCCTTGTCAAGGAACTTTTATTCTTTTTGCATTGAAGAGAAGGAAATATTTATTGATGAAATTGCAAAGGAAAACAGTCTTTTAGATTATCTTTGGATTAATTCCATGCACGAATTGGATGAAATCGGGAATATGTATTGTAATACATCTAGGAAAGCTATTGATTTGGTGATTGGGTTAATACTGGATAGGGAAAACGCCGTTAAGATGTATGAAAAGAGCGATATAGATTGGGAACTGATATGTGTCGCTGATTTGTTTTTTGATAAAAGAGCTTTAGATTATGTATTACAATGTCTGCATAATAGTGAAAATGTCATTTATATTGAACAGATTTTAAATGCTTTACAAGTTAACCAGTTTGAAGAAGGTTTAGAAGTGATTGAGCAATATATTGACACTAAGCTAAAAATGGATTTCAGTGTACAATGCTCTTTGATAGAATATTTATGTGCAGTCCAATGCAATAAATCAATTGAGTTGCTTGAATCATTAAAAGAAAGAGGAGTTTTATTTGAAGAAAATCAACTTATTTATCAGGTTGTATTTAGCAAATTGAAATACGGTGAGGATGAATTGATTAAACTGTATTATATTTCTAACTCATATTCTCAAAAAAGTGATATTATAAGCTGTTATCAGTATTACCGTTCTAAAAAGTTTGCAAAATTGCTTATTGAGGCATTAGACGATGAAACAAGACTGGAAAATGGATACTGTCCTATAATCCATGATGCTTATTATACCTTAAAACGTGAATCCTTTGTTAAACTTATCGATTGGTTTGGAGCTGGAATACTAGAGGTAATGGAGGAAAAAAGAAAAAGTTGTAACAATTACAGCTAGCGTGTCAAGCCAATAGGATATGACAGATATTAGAATGAGAATATTTTTATATTTAGGAGTTATTTATGTTAAGTGCAATTATGTGAGGGTTTGAAATATGAATTATTCTATAGGCATATATAAAGATAAAAAAGGTACTATCTTAGTAATACCTTATGCACATGATGAAAATGGAATTGGAAGAAGCTTCGATAAGTACGGAATGATTGAAAGACCGTATGAAACCAGTGATATTGGAAGGATAGCAAGAAATTGTTTTAAAGAGTGTATTAAGGAGCCATTTCTTCACTCCCAAAATGCTGTTAAAGTGCATACATTAGCTACTGGAATTGATAATTGGGCTGAATTTTCAAGAGGAAAGATTTATGTTTCTGGTTCTATGTGTTCCGAAACGGGTTTTTCATTTTCTCAGTGGAAAAGATATCGTGGAGGAGCATTTGGAGGCGAAAAAGGCTTGAAACAATTTTATTTTAAGGCAGGATTTGATGCTACAGATACTATTTTAGGTGAATTGATTTTAAAGGCGTTTGATTCTCCACCTATACCTGGAGATGATGAAGAAACAATAATACATTCAAACTTAGAAGATTTACAAATTTCAAATATTGATTTGACAAAGCTTCTAGTCAGTATAAGTAGAATTTTTATTCTTATAAGGTTTAAGATTAATGAACCATATAATACAATGCTCCTGCTATTTGTTCGAAACTTTATATTAGGAAAAAATTATGATTTTGGTGCTTTTAAAAAAGAATTTGAAGAATCTATAAAATTGTGCGATTATTTCGGGTTAATCAGTATATATGAGAAAGACACCTTTATTTCTGTGCTGAAATCTTTTGATTTTGATAAGGCAACAGATAATGTTGATGAAATAAATAAGTATTTTCCGATAATAACTGAATGTATTACTGAAATATGTTTCCATATAAGTGAACGGAATTTTGACAGGGCATATGACTTGATTGATGTAATACATTGCTTGCCAGAGGCTCTGTTATATAAGAAAAAGTGGAATCCAAGGGCTTATTGGAGGAATTATATAACACGCTATAGAAATAAATGGGATAAGAACTTTTTACAGAAATGTGAAAAGGAAGTTGTTAAAGCAGGTTTGTGGGCAAAGTTTTTTATTTAAAGGTGGTTTTATGGTAAGGATTGAATCAGAAGATA
Organism: Bacillota bacterium; assembly: GCA_023430975.1. Lineage (GTDB taxonomy): Bacteria > Bacillota > Clostridia > Acetivibrionales > DSM-2933 > Pseudobacteroides. The sequence continues at coordinate 514 of JAEYYB010000130.1, read as the reverse complement.
AAAATTCATTTATATCTTTTATATATGTAGAGTGTGAAGAAGGGCGATGTCCGAGTGTTTGTTTTTCTTTGGAAATACAAAATGAAGACTTTAAAGGGTACAATAAAAGCATATGGATAGAATTTGACATGTTAAAGAAGTTTGTTGATGAGTTAATCAGTTTAGAATTGCATAGAAAAGGGAATGCAAAGCTTGAAGCAATGAGCCCTAATGAATTCAATTTACAGATAGAGCGTATAGATATGAGTGGCCATTTGAACCTTACTTATAATATAGCTAGACAAACCTATAGCAGAAAGCCTTACCTTTTAGCTCTCTCTGGCGGATTTGAATTAGAATCATCTTTATTTAGTGCTATTGTGCGTGATTTTAAAGACTTGTATATATTTACTCAAGAGTTAAAAGTTAACCCCATAATAAACCAACATATTTGATAATGCGAATACTAGAACCCTTCTACACACTAGGTTTGTAGCGTACGGTTTCTTCTTTGTTTTGATACTTGCGAATATTT